>NZ_FPAR01000005.1:200500-359541 GCF_900116475.1 Pseudoalteromonas sp. DSM 26666 | reverse complement strand
CAATTAGCTAAATTAGAGACTGTACTTGATAAATGGCTTAAACAAAGTAATGAAGTAAAGTGGTGAAGAAAAAAAGGATTATCAAATCAGGGCTTCAGACATTAAAATTTTTAATTGTTCGCTTTTGCTCAAAGTAACCTACCATTAAATTCTGCATAATAAAAAAGCGAGCTATCAATTAGCCCGCTTTATAAAATACTTTGCCGAACCCCGAACCCCGAACCCCGAACCCCGAACCCCGAACCCCGAACCCCGAACCCCGAACCCCGAACCCCGAAGTTATAACTTAACCATCACTGGTAATTGTAGCAATCAGCTCACTCAGTACTTCTTCGGCTTTGCTGGTTTCTACTTGGCAAGTACCAGCATTTAAATGGCCGCCGCCGCCATATTTAAGGCATAACTCGCCCACATTGGTGTTTGAGCTACGGTTGGTGATTGATTTACCAATGGCGTACACCACGTTTTGCTTTTTAAGCCCCCACATTTTATGTATTGAGATATTACATTCGGGGAACATGGCGTAAATAACGAAGCGGTTAGTGGCGTAAATGGTTTCTTCTTCGGTTAAATTCAGTACCACTAAGTTGTCGTGAACTGCTGAGCAGCGGTCTATTTGTTCTTTAGCTTGTGCGTTGTGCTCGTGGTACAAAGCAACACGCTCGGCAACATCTTCCATTGCTAGTATTTGTTCAATACTGTGATCTTTACAGGCGTCAATTAACTTCATCATTAACTGGTAATTGGAAATTTTAAATTCGCGAAAACGGCCAAGTCCTGTGCGCGCATCCATAATAAAGTTCATCAGTACCCAGTCTGTTGGGTTTAAAATTTCGTCTTTTGAAAATTGTGCAGAATCCCCTTTATCGACCGCTTCCATCATTTCAGTTGAAATGTTTGGGAATTTTTCAGCGCCACCATAATAGTCAAAAACAACGCGTGCTGCAGAGGGCGCTTCGGGGTCAATAATGTGGTTTTTAATATCGCTTGCGTTACGAACGGTTTCGCTCAAGTGGTGATCAAACGCAATATGACACCCTGCAACATAGGGGAGGTTAGTGGTGATGTCGTTGCTGGTGATGGCTATTTTTCCGTCTTGCATATCTTTTGGGTGCACAAACAAAATGTCATCAATTAAGTCTAAATCTTTTAGTAATACGGCACACACTAGGCCATCAAAATCGCTGCGAGTGACGAGTCTATGTTTATTGTTGCTCATTGTGGGTCCATCTTTGTTTATTTATTAATCTCAGTGTAACAGCTTAACTTGTTTTTTATATACAAAAATTTAACACAAAAAAGCCAAAACAACAGTTTTGGCTTTGAGTAGCAAGTGTGTATTAGTGATGTGTTATGCGCCTGGGCCACATTCCATACAATGGTTAAGAATGTCTGGGCCAAATTTTAATTTAGCGTTTAAATCACGCAGTGCAGTGCGTAGACCTTCTTCAATAACAGGGTGATAAAAAGGCATATCTAGCATTTGTGGTACAGTCATTTTGTTTTGTACAGCCCATGCAAGTAAGTGTGCTATGTGCTCTGCTTGTGGGCCAATAAATTCAGCACCTAAAAATAAGCCGGTACCGTGCTCGGCATACACACGCATGTGCCCTTTGTTTTTTAGCATAACGCGGCTACGGCCTTGGTTTTCAAAGCTGACTTCGCCTATTTCAAAGCAGTCACAGCTTCCTAATCGTTCGCTAATTTCTTTAAAGCTTTCACCAACCATGGCTATTTGTGGGTCGCTAAACACAGCGGCAATTTTAGCTCTACGTAAACCAGCACGCACTTGAGGATAACGGCCTGCGTTTTGCCCTGCGATTGTTCCTTGATCAGATGCTTCGTGAAGCAGTGGGATCATGTTACTGGCATCACCGGCTATAAATATGTGTGAGTCGCCACATTGCATAGTATGGGCATCGGCCGTTGGTACGCCACGTTCATCGAGGTCTATGCCGGTATTTTCTAACCCTAGCTTATCGGTGTTTGGTACTCGCCCAGTTGCAGCCAGTACATAGTCAAACTGCTCAGTATGTTTAACACCTTGCTTGTCGGTATAGGTTAGCTCTGCTTTATTACCTACTTTTTTCATGTCTGATACGTTTGAGTCGGTATCAACATAAAATTCTTCTGCAAATACAGTGTTAGCGTAATCTTTAACCACGGGGTCGGTTAATGGGCCTATGGCACCACCTACGCCAAATAGTTTTACCTTTACTCCTAATCTGTGCAACGCTTGGCCAATTTCAAGGCCTATAACGCCAGGGCCAAATACGGCTACTGATTCTGGTAAATCATCCCAGTCGAATACATCGTCATTTATAATCAGTCGGTCGCCAAAGTTATTAAATACGCCTGGGTAAGAAGGGCGTGAACCCGTTGCAATTACAAAACGTTTGGCAGTAATAATGGTGTGGTCGTCTATTTGTACGCGGTTGGCGTCTAAAAATTGTGCATAGCCACGAATTTTATCTTCGCTAGGTATTTCATCTACCGCTTCTACTACGAATCCTGCAAAGCGATCGCGCTCACTTTTTACTCGTGCCATAACGGCTTTACCGTCAATAACCGGTTTTGAGCTGTGAACACCAAAGGCAGGGGCCATTTCTATTGAATGGGCGGCTTCTGCTGCGGCAATCAATAATTTACTTGGCATGCAACCAACACGTGCGCAGGTTGTACCGTATGGGCCAGATTCAATCATAAGTACGTTTTGAGTAAATTGTTTAGCATTACGATAGGCACTTAAACCAGCGGTACCTGCACCTATAACAACAACGTCGGTTTGCAATTCTTTCATAGTGTTTTTCCTTTAGTAAACAGGGGCGTTGCAGCCCCTGTTTTATTTACTTAATTAAGCAAAGTATTTTTCTAGGTCGTCTGAGCCACCAATGTGCTTACCGCCAATAAATACTTGTGGTACGGTTTCACGGCCCGATACAGCTTTAAGGCTGGTAAGTGATGCGCCAGCGCCCATTACGATTTCTTCAAATGCAAAGCCTTTAGCTGTAAGTAGCTCTTTTGCTTTTTTACAGAAAGGACAGCCAGGCTTAGTAAATAGAGTAACTGCTTCTGGTTTTACTTGAGTTGGGTTGATGTAATCAAGCATAGTGTCAGCGTCTGATACTTCAAATGGGTCGCCTGGTAAATCTGGCTCAATAAACATTTTCTCTACTACGCCATCTTTAACCAGCATAGAGTATCTCCAGCTGCGCTTGCCAAAACCTAAATCGTTTTTATCAACTAACATGCCCATGCCGTCGGTAAATTCACCGTTACCATCTGGTAGTAAGGTAATGTTTTGCGCCTCTTGATGTTCAGCCCATGCGTTCATTACAAACGTATCGTTTACTGATACACAAACAATGTCATCAACGCCATTTTGCTTAAGTACGCCAGCTAGTTCGTTATAGCGTGGTAAGTGCGTTGATGAACACGTAGGTGTAAATGCACCTGGTAGTGAAAATACAACAACCGTTTTACCTTTAAAAATGTCGTCTGTAGTTACTGATTTCCATTCGTCGTTTTGACGCGTTGCGAATGTTACGTTTGGGATTGTTTGACCTTCAATATTGTTTAACATGTTTTTTAGTTCCTCTTGATTTGTTGATAGCCATTATGGCGAGTATTTAAATATAGTTCCAATCGTTTGTTTGTATTAAACTGATAGATGTAAACTATCAGGTTGAGTGTGAATATGAACTTAAAAGATTTAGAGTATGTCAAAGCGGTTGCCCACTATAAGCATTTTCGTAAAGCGGCCGATGCCTGTTTTGTAAGCCAGCCTACTTTAAGCGGGCAAATTAAAAAGCTTGAGCAAGAATTGGGTGTTATTATTTTTGATCGCTCTACCAAGCACGTTACCTTAACTGCCAAAGGTGAACGTTTATTGACACAAATAGCTGTCGTTTTAGAGCAAACACAAATATTAAAAGAGCTGGCAGCAACATCTAATGAACCACTACAGGGTAAGCTTACCATTGGTATTATTCCAACGATTGCGCCTTATTTATTACCCACGCTACTAACATCAATGAAAGCAGCGTTTATAAATAGCCAGTTTTCGTTTACTGAAATGCAAACAACCACTATTTTAGCTGCGCTAGAAAGTGGTGAAGTCGACTTTGCAATTTTAGCGGATGTACCTGAACTTAAAAGTTACCATACCATTGATTTATATAAAGAAGACTTTTTAGTTGCCGTATCAAGCGATAACGCATTGTGTAAGCATAAAAAAGTGGCACTGCAAGACCTGCAAGGTTGCAACCTACTAATGTTAAGTGATGGCCATTGCTTTAAAGATCAAGCCCAGCAGTTTTGTTTTTCGGCAGGGGTCGATGTTTCCAGCCAGTATCAAGGAAATAGCCTTGAGACTTTATTAGCGCTGGTGGCGATGGATGATGGAATTACATTTGTGCCAAAACTTGCAGCAATACCACGAGTGGGTATTCATTATTTGCCTATTTTTCCTAATCAACAACGTAATATTGTATTTGCATGTAGAAAGCATTACCCGCACTTATCTGGGGTTGAGCAATTGGCTCAGTGGTTAAGCGCCCACTCTAATTTAAGGGCTAAACTAAGCGAGGCGCTTTAGCATTTGACATGCGGCTATTGCTCGGCAATTTCTACAATGTCATTAATTTGTACGCCCGGCAAAGGCTGATCATTAATACTAACGGCAATAGCGCTGTGCTGATAAAGCTGTTCAATTCGTATACGGTTAAGTGTAGTGATGGTATGCGGCATAGTGTTGCCTTGTGCGTCGGTTAAATAATTATGATGGGCAATACTCAGTTGTTGGCCTTTTTCTAAGCCATGAGCCTTACCTAAATTAATCACTAATTTATTGTTTTCCATATGCATTATTTTACCTTGAGTAGGTAGACAGGCCATGGCAGCTTGTAGGTCGTAACTTAAGGTTTGGTTTATATCACTAATGCTTTGGCCAAAAGGTGATTGCCAAAACCGATTACTATTTACATCAATAATGGCTGTTTTTTCAAATGGCCAAATTGCTTGGCTTTGATAGCTATTTTGCCATAAAGGCTCATAAGTGGTGCCATTAAATAAGCTAAACTCTATTTGGTAGTGGCGCTGATAGCTTTCATCTTGCCAAAATGCATAGTCGCTATTGAGTTTATCGCTGGTAGATAAACTGGTTATTTGACTTAACAGCACATATTGCGCGTTGCTGCGTGATGAAATTTCTTCTAACTGACTGTTTGAATAGTCATGCTGTTGATTAAAGTAGGTATCAACCTTTATAGCTTTGTTGAAATAGGCAACGGGTATTGCACTCATTTTGGATTTTTGCAACGAGGTATAAATGTTTTTACTGACTGCTTTGTTAATGTCAAATATTTGACCCATTCTCGCTTGTTCACGATTTGTTAATTGGCTTTGCGTGACAGCTATAAACTTATTAAAGTTACTTTGTGGACATTGCTCTGTTTGCGCAAAGATATCTAAGCGTAAGGTAATTGCAAACTCATCACTACTGCGGTTTTCACTGACAAGCTCTATTTTTTGAATTTCGCCTTGGCTACTTATTTTTAGCTGATCTTGGGTTAAAACACCATCAACAAGCGTTTGCACCGAGCTCACCCGCGCACCAGAGAATACAAGGGCTTGGGTAATCGCATCTTTTATTGCAGCGGCCTTTGCACCGGGAATGTCGCTATTTTGAATAACCGCATGGCCTGTAGACTCATACCACTGAGCGTGAGTAAAAGGTGAAAACGTTAATACAGCAGTGGTGCTTAATCCTGCCAATACTGCTTTTAAAAACGACTTCATACTCTTACTCCAATTAAACGTTAGCGTTAATGAGTCTCAGCAAGTAATGTACCACTATTATTTGTTGTTACAGAATATAGGTATCACTGGCATTAAACGTGCATAACTGAGTTTAATTAGTTTTTAAAGGCCCTGTATGATGCGAGTAATGCCATTAATGATCACATTAGGCTGCTTAACGTTAAGCGGTTGTAGCAATATATTTGATAAGCACGTTGAATATAAATATGTTGAGCCAAATAATTACCCTGTATTAAAAGCAATAGGGTACGCGCCTATTAGTTTGCAGTCGGGAAGTAATGACACTCAAAAACAGCTTATGGCAATTAAAGCCTCCAAGCTAGAGGCATACCGCGAACTAACGGAACAAGTGTACGGGCAAAAAATTACCGCAGGCACAACCGTCGCAGGCTCTGTTGCCCAAGATGATTATTTACAGAGTAAAGTGCAAGGTATTATAAAAGGCGCGCAAATTATAAAAACTTATGCTGTTAATGATATGTATATTACTGAGCTTGAGCTTAATATGAAGCGCGTACACGACTTGTACATCGGTGAGATAAAACCACGGGAAGTGAAAAAGGTCACTTATTACTAAGTGACAAGTTATTACTAACCGACAAATTATTAATCATAAAAAAACGCCTAAACGAATAATCGTTTAGGCGTTTTTTTATGAGTATTCTTTAGGCTTTTAGGTTACGCACAATGCTGTTGTCAGTATTAACTACGCTACCGGCTTGATCGTAGGTCATAGACGAAGGTGCGCCAATTAAAATACCCTTTAATTGCTTTACACTTAACTGCGCTTGATGCGCTGCGTGAGCGTTAACTTCATTTTGTTTTTGACACTGCTCAAGCTTTTCTCGAGTTAGCTTTATTAAGTCAGCGTTTTCATCTGTTTGCTGATCATTACTGGCAATCAGTTTGCTGAGTTCTTTATCAAGGGTACTTATACTGGTTAAAAAAGACATTTTTTGTTGGGCAATTTCTTTTAAACCTTCACCTCTTCGAGATGCAATCGCAGTAAGCTCCTGAGTGAGTAACTCGCTCAGTTTTGTTAAGCAAGTAATTTGCTCATTTAGTTTAATTGTAATTAAACTATTGTGATCAGCCATAAACGTTAAACTCAAAGTCTGCTAAGTTTTTGGCAAGCTTCTCACTGTCGATTTGATAATTACCTTCAGTAATCGCTTTTTTAAGCTCAGCAACTTTGTTGCTATCAAAACCAGAAGACTGCTGCGCTTTCTCTTGTAACGATTTTAATTGCTTAGCTTGCGGTGTTAAGCTCACCGAATCGCTGGCAGCTTTAGGTGAAGGCGTTTGTGCCGCCTGTGTATTTGCATTATCTCTTTTTAAATCAACTTTTTGCTGTTGAGTGTTTGTTAAAACACTCGGTTGTTGATTTGATTTATTTACTTGACCGACCATAATAAAAATCCGTATATTGCCCAACTGATGCCTTTATATCGGCATATATTAAAGATACTTTAGCATAAATTTATATTAAATATTTACTTGCACAGACTCTACACCATCTACACGCGCATTTAAAACTTTACCTGTCTTTTTGTTTTCTACTCTTACTTGCTCGCCCAAGGTGCCATCCTCTAATGCAATACCCGTCGTTTTTACTCTTAACCCTTTGATATTAGCATAAATTGTAACAGAATCACCTTTGCACACCATACATATTTGATTAAGTAAAACGGGCATTCCTTCACGGATGTTGCGTTTGCTACGACTACCAATAAGAGCCGTTGGATCTTCAAGGTACTGCGCTCTGATAAAGTGTGCAGGGCGCATATCAATACTTAAATGGGATGGAGTAATCACTTCACCTCGTGCTAAATTGGTAGTCGCAACTACAACAGGTGCTGATTCAGTGATTCTGACATGAACGTACTGTGCCCAGTTGTCACTATCGTTACATTTTATTTGAATAGTGACTTGGCGATTAAAGGGAGGCTCACTTGGCGTTATTAGCTCAGGCTCAGAATTACATTGGCGATCGGGAATGCGGCTATCTAGCGGTAATGCGCTAAACTGTATTTTGTTATCATTTGTAGTCACTGCTTTTTGAGCAACATAAGATACAGCCATTTCTTGCAATAACTCTTTACTAAATACTTGTGCCTTTAGTGGCAAAGCGAAGCAGAGGCTAGCAAGAAAATAAAAAACACTGTATCTTCTGGTTTTTTTTAACAAACTCATAATGTTTCGACTATGCTTATGGTTGCAAACAGGGTATAAATATTTTGCGTCAGAATTTAGACGCCCCCGTTGTGTTATGACGCTTTATTAATTGAAAGCAATTATCGTTCCTTATATTTGTTTTCTTAGGAGATTTAAATGGCCGGCATTTTAGACTCAGTAAACCAACGTACACAGTTGGTTGGGCAAAACCGCTTGGAATTATTGTTATTTAAGCTTAATGGGCGTCAGCGCTTTGGTATTAATGTGTTCAAGGTAAGAGAAGTTCTTCAATGCCCTCCATTGACTAGCATGCCGAAATCTAACACTTATATCCGTGGCGTAGCACATATTCGTGGGCAAACTATTTCGGTGATTGATTTATCTATGGCCGTAGGCGGGCGCCCAATAAAAAGCATCGAAGATGGCTTTATAATAATTGCTGAGTATAACCGTACAGTGCAAGGATTCTTAGTAGGTGGTGTTGAACGTATAGTTAACATGAACTGGGAAAAAATAATGCCACCGCCGTCAGGAGCGGGTCGTTATTCTTATTTAACAGCCGTCACTGAAATTGAAAATGAGCTCGTTGAGATACTCGACGTAGAAAAAATCTTAAACGAAATCTGCCCAGTTAATACTACCGTGAGCGATGATGTTGCCTCGCAAGGTAATATACAAAAAGATTTAGGCGAGAGAATAGTATTTATTGCTGATGATTCGGCTGTTGCGCGAAATCAAGTAAAACGAGCATTGGAACCATTAGGTGTAACAACTGAGTTGGCTAAAAATGGTAAAGAAGCTTTAATAAGATTAAAAGAAATTGCAGAGCTCGATTGCGTAAATGATATTACAGAGCGAGTAGGGCTACTCATTTCTGATGTAGAAATGCCAGAAATGGATGGTTACACGCTGACTGCAGAAATCAAAGCTAATCCTAAACTTGCGCCACTGCATGTGATTTTACACACATCATTGAGTGGTGTTTTCAATCAAGCGATGATTGAAAAAGTAGGGGCAGATGATTTTATTGCAAAATTTAACCCAGACGAGCTTGCAACAGCCGTTAATAAATGGGTTCATCGTGATTAATAAACATAGGTGTTATTGATTTGACTAATAAAGATTTGCAGCAAAACGAATACGATCAATTTCGCTTATTTTTAGAACAACAGTGCGGTATTGTTTTAGGTGAAAATAAGCAGTATTTGGTAAAGAGCCGTTTGGCACCATTAATGTCTCGATTTAATGTTGAATCGTTGTCTGAATTGGTAAGTAAAACTCTCGGTGTGCATGAGCGCCAGTTGCGCGCAGCCGTTGTTGATGCCATGACAACCAATGAGACATTATGGTTTAGAGATCAGTATCCGTTTGAGTTACTTAAAACCAGATTATTCCCTGAGTTTAAAACGTTAAATAGGCCATTAAAAATATGGTCTGCGGCGAGCTCATCAGGACAAGAACCCTACTCAATAGCGATGTCGGTTGCTGAGTTTCAATCCAGCAGCCCTGGTGTTTTAAAAATGGGTGCACAAATAATTGGTACAGATATATCAAATACCATGCTTGATATGTGTAAACATGCTGAATATGATGCATTGGCATTGGCTCGCGGACTCTCTGCTGAACGTCGTAAAAAGTTTTTTAAAGACAGCGGCAATGGTATGGCACAAGTGGTTGATTCATTGAAAAAGCAAGTGAGCTTTAGGCATTTAAATTTGCTCGATTCGTACGCTTTAATGGGTAAGTTCGATATTATATTTTGCCGTAATGTTTTAATTTACTTTTCACCTGAGGTGAAAGCCAAAATAATTGCACAATTCTCTCAAGCACTTAACCCTAAGGGGTATTTATTTTTAGGTGCGTCGGAGTCTATGTCTGGTTTAAGTACTGACTTTGATATGGTGCGTTGTAACCCTGGTATCATTTATCAAAAGAAATGACCTTCATTAATATATTATCCCTCCTCTAAACGACGCCTATTGCGTCGTTTTTTGTTTTTATCATCACTATTTTCACTGCTGGCTCATTTATTGCTTTATCGGTACTGAGTCAATTTTTTGGAGGTAGTTATGGCTATCAGTTTTGATAAAGCATTAGGCGTGCATCCGCATGCGATGTTGATCCGTTCGCAAAGAGCAGAAATGCTCGCTACTAATATCGCAAATGCTGATACGCCCGGCTATAAAGCAAAAGATATCGACTTTGCCTCAGCATTAAAAACGGCAAAGTCCAACCAACTAAGCGGCAATACCATGGTAAGAACCAATGAAAAACACATTGCCGGTGGTACCCGTAGTGTAGGTAGTAATGAACTATTTCGTACGCCAAATCAAACAGATACAGGTGATGGTAACTCTGTTGATATACAAGTGGAACGGAACTTGTATACACAGAATGCTATGGAGTATCAGGCCAGTGTCCAGTTTCTTAATGGTAAATTTAAAGGCCTGAAAAAAGCCCTCGGTAGTCAAGGAGCCTAATTATGAGTTTATATAATGTGTTTGATATTGCTGGTTCTGGTATGAGCGCGCAAAACGTGCGATTAAATACCACGGCAAGTAATATCTCTAATGCCAATACAATTAGCTCTTCACAAAATGAGACGTACCGAGCGCGACAACCTGTATTTGCTGCGGAGCTAACAAAAGCGTCAGCGTCAGCAAGCAACCCACAGGGCTCTGCCGTTGGTGTAAAAGTGTTAGGAGTGGTTGAAAGTAATAAACCACTACAAATCGAATATAACCCAAATCACCCGAGTGCGGATGAAAATGGATATATTTACAAACCCAACGTGAATGTTGTTGAGGAGATGGCAAATATGATTTCTGCTTCTCGCTCTTATCAGACAAATGTTCAAGTTGCTGATGCAGCTAAGCAAATGTTAAGTAAAACACTGCTGTTAGGTCAGCGGTAACTGAGGGTAGCTCATGAGTAACGATATTAGTACTTCTTCATCCTACATGGACTCTTTACGTTGGCAAGATAAGCAAGTGCCAAAAAAAGAAGAGAGTGATGCGTTAACCCAAGAAGATTTCTTTTCGTTGTTAACACAGCAGTTGTCATATCAAGATCCCAGCAAACCAGCTGATAACGATCAGATGATTGCACAAATGACAAACTTTACCATGGCTGAAGGGATCTCAAATTTAAACTCTAACTTTGAGTCTTTAGCTGCGTCGATGACATCAAATTCAGCATTGCAAGCATCAACATTGGTTGGTAAGCAAGCGCTGCTGGAGTCTGACACACTTGAGCTTAATGAGTCGGGTGAGGTAAAGGGAGCGATTGTTGCTGAAAAGCCGGTAGACAATTTAACGCTTCGTATTGAAGATGCATCAGGGCAATTAGTTAAAACTATTGATTTAGGCACGCAGCCTGCAGGTGCTGTTCGCTTTGCATGGGATGGTAAAAACGAAGCGGGTGAACGACTTCCTCCTGGTGAATACAATGTTAAAGCTGAAGGCAGTACGGATGGCGAATTCTCTAGCTTACCAATTGCCTCATTCAAAAATATTGAGAGTGTTAATATTAATGGCTCAAGCGGCATTATTATTAATACCAAAGAAGGTGCGGTTAGGCTGACTGATGTCGCAGAAATCGCGTAATAGATTTTATGTATTTTTTAGCCAATAGGCTAAATATTTTTTAGGTTAGAGGTTAATTATGAGCTTCAATATTGCATTAACAGGCCTTGCTGCCGCACAAAAAGATTTAGATGTTACCGCCAATAATATTGCCAACGTAAATACCACGGGCTTTAAAGAGTCTCGCGCTGAATTTGCTGATGTATACGCATCATCAGTATTTAGCGCCGGTAAAACGAAAAATGGTGATGGTGTACAAACCACTATGGTTGCCCAGCAGTTTCATCAGGGCTCGCTGCAGTTTACTAATAATTCACTGGATTTAGCGATCACAGGTGAGGGGTATTTTGCTACCAGTCAAGACTTAGGCGCACAAGACTTTACCTACACGCGTGCGGGTGCATTTAAGCTTAATAAAGATAACTTTGTTGTAGATGCTAAAGGTAATTTTTTACAAAGCTTCCCAGTTGATGAAGTTAGTGGTGATACGACCTCTGTAAGTCTTAGTACTTCATCTGCTTTACAAATACCAGATTCTTCGGGCTCTCCGCGCTCTACTTCAAACGTTTATACATCATTTAACGTCGATTCTCGAGAAGATGTAATAGCTGTCCCTTTTGATGCAACAGACAGTACTACTTATAACTCTTCGACATCGACCACAATGTATGACTCACTTGGTGAGCCACATGTTCTACAATTCTTTTTTGTAAAAACAGCGCCTAATGAATGGCAAGTACATGGTACGCTTGATAAAACTCCCTTTGATGCAACTGGTGCCGCGACAGCAACACCAAGCCCGCTAAGTACCTTTGGGTTTGATGCTAGCGGTTTGCCTGCAACGACTAATGGTGCTCCAAATGTTGGTCCAACCTTTACTGATGTTAATTTAACCGGAGCTAATTTATCGGGTATTTTATCTAATGGCGCCCAATTTGATGATATTGCGATTAATTGGCGCGATGAGGCCGGTACTGCAAATAGAACGCCTACTCAATATGCGAGTCGCTTTGAGGTGAAAGCACTAGAGCAAGATGGTGCGACAGTAGGTCGCTTAGCGGGTATTGATATTGGTACAGATGGCAAAGTTGTTGCATCTTACAGTAATGGTGATTCAACTTACTTAGGTCAAGTTGCCATGGTGCGCTTTTCAAACTCACAAGGTTTGCAGCAAGTAGGTGACACTTCATGGAAAAAAAGTTTGACCTCGGGGGAACCAATTGCGGGTGAGCCAGGTTCAGGCACACTAGGCAACATTAATTCGTCAGCTCTTGAGCAGTCTAACGTAAACTTAACCAATGAGCTGGTTGATTTGATTAGTGCGCAGCGTAACTTCCAAGCAAACTCTCGTGCGCTTGAGGTTAACTCAACTATTCAACAGAACATCCTTCAGATCAGATAATCATATTTTGATTTACTAAGGCTGCTTAGTGCAGCCTTTTTTATTCCTCTCCTAAAATCTTATTCACACTTAAATTTAATTTGGCACTTATATTGCATTTACTCATACATAGATTTCTTAATGAGTCGATGTTATGGATAAAATGGTCTACATAGCGGCATCTGGCGCTAAACAAAGCATGCAAGGGCTTGCTCTTAAAGCCAATAATTTGGCAAATGCGAATACCACTGGGTTTAAATCTGATTTTGCGCAAGCACGGTCAATGCAGGCTTTCGGTGAAGGTTTGCCGACTCGTGTTTTTGCTATGCAGGAGCGCCCAGGATCAAACATGACATCGGGCGGTGTTGTTGAAACAGGTCGCAGCCTTGATATTGCTATGAGTGATAACGCATGGCTGAGTGTTCAGGATGCCTCTGGTAATGAAGCCTATACAAAAGTGGGTTCGTTAAATATAACGGCTGAAGGAATGTTGACTACCAGCGACGGTCGTCAAGTTATTGGCGAAGGTGGGCCAGTCATATTACCTGTACCGATTGAAAAAATTGAATTTAGCAAAGATGGCACTATTCAAGTTCGCCCTCAAGGTGCACCGGCTAACTTTTTAGAAGAAGTTGATCGGCTAAAAGTAGTTGATGCAAACAACGCTACACTCGAGAAGGGTAACGATGGCTTATTTAGAGCTAAACCAGGCCAAATAGTTGAAACATCAGCCAATGTACAAGTATTAGGCGGCACATTAGAAAAATCGAATGTAAATCCTGTGCATGAAATGGTCGATATGATCAGTCATCAACGCCAATTTGAATTACAAGTAAAACTGATGAAAACAGCTGAAGAGATTGATCAACGTCAAGAACAGCTGATGCGCATCGTTTAACTATAACGTGAGGATATTATTATGAATCCAGCATTATGGATAAGTAAAACAGGGCTTGACGCTCAACAAACAGATATATCGGTTATATCAAATAACTTAGCGAATGCCAGTACAGTGGGTTACAAAAAAAGCCGCGCTATTTTTGAAGACTTACTCTACCAAAATATTAATCAACCAGGCGGTCGCTCATCGCAAGACACCGAAATGCCGTCAGGCTTAATGTTGGGCGCGGGTACGAAAGTGGTCGCTAATCAGAAAAACTTTTCCCAAGGTAACATGCTCACCACTGAAAATTCATTAGATTGGATGATTTCTGGTCCTGGATTTTTTGAGGTTTTACAGCCTGATGGCAATATTGCCTATTCGCGTAACGGTCAGTTTACCACCGACGGTGAGGGGCGAGTTGTAACTTCGGGTGCCGGTTACGTTGTTCAGCCTGAAATGAATGTGCCTGATGATGCACAGTCAATCACCGTATCTCAAGATGGTGAAGTGTCAGTTCGCATTAAAGGTCAAGCCGAAAACGTGGTTATTGGTCAAATTACTATTAGTGATTTTATCAATCCGTCGGGCCTTGAGCCTATAGGGCAAAACCTTTATACCGAAACTGCAGTAAGTGGTGCACCTGTTCAAGGTAACCCGGGGGTTGAGGGCTTAGGTACAATTATTCAAGGTTCACTTGAAACATCAAATGTAAATGTGACCGAAGAGTTGGTTAATTTGATTGAAACTCAGCGAGTTTACGAAATGAACTCAAAGGTAATTTCAGCGGTTGATGAAATGATGAGCTACATCAATCAACAATTATAGTCTTGGGGGATTGTATGCGTAATATCATGTTATTTGCAGTAGGGACTTTACTGTTAAGCGGTTGTGTATCTACACAAAATAATGAAGTAGTGCAGGACGATCCCTACTATGCACCTATGTATCCTGAGCCTAATATGGAGCCAGTGGTAGCAACTGGCTCTTTATTCAGTACTCAGTTATCGAATGACTTATATGCCGATAAGAAAGCACTTAGAACAGGCGATATCATTACGGTTAAATTGCAAGAGTCAACCCAAGCCACAAAAGCGGCTAAAACAGAAACAGATAAACAAACAGATGCTAGCCTCGATCCTGTTATTGGTTTAGGTGGTTTACCGGTTAATATTGGTGGCGATAGTATTCAATTTGGGGTTGGTAGTGATGCGTCGTTTAAAGGTGACTCAAAATCAAATCAATCAAACAGCCTAGTTGGCGATATTTCGGTTAACGTGATGCGAGTATTACCAAATGGTAATTTAGTGATTCGCGGTGAAAAATGGCTAACGCTAAATACCGGTGAAGAATTTATTCGCTTAGAGGGGTTAGTGCGTCCGCAAGATGTCAATGCCGATAATACTGTTGAGTCTAATCGAATTGCGAATGCACGTATTCAGTATTCAGGTAAGGGTCAAACTCAAGAGGCACAAAGCCCGGGTTGGTTAACGCGTTTCTTTAGTAGCTCATTGTTTCCCTTTTAGAGGACATTCGACATGAATGGTTTTAAAGTTTTTTGTTTTATGGTGCTACTAGGCTGGCAATTTACTGCCAGTGCTGAGCGAATTAAAGATGTATCTATGGTTGAAGGGGTGCGCTCAAACCAATTAGTGGGCTATGGCTTAGTTGTTGGTTTACCGGGTACCGGTGAGCAAAGCCGTTTTACCGAACAAAGCTTCAAAGGCATGCTCAATAGTTTTGGTATTACGTTACCTTCTAGTTTAAAGCCAAAAATTAAAAATGTTGCAGCGGTTGCTGTTCATGCTGAACTCCCTCCATTTAGAAAGCCAGGGCAAACCATAGATATAACCGTGTCATCAATTGGCAGTGCAGGCAGCCTGCGCGGTGGTACATTATTACAAACATTCCTAAAAGGGGTTGATGGTAATGTTTACGCCATCGCTCAAGGCAGTTTAATTGTAGGTGGCTTAGGCGCTGAAGGCCTTGATGGTAGTCGCGTTGTGATTAATACGCCAACGGTAGGACGCGTACCAAATGGTGCCACGGTTGAACGTGCTGTTAAAAGCCCATTTATGCAAAACGACTATATTACCTTTAATTTAAACCGCCCTGATTTTACTACTGCTAAACGTTTAGAGAAAACCATAAATGATTTAATCGGCCCAAATAGCGCTCAAGCACTCGATGCAGCTTCTATTCGCGTTATTGCACCTCGTGATGCCTCGCAACGTGTATCGTATTTATCAACTCTTGAAAACTTAGAGTTTAAGCCTGCGGATACTTCGGCAAAAATAATTGTTAACTCACGTACCGGCACTATAGTTATTGGAAAAAATGTAAAATTACAACCTGCGGCAATTACACATGGTGGCCTTACTGTGACCATTGCTGAGCAACAAAATGTGGCGCAGCCAAATCCTCTAGCTGAGGGGGAAACAGTGGTTACCCAACAAAGTATTATTGACGTTAATCAAGATGATTCACGTGCTTTTGTATTTGACCCAGGTGTAAGCCTTGATGATTTAGTTCGTGCTATTAATGAAGTTGGCGCTGCCCCTGGCGATTTAATGGCGATTCTTGAAGCACTTAAAGAAGCCGGTGCAATTAACGGTCAGCTTGTTGTAATTTAGTTTTATAAGACTCTAAGCCCTAGGGCCTAGGGTCTTTAACCCTTAACCTTTCATCCTTAACCTTTCATCCTTAACCTTTCATCGCTACTCTTCTTTTGGCTCAATTATTGCATTTAACTAGGTATTATTAATTATTGTGTCAAAAAGCTGATGGAAACAAATCATCTAGATAAGCAAAACTTTTTTGATTTAGGCAACTTAGACTCTTTGCGTCGAGATGCTTTAAACAGCGGTGATGCATCAACCGATGCATCTAAAGCGGCGTTAAAAAAAGCGGCGGCACAATTTGAAGCTATCTTCACCCAAATGCTACTGAAAAGTATGCGTAAAGCCAATGAGGCTTTTGAAGACAAAGAAAGCCCATTTAATGCAAGTGGCGTGAAGTTTTTTGAAGAAATGCACGACCAACAGATGGCTACAGAGCTTTCATCAAATGGCTCTTTAGGTCTTGCAGATTTAATTGTGCAGCAACTATCGCCAGATGGAAAAAACTTTATGCCAGGCTCTGTTCTTCGTACAACGTCAGATTTCTTTAGTGACCAACGTGCGGGTAGCACCTTACCTCATCAAGAAAACCAAAAGGTCACTGAAAAAGTGCCGCTCGTTGATTCAACTGAAAAAAGCGAACAAAACATAGCGTCTGGCACATTTGAAAATGCTGAGGAATTTGTAAGCACCGTATGGGAACACGCAAAAACAGCGGCTAAGAAAATTGGTTTAAATCCGGCGGTTATGGTTGCGCAAGCAGCATTAGAGACTGGTTGGGGTAAACATATTATCAGTAAAGGTGATGGCAATAGCTCAAATAATTTATTCAATATAAAGTCAGATAAAAGTTGGCAGGGCGAAAAAGCCAGTAAGGTCACTTTAGAGTTTGAGCAAGGCGCTGCAGTTAAAAAGCAAGCAAGCTTTAGAGCGTATGACTCAATAAAAGATAGCGTGAATGATTTTGTGGATTTTTTAACACAGAACCCTCGCTATCAAGATGCATTAAACAATACAGCAAAGCCGCACAAATTTTTAGACTCTTTACAGCAAGCCGGTTATGCAACCGACCCTAACTATGCAGACAAAATAAAAAGAGTGCTTAACAGTAACGAGTTAAAGAATATCGCCACAAGCGTTATCCGCCAAGGAGTAGAGTAACATGTCGTTTAATTTATTAAATATTGCTAATTCAGGAATAAGAGCAAACTCTGAGTTATTGCAAACGACAAGTAAAAACATCGCAAACGTTAATACTGAAGGGTATGTACGAGAGCGCACTGAATTTACTACCATGATTGATAATCAGGTGGGCCGCGGTCAAACGTACCGGTTATTAAATGAGTTTGCACAAAAGCAATTAAACCGAGATACCTCAAATAAAAGCTTTTTTGATCAATTTGTTAGCGAGGCGAGTCGGGTTGATCAAATTTTTTCAGAAAAATCAAACAGCTTATCAACTAGTATCAACTCGATGTTTAACAACGTGCAAGAAGCACTTAACCAACCTTCATCTACGGTTGCTCGTTCATTGGTGATGAGTGATGCGCAAAATCTGATTGATCAAATGGACCGGCTTGCAGGTATTGTTTCAGAGCAAAAAGCAGTGGTTAATGAGCAATTAGAAATATTTTCTGAAGAGGCGAATACGTTAATCGAAAGTATTAGTTCGTTAAATCAAGAAATTGCGGGTGTTCATGGCACTAAAAACGAAGCAGATGCGAGCTCAGCTTACAATGAGCGTGATAAAGCAATACGTGATTTATCAAAACTAATTGATATAGAAACACTTGATGGCCCTAATGGTGAAAAACAAGTATTTATGGGCACAGGTGAAGCGGTTGTTATGCAAAATGGTTCATTTAACTTGTTTTCGATTAGTGGCGATCCCGATGCCAATTTTAAAGAGTTACGCTTAGATGTAAATGGTGGCCAAGCCGTTCCACTAGAAATAGATCCCACTAAACTCAAAGGTAAAATTGGTGGCTTATTGGCATTTAGAGACGATATTTTGGTGCCTGCACAAAATCAAATAGGTCAGATGGGCATTGCGCTTGCTGATTCGTTTAATCAGCAAAACCGTTTAGGAATGGATGCAAACGGTGAGCTTGGAGGAGATATTTTTGATATCCCAACGGTCAGTGCTTTTGTTTATCAAGCAAATACCGGAACAGCTAATATGTCAGCAACCGTTGAAGCTGGTAAAGGCAGTGAACTACCAGCGAGTGATTTTGTGATCACCTATACGGGGAACCCTAACGAAGTAAGTATTCAGCCTATTGATAATAAAAGTGAACCTTTAGGCACAGCCTCTTTAGCAACTATCCCACCCAGTGGCATTATCGATTCAGCCGCTATTACCAGCGGGGAGTCGTTTGGTTTAGAGCTAAACGTAACCGGAGCCGGTAATGCCGGTGACCAATTTCAGGTAAAACTTAATAGTGGCGCGGCAGGCAATATATCGCTGACAACAGGTCGGGGCGAAGACATTGCCTTGGCCTCTCCAATTAGAACAGCAGACGGGCTTGATAATACAGGCACTGGGACTATTTCACCGGGTGATGTGAGCGATGTAACTACCGGCAGTTTTACAAACCCTTTAGGCTTAGCAAATGGCCCTATTAGCATTGTTAAAACTGCTAATGCTAACGAATATCAACTTACTGATGGTAATGGTACAACCACGTTTACGGTTACACCGCCTGCTAACAATATTTTGGCGCAAGCGGGGCCTCCTTATGATGGCTATGGTTTTGACTTTAATATTGAAGGGGTACCGGCTACAGGTGATACCTTTAATTTAGAATTTAATGAAGGCGGTTTTGATGATAACCGCAACGGTCAAAAACTTGCTGACTTACAAAACACCGATTTAGTACGTCAAAATGTAGTAGCGAGCGCCTCAGCTGATAATCATAAAACATTGAATCAGGCCTATGCTGGGTTAGTAACCGATGTTGGTGTAGTAACCAGTCAAGCAAAAACCAATGGTGCTGCATTTGATGCTTTAGCACAACAATCAGAAGCCTGGTACGAATCGTTGTCGGGCGTAAACTTAGATGAAGAGGCGGCTAATTTGCTGCGTTTCCAGCAATCTTATGCTGCATCAGCTCAAGTATTAACAGCAGCGAGAGCTATTTTTGACACCTTATTGAGTGCGGCGAGGTAATTATGCGTTTATCAAATAATTTAATGTATCAAAGTCAAATTAATAAAATTTTAGACAATCAACAGGGCGTTGCAGGCGCTTTAGAGCGAGCAAATACAGGGCAAAAGTATTTGAGTACCTCTGAAAACCCTGCCGCTATATCGCAAGGGATGTTGTACACCAATAAAATAGAAACCAATGAGCAGTTAACTAAAAATATAAAGCAGCTAAATGGTCGCTTATCAACCGAAGAAAGCATACTTAAAGGTATGAACGACACTATTTTAGAGGCGCAAATGCTAACCATACGAGCGGGCAATGGCTCGTTAGGTCAAAGTGATTTAGCTTCAGTTGCTAGTGAACTAAAAGAGTTACAAAAATCGCTGCTTAACTTAATGAATAGTCAATCTGAAGGGGGGAAATACCTATTCTCTGGCTATCAAGACGATATTCAAACTTATACATTTAATAGCGCTAATGGCAAATACGAATACCAAGGCGATCAAGGCCAGCACGAAGTAACTATTGCAAAAGGCGTTGAGATCAAATCAAGCGATAATGGCTTCAATGTATTTGAACGCGTAGATGCACGACTAGATGTCGTTTCAAACGATGGAACGCCAACAGGCGGCATTACCGCTGGAACTGTTTATGTTCAAAATCAAGGTGAGTTTGATCGTTTTCATAAAGATAATTATAACTCAGACCCAGATCCGCTTATTTCTCCAACGATCAATACCTATAACGTTAATGTGATCCCTGGTGCGACCCCTTCATCGCCTGATCAGTATGAGATATTACGTGATGGTAATCCTCTTGTACCACCTGTGACTGGTGAAGTAACTGATGAGCCGATTGAATTTGCCGGTATGGAAATTCAACTTGAAGGTGTAGCACCGGGGCAGCTTGATTTTACCCTTGAGAAACCAAGCAAAGAAAATGTATTGAATACACTAGAAGATTTGATCATTAGCCTAAATGACGAACAACTTGATGGAGCGCAAATTAACCAAGCGTTATCAGATGGTTTAATTCAGCTTAAAAATGCCAGTGAGCAAATTGTGTTTACTCAGGCTGGACTTGGTGGGCGTATGAACGTGGTGGAGCGTGTGACCGATTCAAACAGTGCTTTAGATATTAATAATCAAGACAACAGAGCGAGCTTAATTGAAATTGATGCCGCTGAAGCCATTAGTGAACTCGCTAAACAGGAGGCAGGTTTAGACAGATCGATGGCGACTTTTGGTCGCTTGGCTAAACTTTCATTATTCGATTATTTATAAATACCATCCAAGGCAGGTTATTACTTTAAGAAAAATAGGTAATAACTTGCCTTAACGAAGCGGCAAAAAACTGTCACCCCCTTTTTATCTTCTGTCAAAAAATCGCTAACTTCTAATTTAAAGCCGCAATAAGTGTTATTTAGTTGTTTTAAAACATAAGGTTAATCTTTTTTTACTAGTTGGCACAACTAATGCATTTAGCTAGTTATAGAAAGTGTGGTTTTTGCTTAAATATTTTGAACCACATTCTGATTGAAACTAGGAGATGGTAAAATGGCTTTAAGCGTAAATACAAATGTTGCATCACTTAATGGGCAACGCAATCTATCTAAATCTAGCATGGCACTTGAAACCTCAATGCAGAGACTATCATCTGGTTTGCGTATTAATAGCGCAAAAGACGATGCTGCAGGTTTACAAATTGCCAACCGACTAACTTCTCAGGTTAATGGCCTAACAGTTGCTCAGCGTAATGCCAATGATGGTATTTCTATGGCGCAAACCGCTGAGGGTGCGATGCAAGAGTCTGCAAACATCTTACAACGTATGCGTGACTTATCACTGCAATCAGCGAATGGTTCAAACAGTGCGGTTGACCGTGCATCCCTGCAAAAAGAGGTCAGTGCACTGCAACAAGAGCTCACTCGAATTGCAGACACCACCAAATTTGGTGGCACCAGCTTACTTGACGGTACCTTTGGTACAAAACAATTCCAAGTGGGCGCAAACGCGAATGAAACCATTAATGTAAGCTTACGTAATGTAGCAGCAGATTCAATTGGTGCGCATGAAATTAAAGGGCCAGGCAACGCCGCAGATGCAAATACTAGGCTTGGCGATGTACAAACGGTTAACTTAGCAACCAACCATGGCACCAGTGCTGATACAGTTAACATTAATGGTACAGATATTGTTATTGCTGGTGGTTCTGGTGCGGCTGTAATTGCAGATACAATTAATAAGTCGGGTGCAGGCGTGGTTGCAGAGGCCAAAATTGATACGAGTTTTGCAGGTATTACCTCATCAAGTACGGGTGTTATTGAAATTAAAAAGAATGGCGCTGTAGAAAAGTCATTTGATTTAGGTACCTACGGTGGTGATATGGAGCGTTTAACTAGCGATATGCAGCAAGCTGGTTATGATGCTATTTACGACCCTGCAACAAAAGAAATTGCATTCAAAGCAACAGATGTTGATGGTATCGATATCACTGGAACTGATGTAAGTGGCTTTACAATAGGTGGTACTGCAGTAACAACAGTAGCTAACTCTTTTAGTGTTTCTGCAGAGTTAAACTTATCATCAGCAAATAAAATTGGTATTTCAGGTACAACTGCAAATCAGTTATTTGGTACAGGTACGGCAGCAATACAGTCAACAGGTGGTGCTAGTTCGCTAACAAGTATTGAGAGTGTGGATATTTCTGGTTCGACTTCGGAAGGTGCTCAAAATGCTATTAAAGCGATTGACGCTGCACTGGCGCAAATTGATGCACAGCGAGCTGACTTAGGTGCGGTACAAAACCGTTTTGGCTTTACTATTGCTAACCTTGCTAACGTATCTGAAAACGTGTCTGCTTCGCGAAGCCGTATTCAAGATACCGATTATGCGCTTGAAACCGCAACCCTAACTAAAAACCAAATAATGCAACAAGCGGGTACTACTATTTTGTCACAAGCAAACCAGTTACCACAGGCTGCATTAAGCTTGTTAGGTGGTTAATAATAATAAAAATAAAAAAAGCCAAGTATTTATACTTGGCTTTTTTGTTTGTATTTCAATCAACTAAAAGTTTTTACTGTTTTTTTTAAAAAAAAGCTAAAGGTAATTTTATAACAGCCGTTAACTTAACTAGAACGGAGCTTGAACAGATTTTTATTGTGATGGCTCTTGGTTAAAATCAATTAGTTACATTACGAAAGTAATCAGGAGTTATAACATGGCTTTATCAGTAAATACTAACGTTGCATCAATAAATGCACAAAGAAACTTATCAAAATCTAGCGATGCATTAGGCACATCAATGCAACGTCTTTCATCTGGTATGAAAATTAATAGCGCGAAAGATGATGCGGCTGGTCTTCAAATTGCTAACCGTTTATCTTCACAAATTAACGGTTTGGGTGTTGCTCAGCGTAATGCTAATGACGGTATCTCAATGTCGCAAACCGCTGAGGGTGCGATGACAGAGTCATCAAATATCCTACAACGTATGCGTGACTTAGCACTACAATCAGCGAATGGTTCAAATGATGCAGAGGCGCGTGCGGCTCTTCAAAAAGAAGTTGGTGCATTGCAACAAGAATTAACGCGTATCGCAGAAACAACTAAATTTGGTGGAACTAGCTTACTAGATGGTTCATTTGGTACTAAGCAGTTCCAAGTCGGTTCAAACGCTAATGAAACAATCAATGTAAGCCTTCGCGATGTATCAGCTGATGCAATTGGTGCGAATGTTATTACTGGTGGAGGTACGGCTGGTGGTACGGTAAGTTTAGGTGCTGCGATGACAGGTTCGCTTGCAGATAACCATAACACGACGGCTGACACATTAAATATTAATGGTGAAAGCATTGCAGTTACCGGTGGTCAAGGTGCTGCTGATATAGCAAAAACAATCAATGCGTCAAATGCTGGTGTGGTTGCAACTGCAAACCTTGAAACAGAAATAGTAGGTATTGATTCAGGCGCTAAAGCGGTATTGCAAATTGGTGATGATAAATATGACTTAGGTACCTACGGTGGTGACATGGAGCGTCTAGCTAAAGATATGCAGGCAGACGGTTACGATGCTATTTATACTAAAGTTGAAGGTGGTGATGATAAAATCGCTCTTAAAGCAACTGGTGTAAATGGTATTGATGTTTCGACTGCTGCGGCTACAGCTGGCTCAGGTTCATTTACAGTTGGTGGTAAAGCCGTAACATCTGCAGCAGCAAATTTAGCGGTAAGTGTTTCGTCTGAGTTGAACTTAAGTTCAGCAAATAAAATAGGTATTTCAGGCAAAACAGCTAATGAACTATTTGGGTATGCGGGTACAACAGCTGGGACTGCAATTACATCAACGGGTGGGACAAGTGCTTTAGTAAGTGTTGAAGATGTAGATATCTCAGGCGCAACGTCTAAAGGTGCACAAGATGCAATACAAACTATTGATGCAGCCCTAGCGCAGATTGATGCTCAACGTGCTGATTTAGGTGCTGCCCAAAATCGCTTTGGCTTTACTATAGCCAACCTTGCAAACGTATCAGAAAACGTATCGGCTTCTAAAAGCCGTATAGAAGATACCGATTACGCTGCAGAAACTGCTAAACTGACTAAAAACCAGATTATGCAACAGGCTGGTACAACAATTTTAGCTCAGTCTAACCAGTTACCACAGGCAGCACTTAGCTTATTAGGTTAATTTAACAATAAGCTCTATACTTTAACTACTAAGGAAGGGGCAACCCTTCCTTTCTTGTATAGGTATAAAGCTTTTATCGCTTTATAGTAGGAGCGAATTATGGAAACGCAAAATTTAAATCTAAATATCAGCTCAGCGCAAAAAGGTGAGGTTACCTCAAGTTATCAAGCCCCATCTCAAGTTAAGCAAAATGTTGATGAGCAGAAGAATACAACCACCCCTGCTGCTGCAAGTAATAATGAAGTCTCTAAAACTGAATTGTCACCTGAAAAGCTAGAAAAGGTGGTACAGCAATTGCAGGATTTTATGGGCGAAATGAACCGCAGTCTTCAATTTAAAGTAGACGAAGACTCTGGCCGTAACGTAATCAAGGTTATCGACAAAGAGAGCGGTGATTTGGTTAAGCAATATCCGTCAGAGGAAGTGTTAGGTATAGTGGCCAAATTGGCAGAAGCCACGGGTGTATTGGTCGACTTTAAAGTTTAGTTTTTCAGTAATTTAAGAGGGTAATTATTATGGCTATTTCATTTACAGGTATAGGTTCAGGACTTCAAGTAAACGAAATTGTAAGTGCTTTAGTCAATGCTGAAAAATCCCCTTATCAAGCTCGAGTAACAAAACAGCAAGCTAATTTCACGACTGATATATCTGCGGTGGGCACATTAAAAGCGTCTTTAGAAGAGCTGAATGGATCATTGGAGTCACTAGCCTCTGTCGAGGAGTTTCAAAAGAGAACAATTAGCGGTAGTGATGAATTTGTTTCTTTAAGTTCTGAGAAAAACGCGCAAACCAATAACTACTCTATTAAAGTTAATAGTTTGGCCGAAAACCACAAGTTAACCTCAAGTGCCATAGCAGGTGATGAGGCTGTGGGTGAGGGTAAGCTAACCATTAGTTCAGGTAGTAATAATTTTAATATTGATGTGTTAGATACAGCAACCCTTGCTGATATTCGTGATGCTATTAATAATTCTACCGATAACGACTCAGTTAATGCCACTATTATTACCGATGACACGGGGCAGCGGTTAGTATTATCAAGTAAAGAAACCGGCGCCGAAAACGCGATAAAAATTGTAGTTGATGATGTCTCTGATGGCAACAATACAGACGCCTTGGGTTTATCTCGTCTTGCGTATGACAGCGATACAGCATCAGCAACTTACGCTGAAAACCTAAACGAAGTAACTGCAGCGACGGATGCCTCAATTACGATAGATGGTACGCTTGTTGCGACGAGCAGTACAAATGAATTTAAAGATGTCATTGAGGGCGTCACCATTAATGCCAAAAAAATGCATGGAACTGACGATGATTTAAGTAAAGCCGTAATAACAGAAAA
This sequence comes from Pseudoalteromonas sp. DSM 26666, assembly GCF_900116475.1. Classification (NCBI taxonomy): domain Bacteria; kingdom Pseudomonadati; phylum Pseudomonadota; class Gammaproteobacteria; order Alteromonadales; family Pseudoalteromonadaceae; genus Pseudoalteromonas; species Pseudoalteromonas sp. DSM 26666. The sequence continues at coordinate 333,904 of NZ_FPAR01000005.1, read as the reverse complement.
TAATAAAAATATTACAGCTGGTTTGAACTCATTTGTAGACAAATTTAATGCTTTTATTGATTTATCTAAGCAATTAGGACGCTCAAGTGCTGAAGAGGGCGTAGGGGCGCTTGCTGGTGACTCATTATTAAGAGGGTCTGTAAACCAGGTGCGCTCATTGTTAACCTCAGAATTTAGCACGGGAAATGGTAATACCGATTTTTTAGCTAATTTTGGTATTAGAACGGAGCGCTCAGGTAAATTAAGTATTGATTCAGAAGCATTAAAAGCTGCGATAGAAAAGGATCCTCAAGCCTTACAAACTTTTTTTGTCGGTGAAAATGATGGTGATGGTTTTGTTGACCAGTTAGACACAGTCATTAAAGGTTATACGGCTTCTGATGGAATTATTAGTTCACGTATTGAAGGGCGCGAATCACAGCTTTCTAAACTAGAAACTGATGTAGAAAAATTTAATATTCGTATGGCCAAATATGAAGAACGATTATATAGCCAATATAATGCAATGGATTTATTAGTGGCTAATTTAAATTCAACAGGCAGCTATTTACAACAACAACTAGCTAACCTTCCTGGGGTGGTTAAAAAATCAAGTTAAGCGGAGTGAAATTTGGACGCTAATCAACAAGAATTAACAAAAATGATGTTGCAAGCAACCCTGCTTGCAAATTTAGCTCTTTTAAAAGAGCAAATGCCTGCTATTTATGATGTATTTAGAGATTACACGCCAAGCGATACTGGAGTTGCTATTGATGAGGCAAGTAATATAAACCTTTATAATAAAGATAAATTTGTATATCAAGAGAACCCAAAAGACTTTGCACATAAACAAGTGGCTGAGTTTTTAGCTGAGCCACTTTACTTTAAATTTATAATACAACATCAAGATGACGACAGTATTGTTTTTGAACATGCAGCTCTTTTAAAATCAATTTACAACGTACGAAAAGCTGAAACAGACAATAAAATTAACAATCCAGCAGAGGAAAAACGCCTAGATTTTGTGTGTGTTTTAGGGGGAGGGTTAGGCTACCAAATTGAAGAATTATTTAATAAAAAAGATGTGCTAAACGTGCTCTTATTTGAGCCAAGTAAAGATACTTTTTACGCGTTACTACATTGTATAGAATTAAAACCACTATTTGATAAATGCACAGCTAATGGCGGGCAGTTTTCAATACGAGTGGGTGGCAGTGAGGACGGTGTAATTAACGAAATCTCTAAGATTTTATTTGAAAACGGACACTTTAATATCAGCCAAGTACTATTCTTAAAGCATTATGATAGCCCATTGATTGAAAAAACGGTTGAGCGTATTAGAGGTATTGGTCACCGTTGGGCTGCGGGCTGGGGTTTTTTTGAAGATGAAATAATTGGTATATCTCACACTCTGGCTAATCTAAATGCTAAGTTTCCAGTATTGAAAAAGCCTGAGTTAGTAAATAATTCCTTGCGTCAACATCCTGTATATATTGTTGCTAATGGACCGTCCTTGGACTCCGCAATTGAGTTTTTAAAAACCAATCAAAATAACATCATCATAATTTCTTGTGGTACTGCATTAAGAGCTTTGCTTAGCAATAATATTAAACCTGATATTCACATTGAAATGGAGCGAACTGCAGGTTTGCTAGAGTGGGTTGAGTCGATTAATCGTACTTCTGGGTTAACAATTAAACTTGATGAAATAAATATTATTGCACTGAACACCGTATACGATAATATTTTAAAACGTTTTAAAAGTGCACATTTGTTATCAAAAGTAAATGATGCAGGCGGTCGCCTTATTCGAGCATTGGATACAAAAAAACAGTTTACTTACCCAGATTATAGTAATCCTACAGTATCAAATACAGCACTTGCTACAGCTATTGAGTTAGGTTTTGAGGATGTATATTTAGTTGGTATTGACTTGGGTTTTGAATCTAAAGAGCATCACCATTCTAAACACAGCATATATTTTGATAATGATTTTAAGCATAAAAAAGTAGTTGAAAAAGGTATTGAGGGTGCATTTGTTGTTAAAGGTAACTTTACCGAAGAGGTTTTTACAACCTCTATATTTGACTCATCAAAGGGTAACTTAGAGTTACTACTCCAAAAAAACCTCAATGTTAAAGTATTTAATACGGCCAATGGTGCTTTTATTAGATATACAGAGCCTAAACACATAAAAGATATTAATGACATAAAAGCTATCGCTAATAAGCAAGATAGAATAGCTTCCTTATTAAATAAAGCGACATCTTTGGAGCAACTATCGCCATATAATATTGAATCGAAAATGGATGTGATAAAAAGTAAAACTAAATATGCTTTAGAGCAATTATTGGCTTATACATCAGTGAGTTTTAACTCAAGGGAGGAACTTGCAGATATATTCAACATTCAAAATAAATCATTGTTAACCTTAAAAAATGGAAACGCTGACGATATAGTAGTGTATTGGCTAATTCAGGGCTCTTTTAGGTACTTTCAAGCATATATAATGACAAGTAGTTACTACTATAGTGATTTAGAAAAGCGTGCAGGGTTCATAAATGCATGTGTTGATGCCTTTAATGAGCATATGAAGGGTATTTACCTAGAATTTATTGAAAATTATAATAAACCATCAAAAATTTGATTCTTAAAACTTAACGTTTATAAATTTAGACGTTAAGTTTTTTATTTTCTATCGAGACATATACCAAATCACTATATTTATCTTGAAATAAAAAATGATTTTTTCTAATCCCATCTTTTTTATATCCAGCTTTTATAAAAGCTTTGGTACTAGCTGTATTTTCTGCATATGCTCCAGCACTTATTTTATAAAGGTCTAACTGCTCAAATGCAAATTTGGTAATAGTATTGATTGCCTCGACTGCAACCCCTTTACCCCAAAAGTTAGTATCACCAATAAACAAGCTGATATCGCCTATTTTGTGATTATTATTGATAGGCCCGAGTTTTATATTACCTATGTGCTCATTTCCTTCAATAGTTCTTATTGCAAATAAATATTCGTTGTTGGTATTTAAAGATTTCTGAATGTAATCACTGATTGACTCAATTGACTGAGTTTCAAACCTTGTTTCCAAAAACTGATTTACTTGAGGGTTATTGAGCCAAGATAAATATTTAAGGCTAACATCTTCTAAAGTTAATGAATTTAAATAAATTAATTGATTATTATCGTTAGTTAATTTCATAGGGTTTCTCTGCATATTACTTTTCTAAAGTGCTATATTTTTATAGTAAAATACTGTTTTATGTTAATTTAGAGTATACATCGATTTTAAGGAATTGAACTAATGAAGTGGATCATTATTGGTGGCGGGTTCAAAGGAATTATTACTGCGGTAATACTTTTAAAATATAATCAAGAAGTCACTATAATCGAATCTGGTTCGGCTTTAGGAGGTCATTTAAAAGGGATAAAATGGAATGGATATAATTTAGATTTGGGGTGCCAAATATTCGACAATAGCAACAGTGATATTACGCGCTTTTTATTCGATATATTAGGTAGTAATGTTAAGCCTATCGATGTTTTATATGCAGGTGTGACAAATAATCATTGGAGTAAGAACTACACGGTACCTGATTTATCTCATGAAGAGAGTTTAAAGGCTCAAATAAGTGATGAGATTAAAAATTTAAAGTCTCTACCGTTACAAGAGTCAGAAACGTTAGAAGAGTATTTACATCATAGATTTGGGAAAACCGCTGGAGAATTACTTTGCAAAGCAGCAGATAAAAAATTAGGTATTGCCCCTAATCTATTATCTTCACAAGCAAAGGATATATTGTTTTTTGAGCGGGTTAAAGTTTTTAACGAAGATATATCAATCAACTTAAAAGAAGACCCTTTTTATGATGAACGGCTTGCTGTTTTTAGTCATTCAGACCCCATGAAGTACTATTCTGAGGCTGCAAAGGACTATAAATATAGAAATTTTTATCCGAAAGTGGGTGGAATGTCTAGTTTTAGCGAGCAGGCTGAAGATTTTTTAATCAGAAATGGTGTGGAGATAATCTATTCAGATGAGATAGATTCCGTTTTAGAAAACTTACTGGTGACCAAAAAAGGTTTAACATTATCTTTTGAACGATTAGTGTGGTCTGCAGATGTTGCTTCTTTAGAAAACAAGTTGCTCGCCCGAGATGTCATTCATGATTATGTTTATTCTTTACCTATGGTATTAGTATATTTTGAGGTATCAGTTAAAAATTTAGGTCCTTATACTTACATTCATGACCATAGTACGGATACTTATATTTTTAGAGCTTCAACAGCGGGTCTTTATAGCGGCCAGATAATCAATGACAAAACATATATTTGCTGTGAAATCCCTACATCATTAGGTTCGGCTATATGGGATAACCCGGAATTGTATCTTGAGAGTATTTGGCAAGAAGTTTGTGATCTTAATGTGTGTAGTGGAGAATTACCTGAAACCTTTAAAATTTTAAAAGCACCTAGAACATTCAGCCTTCCATTAATTGGTTACAGCCCAGTTTATGAGCAACTTAAAATAGACTTAAGTAATAAAATGCCTAATTTATTTTTTATTGACCCTTTAAAAACATCACTAACGGATATATCAGATACTATATTAAAGGAGTTAAAGTATGACTGCTGATAATAGATTTTGGAATAGCGTATATCAAAGTGGGCAAGAAAATCGCTATCCATGGGATTATATAGTGAGTTTTATTTATAACTTCAAACCCAATATAGAAGCAAGTAAAACGAATATATTAGAGTTAGGTTGCGGCACAGCCTGTAACCTTTGGTTTTGTGCTAGGGAAGGGTTTAATGTTTATGGCCTTGACTACTCATCACATGCAATTCAAAAGTGTGAGGAGCGATTTCAAGCAGAAAAGCTTACTGGAGAGTTCAGGTGTGGGGATTTTACTAAAATACCTTGGGCAGATTCGACCTTTCATTTAGTTTTGGATAGGGGGTCTCTAACATGTGCGAGCTTTACTGAGATTACAAATGCATTTGATGATATTTTTCGAGTTTTAAAACCTGGTGGTCGTTTTATTTTTTCACCTTATGCTCGAACACATACAAGCGCTTCGAGTGGGGTTTATAAGCAAGAAACACGGCTAGTTAGTAATATTGACGCAGGAAGTTTGCAGGGAATTGAACAAATCTGTTTTTTTGATGAGAAACAAATTTACGAAGTCATAGGCAATAAATGGAACATTCTTGATATTGAATTACTAACCAAAGAAAAATTGCACGAAAATATGAAGTCTATCCATGCAGAATATCACGTAGTATTAGAAAAGCCTTACTAGGAGTTATTAGATAATATAGCAAGGCTGTTATCACCATGATTCATTATCAGATCTAATATGCTGAGATTGGAATTAAAAGCTTCACTTAACTGTGAGTACTTTGGGTGATTATAATCATGAAATGAAATTGAAATATTGTTTTCATAAAATTTGTCTAGGTCAATATAATCTCTTCCATAAGGGCCTGAAATGTAGTGGCATGCGTTGGTTTTGATACAGATTTCAAGTATTAAGTCTGATTTAGACTCTTTTAGATCAAGAGATGAGCTAAATAATATTGGGGTTTTGATACGAAGAGCGTTCAAGAAAAATGTTAGCTGGTCTTTGAGCAAATCATTAAGCTTGGTGTATTTCTTTTTATAGATAAGTTCCAATTCGTCTCGATATCTACAGAAGTATGGCGCTTTACTGTAGTTAAGCAAAATTGTTTTCCAGTGTTTTTTCTGCCATTGGCTAACATGATCTATTTCAACAGTATTTATCTCAAGATTACCGAACTTCCCCTTTGTAGACACCGGAACAGTTAATAAAATCGGATGATTAACGCTGTTTATTTTGTTGCGATTTACCATTGAGTTTTTTTCAAATTGGACATGATCTAAGACTACATGGAGATCACTTTTCTCAATTCTATCGAAGTAACCCAACCACGGCAGATAAGCTGGCTGATTAATAGATATTTTCATTAAACTCTCCGATAACACTCGCAATTTTACAAGCATCGTTTTTTGATAGTGTCGGGTACAAAGGAATTGAAACAGTTGAATTACTCAGTTTTATTGCGTTTTTGGTTGTTTTACTTAGCAACTCCCACTCTTCTATAGGCACAATTGCACTTATCTTATTATCATGTAGATGTCTTATAAGTTTACTTGCATCAGGCGTTTTTACAACGGCTCTATAGCGTACACTTCCTTTATTTGGGGATTCAATTAAATTTAAGCCCATGGAATGATATATATCCCAAATTTCATTTCTTTTTTGTAAAAACTCAGGAAATTCTTCAAGTTGTGCTAGTCCAACTGCAGCTTGTATTTCTGTTATTGAAAAGTTGAAACGAAATGAAGCATCTTTACGCATATCAAAGTTTATAAAATCTCTTGAAAAGTCTATTAGATCTTTATTCTTAGAAACTAACATTCCACCTTGGCCGCCAGAGGTAATTAGTTTAGTTGCATAGAAAGATAAAATACCTATATCTCCTATTGTACCCAGACTTTTATCCCTAAATTTTGCGCCTAGAGACTGAGCGCAATCTTCTATTATGCTGCCTTTAAAATCTGGAAGAGGGTTCGAAATTCCAAATAAATAGGGATTTATAAGTATATCGCTTTGGCTGTCGGTTAATTCTTTTTGATCAATCTTTAACGAGTCACCTTCAATATCACAAATATGAACTAGGCTATTACTTAAGGTGCATGCGTTTCTTAGTGAGCTGCACACAAATGACGGTATAGCTACTTTTTTATTTTGTGCATCAAGTGCCTGCAATGCGATAAATAGTGCAGCAGAGCCACTTGTAACCGCAACGGCATGTCCATTTGGGAGCCCTAATAAATCACAAATTCCATTTTCAAATCTCTCTGTATATGAGCCATTAGAAAGTCGACGAGAATCGAGTACGTCATTGACGTAGCATTTTTCATTTTTACTGAACGATAATTTATTATGAGGGATCATACGATTTTTAGTTTGTCTTTATAATAGTATTCTTTAACCGTCATAGGGTTACCAATTATTAATGAGTATGGAGGATATTCTCCAGGTTCAACAATAGTTCCTGCAGCTATAACACTATGATGACCTACTATGGCCCCCCCTTTAATAACGCAATGAGAGCCAATAAAAACATTGTTACCTATTTCTATTGGTTTTCTTTCTATTTCTTTCTCTATTCCAATACAAAGTTTATGTGAGTCTGCCGAGTTAATTGATACAAATGAGGCAATATCACAGTTATCACCAATCTTAACCTTTGTTTTGGTTGCATTAACTTCAGAAAATCCTCCAATATATACATTCTTACCAATAATTGGATCGCCATTTATCCATGTTAAAGGGTGGAACTTGTTTTTTTTTATATGAGTATGCTCAGAAAAAAGTTTAGCGAACATTTTTTTAAACATTACTAAAGTCTCCAAATTCAATAAGTTCTGTTTTTAGTATATTTTTAGTCGCTTTAAGACCCACTATCTTATCAAAAGTGGATGGAGGTAAGCCGTTACCAGGACGTCTCAATCCGATATTATCTATTGTTAGTAATTCGCCATTTTTAATATCTTTTAATGCAACAACTGAACGCCTAGCAAGACTTTTCATTTCTTGCTCTGATTTGGTTGGTGCAACTAATGAACTTCCCAGCATTATATGAGCTGTACGGATTGATTGGCACCAATGCGCCAAGCTTTCTGGGTTTTCCGAAAACCAATGGTCTGGACCTGGGTAGTCATTGTCTAATGTAAAGTGCTTTTCAAATACCACTGCACCAAATGCAACCGCCAAAGAAGAAGCTAATGGACCCTGAGTATGATCAGAAAATCCTTTAATGATATTTGGAAAAGTACTTTCTAAAGTATGTAACTTATTTAAGTTTACATCATTTGGTGGTGTTGGATATTGTGAAGTACATAGACATAGAATGACCTTGGCAGAAGGATTATGAATGGCATCAATTGCCTCTAGTGCATAGTATACATCAGCTAAATTAGCCATCCCACATGATAAAATCATTGGAAGGTTTGCTTTTTTATATTCTTTAAGTAAAGGTATGTTTGTAAAATCATCTGAACCAACCTTTATCGCATCAATACCAATTGACAGAAGTAGATCTAAATCACTAACGTTTTGTGGTGTTGAAAGAAAGCAAATTGAGTTTTCATCACAGTATTTTTTAAGTTCTTGCCATTGCTCTTTGGTGAATTCATAGCGGCTAAACATACTCAGCATGGACTCAGTGACTTCTTTACCCTGAGAAGTGTACGTAAACATTTGCTGTGGATCTCCACAAAACTCAGATGCTTTAAATGTTTGAAATTTTACTGCATCGCATCCAGCTCCTTTGGCTGCAAGTATCATTTTTTTTGCTATGTTTATATCACCGTTATGATTTATACCGGCTTCAGCGATTATGAAAGGGTCACCTGCTTTAAAAATGTTTTTTTTGCCAATCTTAATTGTCATATTTGAACCTTTTTGATTATAACTCGCCACTCAGCTTGAATGTTATTAGCTGGTTGTTTCAAATCAGTTGACTCAACCAAATTTAATTGAATAATTTCCCACTTCGGGCTTTGGAATAAATTGCTGATATCACTAAATGTTAAAAAACTTACCTGGCCTACATCCGTAAGAGTGCCTGCAATTATATTTTCAATTGTTTCGCTTTTTTTATTATAGATTCCATTAGAAGCACTTGAATGAGAATCAGCGAAAGCACAAAACAAAAATAGTCCTTCATTTTTTAATACTCTGTAAATTTCATCCACCGCTTTGTATATACTCGATCGGTCGGTATGTGTAATAGCGCATCTATCAATTGCAAAATTGAAAAAACAACTCTCATAAGGAAGCTCAATAAAATTTCCAACGTCAAAGTTACCTATTAAATTTTCTTGCTTGAATCTATGTTTTGCAAAATTTATGGCGCTAGTACTTGCATCTATTCCAGATACATTGAATCCCTCTCTGGCAGCAAACCATAGGTTATTACCAGCACCGCATCCAACCTCAATCACATTTTGCTGACTTCTTGGGATATTTCTAAGTTGTTTATTAAATAAAAAAGATACAACGGCATCAAAAGGGTAGAGATTTAAATGATTCCCCTTTGAATAGATATCTTCCCATATTGAATCAAAAGAACTGGACATATGTTTTCAACTTATTTAAATTTTATTTTTTAATCTAGCTAACAATCTATAAAACGCTCAATGTAAAACGCTTCTGCAAGTGCTATTCCCACACTCATGCCTCTAAATTTAGCTATTGCATTTATATTATCAATACTTCGAGTATGGGGGGCTTCATGCATTTCTTCTTGGTAAACTGATAGTGCACTTATTTTTAAACTGAATTCATCTTCGATCGAATTATAATAATTTGGTTTAAAAGCACTAAAACTATGGCTTGCCCATTCAGTACTAGAAACTGTTTCCAAGCAAAAAATTTGCTTAACAGATTGTTTTGGTTGTGGTCTGCAAGCAGTTAATACAGCATCATGCGTTATTCGATGATCAATATTTAAATCGCCAAAGAAATGAGTATAAATACGCGTAATAAACTTTCCATTCAAAAATGACTCTATGGCTTGAGTAATCTCCAAAAGTGGAACTGTGTCAAACTGGTTATCAGGGAAATCAAGTAAAGTTAAGTTTTCTTGTTTTACACCAAGGCAATTAGTTGCTTTAAAAAATGCTGTACGTCTATTCTCTATATCTGTAGTGTTATGTTTTATACGAGAACTTACGCCGTTAGAAAGTGCTAATATATAGACCTCATCGCCTTGCTTAATATGTTTTGCTATCGTTGCACCACAGCCGAGTGTTTCGTCATCTGGGTGAGCGATAATAACAGCTATTTTCATGTGTTATTCTCTAGTGTGGTGTGAATAAAATTGGCTATTTTATATTTGCCCTTTCCATCGCATATTTTTTTTGCATTTGAAGTCAGTTTATCTTTCATTTTTTCAACTAGTGCAATTGATTGCTCTAATTTTGGGATTGTTGCTAAAATTGCAGAGTCTTTAGATTGAAATAAGCTTATATTACCATCTTGGTTATTTGCTGTTTTAACCATAATTATGGGTTTACCCATAACAGCCGCTTCTAGCAGCATTGTTCCTGGAGCAGTAATAATCACTTTTGATAATTGCATCAGTTTTGCTAAATCAGTGGGGGCATGATGCCATGAAATTATAAGCTCTGTCTGTTCTAAAAACATTTTGAGCTCTTCTTTATGATAATAACCTTGCCCTGTTATTAAGCAAATAACACCTTTATATTCAACTGAATTTAGATATATGAGTGAATGGAGGCTGTAGTTATTAGGATCTGAAGCACCAAAACAAATAAAAATATCATAGCCGTTTTCATTCGTTTGCTGGCTGATCAAAAACTCGTCTCTAATAATTGCGAATTGAGGACCAAGTAAAAGCTTAGAGTGTTTGGGCACAAGCTTTTTATAAGCGCTTAGCCTAGACTCTGATGCCGTATCAATTAATAAATCACAAAGATGTGCTCTATCAGCTAGATCATCAATTATAACTGTATAATCAGCTATTAATTGTTGCTCCCATTGAATATCGATTTCATAATGGTCAATTAAAATACTTTTTATATTATATTGTTTAAGTATTTGGTTGGTTTCTTTAAGTCCATTGTTTGCTGTAGATACTTTTAAATAACTAACTAACTGGCTCTTTAGTAAAGATTTCGCTAAAGCAGACTCTTTTACAATGAATCTAATTTTTATATTTTTTTCGGCTAAAGTGTTTGCTAACTCTAAACAGCGCATCAAATGGCCGGCACCGATTAATTCGTTGGCATCTGTTCTTATGGCTAATTGCATTATCTCACCTTAAAAACGGGCTCTAATAGTTTACCTTTAAAAATATCATACAAATTTTGCGTTTCTATTGTATTTTTTAAAATAAAAATAACTTCATCGTATGCATTAAGTAATTTCTCTATATCATCATGTGTATGGGCAAAGCTAAGGTTATGACTACCACCAATTAAAATACCTCTAGTGCACATCTCTTGAATAAATAAAGATTTTAGCTCTAATGAGGAATATTTTTGAGTGTCTTTAATAATAATAAAAGACCATGACGGATGACCTGCAGTGCTCAGCCAATCTTTTACATCGTGTTTTTCTATTAATTTATTAAGCTCACAAATTAATTTTTCACCTAAAGTGTGAATATGTGTCAGTACTCTTTCTTGCTGCATTTTTTTTAATGTTGTTTTTGTAGCAACTAAAGACATGGTTTCCCCCGCAAAGGTGCCGGAAAAGAAAATGTCTTCCATCAATGACATTATTTCTTTCTTTCCAACAATAGCTGAAATAGGGAATCCGTTTGCCATGCCTTTGCCAAAGGTTGCTAGGTCAGGTGTAATATTAAATAAGCCTTGAGCACCATGTAGATCAAACCGAAAACCGGTAATTGTTTCGTCAAAAATTAGTACAGAGCCATGTTTTTTACAAAGTGCTTGTACTCCTTCAAGAAATCCAGCTTCTGGAAAGGCTATATTCATTGGCTCCATAATTACAGCAGCAAGCTGTTCAGGGTATTCAGTAAAGAGCCTTTCTAATGAGCTAAGGTCATTGTATGTAAACGTATGGGTAAGCGCTCTAACACACTCAGGAACACCTAAATTTCTGGTTGTTGAGCCAATATACCAATCTTGCCAACCATGATAACCACAGACAGCAACATGCTCTCTTTTTGTATAAGCTCTTGCTAGTCGAATAGCAGCAGATGTTGCGTCACTGCCATTTTTACCGAAACGCACCATTTCAGCGCAAGGTATTAGCTTTGTGAGTTCTTCGGCGACTTCCATTTCTAACCTATGAGGAAGGGAGAAAGTGATCCCTGAGCTAAGCTGGCCTATAACAGCTTGATTTACATCAGCATCACAGTAGCCTAAAGAAACAGAAAGTAAGCCATTCACAAAGTCAATATACTCATTATTATCTGCATCCCACACTTTAGAACCTAAACCTCGTTCAATAAATAAAGGTGCTGCATTTTGTGGGAACGCAATTCTACTCTTACTAAAAGTTTGGGAACCTAGAGGAATGGTTTTTTCAGCTCTATGTAGCCACTCCGCTGAATTAGTGTAATTATTCATAGCCTTCTTCTTTATCTTGTTTTAATGATTTAACCATTCCCTCATTTCGAGCAATTTGGGAGTTTAATAAGTTCAGCTCTGGTTTATGCGATAACAATTCCAGTATATCTTGATAATTAAAATTAGGCTTTTTTACATATAAATTTTCATATATTGATGAAATCAACTCAAAGTCATTGGGTTCGTCAACAGTCCATCTATAGGCAGAGAGGTCTTGCTCACTTTGGATATTCTGTAACTTATACTTATCAGGGTGACTTGTTATATAAGGTGTTACGTGTTCTAGCTCAGAAGGCTTTTCTGCATATTTATAAGCGTTATGTAAGGCCTTTTTACTGATCACTTCAATATCGAGACCATCAGGGTATGTGGCTACTAAGCAGTTTGAAGTATAATCATTGTTGTTTTTTAAATGACTATTAATGACATAGTCCATGAGCTCAGGGTCAATCACTGGGCAGTCAGCTGTTATTCTAACGATAGCATCACAAGGGTAATTGAGTTCAGCATGAAAGTACCGGCTGAGAACATTGCTTAAACTTCCTCTAAAGCATAATAAATTATTCTCATTGCATAACTGTTCAATAATGTCGTCACTTTCATCAGTACTTGTGACAATAACTAGGTTGTCTACTAATTTTGCTCGTTGTACACGCTTAGCTTGTTGAATAAACATAGGTAAACCTTGGAGGTTCTTTAAAACTTTATTAGGTAAGCGTGTTGATCCTGTCCTAGCTTGCATGAAAGCATTTATCATATTTTTAATCCTAGCGCTTAATTAACCAAGCCATTGCGATGGATTGATTAATGCTAAATTACTTGAAGCTAAAGAGGCTAAAACGTCATCCGAGGGGAGTGTAAGCTTTTTTGCGGCGCAGTAGCTGTCTATTAATTGTGTTAACTGTTCTTGTGAGCAACATCCTATAATTGCATTTTCGATATGAGGGGCTTTTTGCGCAATAATTGCTAATGCGAAAGTTAGCCGATTGCAGCCTAATTCATTAATAACATGATTATACTGAGAAAACTCATTATTAAACTGTGAAAAATAAGCGTTATTTTGAATCATTGGCTCTAATAAAAGCCCTTGTAAAAATATCGAGCGAGCGTGAAGCTTTATATTTTTTTCTATTAGCTTATCGATAATTTCAGGTTGTATAAAACGTTGATCTAACCAATTAACAGGAGCTTGAATCAGATCTAAATTAAACCTTTCACTAAGTAATTCAAGTTCTTTAGGATTATAAACAGAAACACCTATTCGCTTAACTATGCCTTTGGTTTTTAACTGCTCTAGCTGCGAAAAATAGTCTTCCCCTGAACTGCTTAAAAGCAACTCACAATTATGAAATAACACTGCATCAATTGAGTCACAGTTCAGATTTTTTAAGCTTTTTTCTACCTGCGCGTGAATATTTTCACTTGATACTTTAGTAACAATAGATAAAGCTTGGCTTAAACCCGATTGGCCAATATTACTCTCGCTAATTCCATAAGCTGATGCCGTATCAACCACTGTAATGCCAGCGTCTAGCGCAGCACTAAGTATTCGTTTGATCTCATCTTTTTTTACCTGCCCAAGGGTGTTACTAATACCATAATTCAAACCAAATTGGGCGGTTCCTAAAGCGATTTTCATAGTTGTTTAGCTAATGTTTCTATTATGAAGTTTTGTTCTGAATTAGTTAATCCAGGATGCAAAGGTATGGTGAGAGCGCAGCTGTAGTATCTCATTGCATTTGTAAAGTCATTTGCCTTAAAGCCAAGCTCTTTGTAATAAGGTTGTATATGAATTGGAATGTAATGCAAATGACTCGTTATGCCTTGCTCTCTTAAACTACAGATAAGAGAATCATGTTTTACAATTGCATCACCAGACAAGGTTAAAATATATAGATGGTAACTAGAATAGCTTTGGTGTGATTGAGTTAAATGATTGATAGGCATATCTTTTAGCTTGCTAGTATATACTTTAGCTAGCTGGTTGCGTTTTGCAACAAATTCATCAAGCTTTGAGAGCTGGCTAAGGCCTAGTGCAGCTTGTAACTCAGTCATTCTATAATTAAAGCCGAGTTCAACTTGCTGATAGTACCAAGGGCCATGACTTGGCTCTGTCATTTCACTCTGATCGGATGTAATCCCGTGACTACGTAAACGCACCATTTTATTAGCAAGTCGTTTGTTGTTTGTTACAGCCATACCACCTTCAGCTGAGGTGATTATTTTGACTGGATGAAAGCTAAATACGCAAATATCTGAAAACTCACAGCTGCCCACAGGCTTACCTAAATATTTTGCACCAATAGAATGTGAAGCATCTTCAATAATCTTAAAGCCATATTCAACTGCAAGTTGATATATAGCCTGCATATCACATGATTGACCTGCCAGGTGAACTGGGATGACTACCTTTGGTAAACGATTATTTTCTTTAGCAATAATAAGTTTTTTTTCTAACTCATCAGTGCACATATTCCCTGTTGCTACATCAATATCCACAAAGTCTATTTGAGCACCACAGTACAGTGCACAATTTGCGGAAGCAACGAACGAAATAGGGGAGGTCCACACGATGTCATCTTTCCCCACATTTAACGCTAAACATGCAACGTGCAATGCTGATGTGGCACTACTTGTTGCACATGCATAGGTGCTGCCACAATAATTTGCGATGGCTTGCTCAAAAGCGGGTACTTTTGGGCCTTGCGTTAACCAATCAGATTTTAAGACATCAACTACTGCGTCGATGTCTTGTTGAGAGATAGCTTGTTTGCCGTATGGGATCATGGAGTCATTACTTTTAAATTAAGGCTGCAATATTGAAGGCTTCAATTTCTTCAATCGTCATGTAATGTGGGTTGTTCAAAGAGTTATATTCAAAGCCTTGCTGAACTTTTTTTCCCTTTTCATTAAGTGCATTAACTGTAAAGTCATTACTACGACTGCTAAATTTGATGCCTGGTGCAATTACAAAATGATCGTTATATTCATAGGTTTCAAAACACAGATCGGCAGGGCACATAACTTCATGGAGTTTCTCTCCTGGGCGAATACCAATAATTTTAATAGGTAATTCAGGAGCCATTGCTTTTGCTAAATCAGCAATTCGAATTGATGGGATTTTAGGTACGAAAATTTCACCGCCCAACATGCGCGCGAAATTTGTTAAAACAAAATCAACACCTTGTTGAAGGCTTATCCAAAAACGAGTCATTTCGTCATGAGTGATAGGGATGTGATCACGGCCTTCATTAATGAATTTTTGGAAGATAGGTACAACTGACCCTCGCGAACATACTACATTCCCATAACGCACTACTGAAAAAGTCGTTTTATGGCCGCCTGCAATATTGTTTGCCGCTACAAATAATTTATCCGAGGCTAATTTAGTGGCACCATACAAATTAATAGGGTTAGCTGCTTTATCTGTAGAGAGGGCAATGACTTTTTCAACATTGTTATCAAGTGCTGCATTAATGACGTTTTCTGCGCCATTAATATTAGTTTTGATGCATTCCATTGGGTTGTACTCTGCGGCAGGTACCTGCTTAAGGGCTGCAGCATGGATGACATAATCAACGCCACGCATTGCGCGATTTAGTCGTTCTTTATCTCGAACATCACCAATAAAGTAGCGCATGCAAGGCTGATCAAAATCTTGCTGCATCTCAAACTGTTTTAACTCGTCACGAGAAAAGATAATAATTTTTTTTGGACTGTACCGCTCTAATAGTGTTTTTACATACTTTTTACCGAACGACCCTGTTCCACCTGTTATTAAAACTACCTTTCCATCAAACATGAGATTCTCTCCACAGCTAACCAGCCTAATATTGCCAAATCTATTTTAAAAGTTAGATTTATACTTATTTACAGCTTTTTTATTTTTTTGATTACCAACTATTTTAACCGCTAATAGTTGTTTTTGAGCATCCATTTTAGCAGATAGCTGTTCTATTAGGTTAATTAAAAACTCAAGTTCAGTCGCAGAGTAAAAAGCTTTTTCTCTTGTAAGTGATTCACTTATATATGTATCAAGCTTATTATGAATACTCAGCGCTTGCTCAATATCCCAATCCTCTGAGTCATTAATCAAACTCACTAGCTCATTACAATATTTGCGAGTTTCACTATCTGTAACTTGTGAACTCGTTATTTGCTTTAAAGCCATTATAGTTGTGGTTCTCTTTGCTCGAATGGAATTGCTTCCCAACCTGATTTAATCTCTTTAATCAAGGTAATTACTTCATCGATTTTATCTATATTGTTTTCAAGGTTTGCAGTTAATAAGCAGCGCTGGCAGTAGTCATACAAAGAGTCTAAGTTAGTTGATACTTCATTATTGTGTTCAAAATTTAATACTTGCTGCAACGCACCAAGTAGCACAATACAATCAGAGATTGCGTTGCCTTTTTTTTCTAACTCTTTACGTTCAATAAATCCTTTTGCAGCAGAGAGCTTGCCAACAATATTTACAAACACGAGTTTAACTTGGTCGTAGGGAGTCATCTCTTTAACGCTGCTAACTGTTATTTGACGGTATTTATTGATTGATGCATGAGCCATAGGTAATTCCTCAAATTTTAATTACATGTTCAGAACTCTAAGCAAGTTTAGTTCCAACATAAGTTTGACTATTACTTTATCGGCAAAAACAGTCGCACCTTTAAATAATAATAGCAGTTTTTATGAGTTTTTTCTGTGTGAAATCGTATCATTGAAAATCGCATTATATGTCGTTTAATTCATCCTAAGTATGTATGTCACTAAAACTACCCAGGCAATTAATAGTTATAAAGTATTGACTTTGTGCGGCCAGTGTCTGTTTTTTGGCGTTAATGTCAAAAAATCGCCGCTATTGCTTGCATCCAAACCCAACTGGCTTACAATTTGATTAATAAAACAAATTAGTGAAATAAATGGCTCGCTAAAGATGATCTTAATTTTAGATAATAATAACAACCGCTCTATTGGATTATACGCATCACTTACTTTTATTGGTGAGGCTGTACAGTTGCAAACAGAAGCTGACTTTGAACAGGCATGTAGCCACTATCAAAACAAAGAATGTATTGTGGTGTTAGGTGCTTTGCAGTCTTTAGATCACGAAAGTTTAATTAAACGATACCCAACATTTCCTTTTTTACTCATTGGTGAAACGCTTAAACCTTTGTTGAGTTTGGCTAATGTTGTGGGGTTGATATGTGAGCCATTTACTCATGAAATAACCACACAGCTGTTACACGACTGTCAGCAATATCAGCGCATGTTGCCGCATGAACATAAAAATAATAAAGAGAAAAGCACCTTTGATGGTCTTGTTGGTGAAACCAAAGCCGTAAAAGATTTACGCTTTTTAATTACGCAGGTTGCTAAAACCGATGCTAACGTACTTATTTTAGGTGAATCGGGCACAGGTAAAGAAGTAGTTGCCCGTAACGTACATTTGCTTTCTAAGCGTAATAAAGGCCCTTTTGTACCAGTAAACTGTGGGGCAATTCCTGCAGAGCTACTAGAAAGTGAACTATTTGGTCATGAAAAAGGCGCGTTTACTGGGGCTATTTCAGCACGAAAAGGCCGTTTTGAGTTAGCGCAAGGTGGCACGCTATTTTTAGATGAAATAGGGGATATGCCACTGCAAATGCAGGTTAAGTTACTGCGAGTGCTCCAAGAGCGTAGCTATGAGCGCGTTGGTGGTACCAAAGCGATCCAAGCTGATGTGCGTGTGATTGCTGCAACCCACCGTGACCTTGAAAGCATGATAGAAAAAGGCTCATTTAGAGAAGATTTATACTATCGCTTAAATGTTTTTCCTATTGAGAGCCCATCTCTTGCTCAACGCGCAGAAGACATACCATTACTACTTAAAGAGCTTATGCGCCGTGTAAATGAACAAAGCGGTACTACGGCTAAGTTTACAGAGCGTGCTATTGATAGTTTAAAAGAACATTCTTGGCCGGGTAATATTCGTGAGCTCGCTAACTTAGTTGAGCGTATGGTTATTATGTTCCCAGACAAGGTGGTGGATGTTCCTGACTTACCTAATAAATACCGCTACATTGAAGTTGAAGCCTATGAGCCACAGTACCCAGAAGAACTGATGGAGCGTGATGCATTTAATGATATTTTTAGCGGCGGATTTAGTGAAGATGAAATAGATCTAGAAGATGACTTTGCTCAGGCCGCACCTGGTTTATTGCCCGATGAAGGTATTGAGCTTAAAGAGTACTTAGCTGAGCTTGAAATTAACTTAATCACACAGGCATTAGAGCGCTTTGATTACGTTGTCGCCCGTGCTGCCGAGGTGCTTGGCGTAAGGCGAACCACTCTGGTCGAAAAAATGAAAAAATATAACCTATCGAGAGATTGAGAGCTAAGGGCAGGTTTCAGGTATTAGGTTAGAAAAACTAAACACCGCGTTTAATGCAAACTCGGCGCTATACTTGTCAGCGGGTTAACCCCGCGTCTCGTAACCCGTAACCCCCACCTAGCCTAGCTTTTTAACTTCTTCTTTTCTAAAGCAATTATTACTATGATCGTTAACCATTCCACACGCCTGCATGTAGGCATACACTGTGGTTGGGCCTAAAAACTTAAAACCGCGCTTTTTTAAATCTTTTGCAAATAACGTTGATGCTTCAGTAACTGCAGGGTAATCCGCAAGCGTCTCTAAATCGTTTACCTGAGGTTTATTGCCAACAAACCGCCACTGGTAATCACTAAAGCTGCCAAACTCTTTTTGAATAGCAATGAAGCACTTTGCATTATTAATTTTTGCGGCTATTTTTAAGCGGTTGCGAACAATTCCCTCATTTTGCATTAATGTTTCTAGGTCCTGCTCAGTAAAGGCCGCTACTTTATTTACATCAAAGTTTGCAAAGGCGTTTTTATAATTAGCGCGCTTTTTTAATATGGTGTACCAACTTAACCCTGCTTGTGCCGATTCTAACGTTAAAAACTCAAAAAGTAGGTGATCGTCATACACAGGTACGCCCCATTCATGGTCATGGTAATCCACGTAGTCGGGTTTTGAAGTATCTAACCATGGACAGCGACACTGAGCTTCTTCTTTCATGCTTATTCCTTAGCGCGTCATTTTTACGGCACGTATTTTAACTATTTAAATTGTTGATATTATTATGAAATAATTTTGGTACATATTGTGCATTAGCCACTACATCTACATTAATTTAGAGAGTTGATTATGGCCCTTGCAAGTGTGCTAAAACCCCAGTTTATTTCTGCTAATCAGTATAACCCATGTTTACTGCAAGAGGAGTATGTTGGTGAGTTGAGTGATTTGCGTCAACAAGCAAGTTGGCTCTCTCATCTGGTTGATACCATGCCTGCGGGCGTGATTGTACTCGATGGTAAAGGAATGATCGCCAAAGCGAATCAAATTGCCATAGATATGCTCGGCGAGCCATTAGAAGGAGAGAAGTGGTTTAGCGTTATTCAGCGCTCATTTCGTCCTCATCAAGATGATGGTCATGAAGTGTCGTTAAAAGATGGACGCTTAATTAAGCTCGATATTACTGCACTCGCGCCTGAGCCTGGGCAACTTATACTAATGACCGATTTAACCGAAACCCGACGCTTACAAAAGCGAGTCGCGCATATGCAGCGTTTAAGTGCCTTAGGTAAAATGGTTGCGTCTTTAGCTCATCAAGTACGCACACCGTTATCAGCGGCTATGTTGTATGCCGCAAATTTAGGCTCAAAACGCTTACCCGAAGCGTCTCGCGGCAGTTTTCATACTAAATTAATGTCACGTTTAAAAGATTTAGAAACCCAAGTAAACGACATGCTGTTATTTGCTAAAAGTGGTGATCAGCAAGTTGTTGAGCAAGTGTCGATGCAACAGCTACTAAGTGAAGTTAAAGCCGGTGCCGATGCTATGGTAGCGCTCAATGATAGCGAATTAAATGTGAGCTTACCTGAACCCGATATTGAAATTATGGGTAACAAAACAGCATTGGCAAGCGCAATTCAAAACCTAATTCATAATAGTATTCAAGTCATTGGCAGTGGTGCACAAGTACATCTTAGTGCTTTGCGTGATACGCAAGACCCTGATTATGTCCGCATTAGTGTTAGTGATAATGGCCCTGGGCTTGATTTAGCACAAACTGAAAAAATATTTGAACCCTTTTATACCACTAAAAGCCAAGGTACTGGTTTAGGACTTGCCGTTGTAAGTTCAGTGGCCAGTGCACATCAGGGACGTGTTGAAGCAAACAACAACCCACAAGGGGGAGCAATTTTTAGTATGTTGCTACCTATTAGTGTCACATCTAAATTAGGGGAGTCACAATGAGTAACACTATTTTAGTTGTAGAAGATGACGCCGGACTTCGTGAAGCATTAATTGATACGCTTGAAATGTCAGGTATAGCCTGTATGGCCGCCAATAGTGCCGAGCAAGCCATGGTGCTACTAAAAAAAGAAGCATTTTCATTGGTGGTCAGTGATGTACAAATGGGCGCAATGAGCGGCTTGGATTTATTACGTAGTATTAAATTAAATTACCCTGATTTACCCGTACTAATGATGACGGCCTACGCCACTATTGATGATGCTGTAGAGGCTATGCGTTTAGGCGCGATTGATTATATGGCCAAGCCATTTGCACCAGAAGTGCTATTGAATATGGTGAGTCGTTACTTACCAGAAAAAGAAAAAGAAACAGACGGGCCCATTGTCGCCGACCCTAGTAGTATTCAATTACTCGAACTTGCTAATAAAGTTGCTCGATCAGATGCCAGTGTGATGGTGCTTGGGCCAAGTGGCTCTGGTAAAGAAGTACTGGCGCGTTATATTCATGACAAATCAAAACGCTGTAATGAACCATTTGTAGCAATTAACTGTGCTGCTATTCCAGAAAACATGCTCGAAGCTACTCTATTTGGCTACGAAAAAGGTGCGTTTACCGGTGCGATTCAGGCCTGCCCAGGTAAGTTTGAGCAAGCACAGGGGGGAACCATTTTACTTGATGAAATCACCGAAATGGATTTAGGCTTGCAAGCCAAACTATTGCGGGTATTACAAGAGCGCGAAGTTGAGCGTTTAGGTGGTCGAAAAACTATTTCGCTAGATGTGCGTGTGCTTGCAACCAGTAACCGCGAATTAAAAGAGGCTGTTGCTGATAATCAGTTCCGCGAAGATTTATATTATCGACTCAATGTATTCCCTTTGCTGTGGCGACCACTGTGTGAGCGCCCAGGGGACATTATTGTGTTGGCTAAGCATTTGATTGAACGTCACTTAAGTAAAAGCAAAGAGCCAATGGCGTATTTAGATAGCAGTGCAGAGCAAAAACTGCTTAGCCATAGCTGGCCCGGTAACGTACGCGAACTAGATAACGTTATCCAGCGAGCATTAATTTTACGCAGTGGAAATAGTATTGATGAGCATGCTATTTTTATCGAAAATCTAGCCCCAACGCATTTTGTGGCAGAAACTAAAGCTGACATTGAGCCTGTAAAAAGTAGTCTCAGTAACGCTTATTATGATGAAAAAGCAGCGCCTGCAGATGAGCAAAAAAATGATTTGTTAGCCGTCGATACTGGTAGTTACAAAGATGAGCTTAAAGATAAAGAACATCGTATTATTTTAGAAACCTTGGCACGCTGCCAAGGAAAACGCAAAGAGGTCGCCGAAACCTTAGGTATTAGCCCGCGTACTTTACGCTACAAATTAGCACAAATGCGTGATTTAGGTATTTCCCTCCCAGCATAACCCCCATAAGCCCTAAGTTCAATCACTTGAATTTAGGGCTGTCAAAACTCTGACTGCTCAATTATTTTACTTAAGTCTTTGTTTTAATTGACTTTAATTTTTGGCATGTTTTGTGCTTTATTCTCTTTAAGAGTTTACTGCATTATCAGAGACAATTATGAAAATTCAAAACAGTGCTTTATTTCAAGAAATGCAATCAATGGCTGCAGAGGCCACACGTAGTAATCAAGTTAATAACTTGCCAACGCAAGTGCAATCAACCTCTACAGCACAGTTTGGTGACATGTTGAGTAATGCCCTTAATACAGTGCATGAACTTCAGCAAGACACAGGACAAAAAGTAAAAGCGGTAGAGAATGGCGACAGAAGCGTATCACTTGCTGAGGCTATGATTGCTTCGCAAAAGTCTTCTGTGGCATTTGAAGCTACGGTACAGGTTCGTAATAAGCTTGTTGAGTCTTATAAAGAAATTATGAACATGCCTGTTTAACTAGGTAGTGGAGAATTATTGTGGCGCAATCTAATCAATCTACAGATCTGGCACTTGCTGATGGCATGATGGAGCAAAGTGAAAACGAAGATCAACAAGAGCAAAAATCAGGCTATTTCAGTGCCCTTGGTGGTGTTGATGTTTTACGTCAAATTACCCTGATTGTTGCATTAGCTATTTGTTTAGCCATTGCTATTTTCGTTATTATTTGGGCTCGTCAGCCAGATATGCGCCCTTTAGGTAAAATGCAAACTGAAGAGTTAATAGAAACACTCGACTTTTTAGATGCACAAAAAATTGACTACCAACTTGATGGCAATGTGGTCTCGGTGGATGAAACTGAATATCAAAATATCAAGTTATTGATGACCCGTGAAGGTTTAGATCAAGGGCCTACATCAGGTAGCGACATTATTATGCAAGACATGGGGTTTGGGGTAAGCCAACGTTTAGAGCGTGAGCGCCTTAAACATGGCCGTGAGCAACAACTTGCCCGTACTATAGAAGAGCTAAATAATGTTACTCGCGCCAAAGTATTGTTAGCGATTCCCAAAGAAAATGTGTTTGCCCGTAGAGAGAAAAAACCCTCTGCAACTGTTGTACTTACTCTTAAACGCGGTCGCTCTCTAGATGGCGAAGAAGTTGACTCGGTTGTTGATATGATAGCTTCAGCGGTACAAGGGCTTGAGCCTTCGCGCGTTACTGTGACCGATCAAAATGGTCGTTTATTAAATTCAGGCTCGCAAACCTCTTTAGCTGCACGCTCACGTAAAGAATACGATATAGAACGTAAACGTGAGCAAGAATACCTAGAAAAAATCGACAGTATTCTGATCCCCGTGGTTGGATTAGGTAATTACACCGCACAAGTAGATTTAAGTATGGACTTTAGTGCGGTAGAAGAAACACAAAAACGTTACAACCCAGATTTACCTGCGGTAAGAAGTGAAACGACCTTTGAAGAAAATAATATTGGTGGCCTAGCGGTTGGTATTCCAGGCGCGCTTACTAATCAGCCACCAGTTAACTCAACTATTCCTGAAGATGCGATGGCGGGCGGTGCAGGCACTGCAACCTCACCGAGTAGAACTCACAAAGAAGCCACTCGTAACTATGAACTCGATACCACTATTTCACATAAGCGTCAGCAAACTGGAGTGATCCGCAGAATAAGCGTCTCTGTTGCGGTTGATTACCTGCCTACGGTGGGTGAAAATGGTGAAACAACTATGACGCCACGCTCGGTTGAAGCCCTGTCAAATATTCGTCGCTTGTTACAAGGTGGCGTAGGCTTTGATATGCAACGTGGCGATGCACTTGAAGTAGTGACCGTACCATTTGTTCGTGAAGACTCAGCGCTTGATTTTGAGTTGCCTTTATGGGAACAAGATTGGTTTATGAAAATGATGCGCTTAGTATTAGGTGCACTGGTTATTATTGTACTGATTTTAGCTGTCGTTAAACCTATGCTTAAACGCTTAATCTACCCAGATAATACACTTGAAGAATACGATGAAGATTCTCTTAGTTCAGGTGTTGATCTTGGTGACAGCACATTAGATATGCTAAATAATGACTTTGATTCTGCTTCTGTTGGCTTCTCAAGCGATGGTACACTACGCTTACCAGACCTACACGGCGACGAAGACTTACTCAAAGCGGTTCGTGCCCTTGTAGCCAATGAACCAGAACTATCATCACAAGTAGTGAAAGCGTGGTTAACAGAAGATGACTGATCAAGAACAAAAACAACTACCTCAAGCGTTTGATGTTGATAAACTTGATGGTGTAGATAAAGCCGCAATATTATTGCTGAGCTTAACTGAAGAAGATGCAGCGCAAATCCTCAAGCACTTAGAGCCAAAACAAGTGCAAAAGGTCGGTATGGCTATGGCGGCAATCGATGATTTGTCGCAAGCTAAAATTAGCGCGGTTCATAATTTGTTTATTGAACAAATTCAAAGCTTTAGTACGATTGGTTTTCAGTCTGAAGACTTCATCAAAAAAGCACTTACAGCCGCATTAGGTGAAGATAAAGCCGCCAGCTTGATAGACCAAATAGTGATGGGCTCAGGCGCTAAAGGTCTTGATTCATTAAAATGGATGGACTCTAAACAGGTGGCTAACATTATTCGTAATGAGCATCCACAAATTCAAACAATTGTTCTCTCTTACCTAGAGCCTGAACAGTCGGCTGAAATTTTAGCGCAATTTCCTGAAAAAGTGCGCCTCGATTTAACCATGCGTATTGCTAATTTAGAAGAAGTACAACCGGCAGCATTGCAAGAATTGAATGAAATTATGGAAAAACAATTTGCCGGTCAAGCGGGTGCACAAGCTGCGAAAATGGGTGGCTTAAAAGCTGCGGCAGATATCATGAACTACCTCGATACCAATGTTGAAGGGCAGTTAATGGATTCAATCCGTGAGCATGACGAAGAAATGTCGCAACAAATTCAAGACTTAATGTTTGTCTTCGAAAACTTAATGGATGTAGACGACAGAGGCATTCAAGCAATCCTGCGTGAAGTGCCGCAAGATGTATTAATGAAAGCCATTAAAGGAACCGATGATGCCCTTAAAGAGAAAATTTTGGGTAACATGTCAAAACGTGCCGCTGAAATGCTCGCTGATGATTTAGAAGCTATGGCTCCTGTGCGCATTAGTGAAGTAGAAGCGGCGCAAAAAGAAATTTTATCAACAGCACGTCGCCTTTCTGATTCAGGTGAAATTATGCTTGGTGGTGGCGGTGGTGAGGAGTTCTTATAACCTATGAGTCACTCTAAAGGTCGCCCATTACATGCAGATGAAGCTGATGAGTTATTAAAAAATTGGCCAATTCCTGATGTTGCTCCCGATGAGCGAAGCTTTCGCAATCGCTCTACGGCTTATGGCACACCCTTAGCCGAGCTATACCGTAAAGAAATAGCAAAAGAACAAGTAGAAGAACCGGAAGAACCAGAGCTGCCTTCATTAACTATGGTAGAGCTGGAGCGTATTCGCCAAGATGCCTACGAAGAAGGCCTTAAACAAGGGCACGAACAAGGCTATATAGATGGCTTTGACAAAGGCGTAACCGAGGGTAAAGAGGCGGGTTACAAAGAAGGTGTAGAGCTGGGTAAAACACAAGGCCAAGAAGACGTTAAACCATTAATTGATGAGCAGTTGACCAGTCTGCGTGGTTTACTAGATAGTTTAAGCGACCCGCTTAAAAAAGTGGACGAGCAAGCAGAAAAACAGCTGGTACAGCTAGCCACTATGCTCAGTGAAGCGATTATTTATCAAGAAGTAAAAACATCACCTGATATTATTTTACATACTTTGAAAAAAAGCATTGATGCACTTAATGCAGAACAAGAAAAAGTTCGAATTCATCTTCATCCAGATGACTTATCGCTGATAAAAGCCAGTTATGGCGAACAAGCTATTGAAGATAATCATTGGCAATTAATTGCAGAACCCACTCTAGAGCGGGGCGGTTGTGAAGTTAAAACAACGTTATCATCTTTAGATATGACCTTGAAAACCCGTGTCAAAGAAACGTTGGATAGCTTTTTGCATAACAGTGGTATCTAACTTTTTTATTGGCGTGTCATGTCTGTGAGCGATACTTCATTAAGCGAACGCTTATCTCAATACCAACGGCATATTAAAATTCCAGCGCCTGCAGTCGCGGGAGTTTTAACGCGTGTGGTTGGTTTAACACTGGAAGCCAAAGGTTTGCGCGCTCCGGTAGGCAGCCAATGTAAAATTGAAACAATGAACGGCTTTGTTGACGCTGAAATTGTTGGATTTAACGATCAAACTTTGTATTTAATGCCTAACGACCACATTTCAGGCGTACTTCCTGGTGCGCGAGTTATCCCCCAAGTTAATGACACAGGTTTGCCTGTTGGCATGAGCTTACTTGGTCGAGTGGTAGACGGCTTAGGCAGACCTTTAGATGGCTTAGGTAAAATTAATGCAGAACATACACTCAAATTTGCTCAAAATGCAATAAACCCTCTTGCAAGACGCCCCATTAGTAAGCCTATGGATGTGGGGGTACGTGCTATTAACTCGGTGATTACTGTCGGCCAAGGCCAGCGCATGGGCTTATTTGCAGGCTCTGGTGTGGGTAAATCAGTATTATTAGGCATGATGACCCGAGGCAGTGAAGCCGATGTGATTGTAGTGGGTTTAGTCGGTGAGCGTGGTCGAGAAGTAAAAGAATTTATTGAAGAAATACTGGGTGTTGAAGGGCGTAAACGTTCAGTTGTTGTTGCAGCCCCCGCTGATGCCTCACCATTAATGCGATTAAAAGGCTGCGAAAGTGCGGTAACCATTGCAGAGTATTTTCGAGATCAAGGTTTAAACGTATTGTTATTACTCGACTCGGTGACGCGTTATGCTATGGCACAGCGTGAAATCGCGCTGGCTGTGGGTGAGCCCCCTGCAACAAAAGGCTACCCACCTTCAGTATTTGCTAAATTACCTGCGCTGGTGGAAAGAGCGGGTAACGGCGGGGAAGGACAAGGCTCTATTACTGCCTTTTTTACCGTACTGAGTGAAGGCGATGACATGCAAGACCCGATTGCTGATGCTGCACGTGCCATACTTGACGGACATATTGTTTTATCGCGTGATTTAGCCGACAGCGGCCATTATCCTGCCATTGACATAGAAAAATCGATTTCTCGAGTTATGCCTCAAGTGGTGTCTGAGTCGCACATGCAACAAGCTCGGGTGCTTAAGCAAGTGTATTCAATGTATCAACAGAACAAAGATATGATCACCTTGGGCGCTTATCAAAAAGGCAGTGATCAAATGCTCGATCAGGCAATAAACATGATGCCACGAGTGAACGCATTTTTACAACAAGGGATGCGTGATGTGATTAGCTATGATGATGGCCTTCAAGGGCTAGCGCAATTATTAGGACAAGCATAATGGCAAAAAATAAACTGCATTTGTTGCTCAGGCTTGAAAACGAAAAAGAAGAAACGTTACGCATGAGCTACTTGCAAGCTAATCAAAATTTGCAAGTAAATCAGCAAAAGCTGCAGGGCTTAAATGACTTTCGACTTGAATACACGCAGCAACTTCATATTAAGGGGCAGTCGGGTTTATCAAGTGCCGGATTTAGTCAGTATCATGCATTCATTGCTAAGATTGAAGAAGCGATACGTCAACAAGCAAGCACTGTTAACACTGCAAAGCAGGTGGTTAGCCAGCGTAAAACCTTGTGGTTAAAGCAACAAGTAAAAGCGAAAGCGGTTGCTAAGTTAATTGAAAAACAACAGATAAAAGCGGATATGTTGGCCGCTAAAAGTGAGCAAAAAATGCTCGATGAATTTTCCTCTAATCAGTTTTATCAAAGGCATAAAGCACTATAAGGTAGGCATGCTAATTGCTTAGATTCTACAAGAGCAATGATTTTTAGGATTGTGCGGTGGGCTGTTGCCGCTTTTATTAGGTGATTTATGGCGATAAATGATATTTCAATGTTAGCGGTATCTGAGCAAGACTCATACTTAGTTAAAAAAGACAGTGATAAAACAAAGCTAGATAGCAGTAATGATGCTGGCTTTTTTGATCAATTAGCCCTTGCTAACCAAGCTTCTGAAACACACAGTACGCAAGCTAAAGCGCCAAACAAACAATCAGCAGATGAACAATCCGATCTAAAAGAGCAAAGTAGCGAAGAAAAGCCTTTGAGCGGTGAAGATATGCTGGCGCAAATTAATGCGGCACAAGTCATCGATACCTCAGTAAAAAATAACCCCCATGGTGGTGCGCAGTTAATAGACAAAGACGCTGTTAAAATAAACGCTAAGCCTGAAGATAAGCTGGCACCTATTGTTATTAATTTACCAAGTGATGAAATTGTTGATGATACGGCCATTGTGCAGTCACAAAAGACTGTAGGTTCTGAATCAGCAAGCAAAGCTGCAGCTGAGTCTTCACAGCTTGACACGAAACCTTTAGCTACAGCTGCCCCAACCGGACAGTATGAGGCTGTTACAAATGAACTCGCGGCTGCTAAACCATCGGATAAGCCGACCGAGACTATGAACATTAAAGCATCGCTAGATGCTTCCGTTTTGGCGCTGTTATCAAAAGATGATAATGCCATTAAAGCAGATAAATTACTGGCAAATTTAACACCTGCTCAGCAAGGTGAATTAGCCACTGAGCTTAATGCGATGAGCAAGCCAATTAATAAAGATAACTTAGCGGATTTAAAGCAATTACTCAGTAAGTATGTGAGTGAAAGTGAGAAGCCGCAAACATCTCAGCAGACCATTAATGCGCAAATAAGTACGTTAACTACCTCAGAAAAACAGGCCTTACTCAATCAGTTGCAGGGTTACGTTAAAAATGAATCTTTATCAACGAAAGAACTTACCTCGCTAAAAGGAGTAATCAGTGATTTAGAGACCGCGATTAACGCGGACAGCTTGTTTAGCGCCAAAGATAAGCCACTATTTTCAAATAATGCTTTGGCGGGAGCAATAGCGCCAAAAGCACAGGCTGGTACTGAATCAGCCAATGTAAAACCTGAGCTAAAATTAGAGAGTTCAAAATCGGTAGCTGATAACCCTGAAGAGCTTGCCAAACAGTTAGACGCATTACAAAAAGAGAGCATGCGCGGCACTAATGCTGAGCAAATGCCACCGCGTGCAGCACAAATTTTCTCTCAGATCATTAATATATTTGACAAACAGTCGCTTAGTAGTCTCGCTAAATACGATACTTTAGGGTACGAACAAGCTATTATTGAAGCGCAAAGCTTGCAAGCAGGACAGTTACAAAGTACAGCACAAGCGAAACAAGTAAGCATTGATCCTGCCACGTTACAGGCTTTAAACATTATTAAAAGTGATGCGGCAAAAATGCTACAAGAGCGGGTTAGCTCAATGTTAAGTATTAATAATAAAGAAGCTGAAATTCGCCTAGATCCGCCAGAAATGGGCAGCATGCAAATTCGTATTAGAAGTGATGCTGAGCAAGCACAAATCAACTTTGTAGTGCAAAACCAGCAAGCCAAAGAAGCGCTGGAGCAGTCTTTACCTAGGCTTAGAGAAATGCTGATGCAGCAAGGTTTAGAACTAGGTGAAAGCAGTATTTCTTACGGTGATTCCTCAGGTGAGCAAGCACAGCAACAAGAAGGTGATGCACAAGGGCAAATGGCCAATAATCGCTCTACAGATGAGACAAATAGTGAGCAACCAGATAAGCAAATACAGGGTTCTGGACAACAAACGTCATCATCAATAGATTACTATGCCTAAGTCCTGCTATTATAATAGTTAAAACAAGCAAATACCTTTGCAAATAAAGGAAATACAATGGCTGAAGATACTAATTTAGAAATAGAAGAAGTAAGTAAAAGTAAAAGCAAACTCATAATAATTATTGCCGCTGTATTACTTATTGTTGGCGCTGTGGCAGGGTACTTTTTATTATCAGGTGGTGATGAGCCAGTAGAAACCCTTGCAGATGATGCTGCCAATGGTGAGGTAGCTGCTGCGCCAACAAGTTCTTCGGCAACGGTTGGCAGTGCTTTATATGTTGCGATGCCTAGACCGTTTATTTTTAATGTGCCAGGGGCTAGTCGCGATAGAATTGTACAGATTAAAGTGCAATTATTAGTGCGCGGCGATGGTAATGAAGAAACGGCTAAAAAACACATTCCACTGATTGAAGGCACACTCCTGAGTGTATTTTCCATGACAACGGCTGATGAACTTAGCACCAGTGTAGGCAAAGAAACACTGCGTTTTACTGCACTTGATAAAGTACAGGCCGCTATGATGGATGTTGAAGGGAATAAAGTAATTGAGCGGGTACTATTTACCGGCTTTGTGATGCAATAAGGGGCCAGTGTGAGCGATTTATTATCCCAAGACGAAATTGATGCGCTATTACATGGTGTCGATGAAGTCGAAGAGGAAGATATACACGACGGTGAAGATGGTGAGGGAAGTACATTACAGTACGACTTTTCTTCGCAAGATCGCATCGTGCGTGGTCGCATGCCGACACTTGAAATTGTTAACGAGCGATTTGCCCGTCATATGCGAATTAGCTTATTTAACATGATGCGCCGCACCGCTGAGGTGTCAATTAACGGCGTGCAAATGATCAAGTTTGGTGAGTACATACATACCTTGTTTGTACCAACGAGTTTGAATATGGTGCGTTTTCGCCCACTAAAAGGCACCGGCCTTATTACCATGGAAGCACGCTTAGTATTTATACTGGTAGACAACTTCTTTGGTGGCGATGGCCGTTATCATGCCAAAATTGAAGGACGTGAATTTACCCCAACAGAACGCCGAATCGTGCAAATGCTGCTGAAAATAATCTTTGAAGATTACAAAGAAGCATGGGCACCAGTGATGGATGTGTCGTTCGAGTACCTCGATTCTGAGGTAAACCCTGCGATGGCTAATATTGTTAGCCCAACCGAAGTGGTGGTTATTAGCTCTTTTCATATTGAGCTGGATGGTGGCGGGGGAGACTTCCATATTGCGCTACCTTATTCAATGCTCGAACCGATCAGAGAGCTATTGGATGCGGGTGTTCAGTCTGATACTGAAGATACCGATTTACGTTGGAGTAAGGCGCTTCGTGACGAAATAATGGACGTAGAAGTCGATTTATCGACCCAGCTACTTGAAGTTGATTTAAGCTTAAAACAAATAATGGAGCTCAAGGCGGGGGATATAATTCCAGTTGAAATGCCTGAGCATATTACCGTATTTGTGGAAGAACTCCCTACATTTAGAGCTAAAATGGGTCGTTCACGTGATAACGTTGCGCTACAAATTAGTGAAAAAATTAAACGCCCTGATTCAGTTAAATCTGAGCTGCATGTCTTTACCAAAGGCGGCAAAAAAATTGATTCAGATGCAGAATTAGCAGAACTAGAAGATGATTTACACCTTTCAAACGGTGTAGACTTAGACTGGTAATTGATTAAAAGGTTAAAAGTATGAGCGATGATCAAGATACAATGGACGAATGGGCAGCAGCACTTGCTGAAGCTGAAGGCACTGACGATAGTCCTGAGGTCAAAGTAACCGAGCTTGATGAGCTTGATGATTCAAAGCATGAACTCAGCGGTGAAGAAAAACGTAAACTCGATACTATTTTAGACATTCCCGTTACTATTTCTATGGAAGTAGGGCGTTCTAAAATTAATATTCGTAATTTATTACAACTTAACCAAGGTTCGGTCGTTGAGCTTGACAGGGTTGCTGGCGAACCGCTTGATGTATTAGTTAATGGTACTTTGATTGCGCATGGCGAAGTGGTTGTAGTAAACGATAAGTTCGGTATTCGTTTAACGGATGTAATTAGCCAGGTTGAACGGATCAAAAAGTTACGATGATAGCACTAGCCAGTTTAAGCAATTCGGTGTTTGCAGCAACCGATGCTGCAACACCGACCACAGATATCGTATCCATGGTGTTATCTTTGGGTATGGTTGTGGTGTTAATTTTAGTGTTGGCTTTTTTTGTAAAAAAGCTCAATCCAAATTTAACCAATAACGATGAGTTTAAAGTGATCCGCAGTCTTCCGTTGGGATCACGCGAGCGCTTAATGGTGGTTGAAATAGATAATGCACAGCACCTATTAGGGGTTACTCCACACAGTATTAATTATCTACACAAGTTAGAAACCCCCCTAACAGAAAAAGAGTTACCAGAATTAGCGAAGCGGTTTGGCAAAATGTTGAATCCGCAACTTAATCAAAATAAAAAGAACTAATATTATGACTAAATGGCTGCTTTTCCTATTTGCCATGCTGTTCGTCCCAGGGGTCAATGCCGAGGGGATTGACGCGCTGACGATCACCACTAATTCCGATGGCACCCAAGACTACTCAGTGACGCTACAAGTGTTGGCGATCATGACGGCTATGAGCTTTATTCCAGCCGCCATTATCATGATGACCTCTTTCACTCGAATTATTGTTGTTTTAGCTATTTTGCGCCAAGCCATTGGTTTGCAGCAAACGCCTTCGAACCAAGTATTACTAGGTATGTCGCTGTTTTTAAGTATTTTTATTATGGCGCCAATTTATGAGCAAATAAATGAGCGAGCTATCGAACCGTATTTAAGTGAACAAGTAACGTCACTTGAAGCACTTGATTTAGCCAAAGAGCCAATGAAAGCGTTTATGCTCTCACAGGTACGTATAAAAGATTTAGAAACCTTTGCTAAAATAGCAGGTTACGATCAGCTTGACTCGCCTGAAGCAACGCCAATGGTTGTGCTTATTCCTGCGTTTGTGACCAGTGAGCTACAAACCGCTTTTATTATTGGTTTTATGTTTTTTATTCCCTTTTTGATTGTCGATTTGGTGGTTGCATCGGTATTGATGGCCATGGGTATGATGATGTTATCGCCCATGATTGTGTCGCTACCGTTTAAGATTATGTTGTTTGTATTGGTTGATGGGTGGAGCTTGGTGATGGGTACACTCGCTAAAAGCTTTGGCTTGGGCACGTAGTTGTGCACTCTTCATTGAACCAATCACACTAGGAGTCGTCCATGGAACCTGAAGTATTTGTTGATATTTTAAGTGGAGCCCTATTTTTAGTGATTAAGCTGGTGTCTGCCATTGTGGTACCTGGCTTAATTATTGGGTTGGTTGTGGCTGTGTTTCAGGCAGCAACCTCAATTAACGAACAAACACTGAGTTTTTTACCGCGTTTATTAATCACCATCAGTGCCCTGATTGTGGGAGGACATTGGTTTACTCAAGAGCTAATGGACTTTTTTAATCGCTTAGTGCTGCTTATCCCCGAAATTGCAGGTTAACAATGGAATTTCCATTTTCCGTTGTCATTCAATGGTTAAGTGATTTTTTACTGCCCTTAGTGCGCATCAGCTCTATGATCATGATCATGGCGGGTATTGGCGCAAAAAACGTACCTGCTCGAATAAAAATGGGCTTGGCTGTTGTGGTCACCTTCTTAGTTGTTCCTGTTCTTCCTGCTGCTACATTTACTAATCTATTTTCTTTTGAAATGATTTTAGTGGTACTCCAACAAATGTTGATTGGTGTCGCAATTGGTTTTGCGTCCACACTATTACTCAATACGTTTGTGTTAGCCGGTCAAATTCTTGCTATGCAAACCGGTTTAGGTTTTGCATCTGTTGTTGACCCCTCTAATGGGATGAGTGTGCCTGCAGTGGGGCAATTTTATCTAATATTAGCTACCTTATTATTTTTTGTGTTTAATGGTCATTTAATGATGATTCAAATGGTGGTGCACAGTTTTGAAGTACTCCCGATTGATGGCAATTGGTGGGCGGTTGATCATTACTGGGACATAGTGACATGGGGTGGTTGGATGTTTACCACTGCATTAGTGCTGTCATTAGCACCATTAACCGCCATGCTGGTTATTAATATGGCATTTGGTATTATGACCCGTGCTGCACCGCAGTTAAATATTTTCTCGATAGGCTTCCCGTTTACCTTAGTGGCAGGGCTCGTTATTATTTGGGCAACGCTCGGTAACTTTGTCACTCAGTTTGAGTTCCAATGGCTAAAAATGGTTGAGTTGATGTGTACTCTAGTTGGTTGTTCCCCTTAGGAGAGCGTAATGGCTGAAGATTCCGGACAAGAAAAAACCGAAGAACCCACCCCCAAAAAAGTTGATGATGCTAAAAAGAAAGGTCAAATAGCGCGTTCTAAAGAGTTAGGTACCATGTTTGTGCTTATTTTTTCTGCTATTTCCTTATTAATGTATGGGCCTGAAATTGGCAAAGGCTTGTACCGCATTATGGGAAGAATGCTGAGTCTTAACCGCAATGAAACCTACGACACCACCAAAATGTTTGCCGTATGGGGAGAGGTGGCCGACGTACTGTTATTTCCTATGTCGATGTTTGTACTCATTATTGTATTGGCTGCATTTATCGGTAATACCATGCTTGGCGGCTTTAATTTTAGTTGGCAAGCAGCTGCGCCCAAAGCCAGTAAAATGTCGCCAATGAAAGGCTTTACCCGCATGTTTGGTCCACAAGCGGCTATAGAATTGCTTAAGTCATTATTAAAGTTTGGCTTGGTGGCCGCATTTGCTATTTTTTTAATTAATACGTTTTTTGATGAAATCTTACATTTAAGTATAGAAAGTGCGCCTGGCAATATTGTTCATGCTTTGGAAATTTTAGCGTGGATGTTTTTAGGCATGTCTTGTACCTTAATTATTATTGCTGCTATTGACGCCCCATTTCAAAGCTATAGTCATAACAAACAGCTTAAAATGACTATGCAAGAGGTAAAAGACGAATATAAAAACTCAGAAGGTGATCCGCAGATTAAAGCGCGCATAAGGCAAACCCAACGTCAAATGTCGCAAAAGAGAATGATGCAGGATGTGCCAGACGCCGATGTTATTGTTACCAACCCTACTCACTATTCCGTAGCTTTAAAATACGATACAGAGCGAGCAGGCGCGCCTATTGTATTAGCCAAAGGTGTGGATGAGCTCGCCATGCAAATTCGTAAAATTGCATTGGGTAATGACGTGCCTATTGTTGAGTCTCCAACTTTAACCCGAGCGCTTTATCATACTGCAGAAGTGGGTGAGCAAATCCCCGATCAGCTCTTTACTGCGGTTGCTCAAGTGCTTGCTTATGTGTTTCAGCTTAAACGGTTTAAAAAAGGTCGTGGAAAACGCCCTGTTGCCCTTAATAAAAAGCTGCCTATCCCCGATGAATTTAAGTATTAACTGCTAACCAACTAACTTGGAATAGTTATTGCAATTTCAGCGTAGTGTCAATTTTTTGAAATTGTAGAGTTATGGAATTTAAAGCGGTATTACAACAACTTAATAAAGATAAAAAAGAATATGCGAAGGGCGTTGGTACACCGCTTTTGGTGTTGGCTGCGCTGGGCATGGTTATTTTACCGCTGCCTCCATTCCTGCTTGATATATTATTTTCGTTTAATATCGCGCTTGCGTTAGTTGTATTACTGGTCACTGTATACACCATGAAGCCGCTTGAGTTTGGTATGTTCCCAGCGGTGCTGTTAATTGCAACCATAATGCGCTTAGCACTCAATGTGGCCAGTACCCGGGTGGTACTGCTTGAGGGCCATAACGGTGGGGATGCTGCTGGTAAAGTCATTGAAGCATTTGGTTCAGTGGTAATCGGTGGTAACTACGCCGTGGGCTTGGTGGTGTTTTTAATTCTGATCATCATTAACTTTGTGGTAATCACCAAAGGTGCTGGTCGTATTTCAGAAGTATCAGCGCGTTTTACTCTAGATGCTATGCCAGGTAAGCAAATGGCCATAGATGCAGATATGAATGCCGGTTTTATCAGTGCCGAGCAAGCCAGAGAACGTCGTGAGGAAGTAACCCGTGAAGCTGACTTTTACGGTTCTATGGATGGTGCTAGTAAATTTGTAAAAGGCGATGCTATTGCTGGCATAGTCATTTTAGTGATCAATATTGTGGGTGGCTTATTTGTTGGCATGATCCAACATGATTTAAGTTTTTCACGCGCTATGGAAGTGTACACACTATTGACCATTGGTGATGGCTTAGTCGCGCAATTACCTTCATTACTACTTTCAATTGGTACTGCAATTGTTGTAACCCGTCAAAATGAATCGCACAACATGGGCGATCAGTTTAAGAAGCAATTAGGTAACGAAAAGTCGTTATTTATTGCCTCAGGTATCCTTATTACTATGGGCTTAGTCCCAGGTATGCCACACCTTGCATTTTTAAGCTTAGGGGCGCTTTTAGGTTACCTTGCATACTATACTCAACAAAATAAACTGAAATTAGCCGCTGCAGAAGCAGAAGAAGCCGAAAATGCGGCCTCAGGTACCGGAATTGCGGCTAAACAAGAGCAAAAAGAACTGGGTTGGGATGATGTTCAACAAGTTGATGTTATTGGTTTAGAAGTCGGTTACCGACTCATTCCTCTCGTTGACCAATCACAAGGTGGCGAGCTGTTAAACCGTATTAAAGGAGTGCGTAAAAAACTATCTCAAGAGCTGGGCTTTTTAGTGCCGCCGGTGCATATACGCGATAATCTAGAACTCGACCCAAATGCATACCGCATAACCATGATGGGTGTATCAAGTGGTGAGGGTGAGCTTAAACATGGTGATGAATTAGCGATTAACCCAGGCCAAGTATTTGGCCCGCTAAAAGGAATTGAAACTAAAGATCCTGCGTTTGGTTTAGATGCGGTTTGGATAAAACCAGATCAAAAAGATGAAGCACAGTCTTTAGGTTACACGGTGGTTGATTCGGCGACCGTGGTGGCAACCCATATTAGCCAGTTACTCACCAATAGCGCCGCATTATTACTCGGACATGAAGAAGTACAGAACTTATTAGATATGTTAGGTAAGAGTCACCCTCGCTTAGTTGAAGGACTTGTACCTGAGGTATTACCGCTGACCACCATCGTTAAAGTACTACAAAATTTATTAAACGAAGGGGTGGCAATACGAGATATGCGCTCAATTGTTCAAACCCTTGTTGAGTATGGCCCTCGTAGCCAAGACCCAGATGTATTAACGGCTGCAGTGCGAATATCACTGCGTAGATTAATCGTTCAAGATGCCGTTGGTATGTCTTCTGAAATCCCTGTCATAACCTTGGCGCCTGAGTTGGAACAGATGTTGCATCAGTCACTTCAAAATGCAGGTGATGAAGGTGCCGGAATAGAACCAGGGCTTGCTGATAGACTTCAAACATCATTGAATGAAGCGCATCAAAATCAAGAAATGGCCGGTGAACCTTCAATATTGCTAACGTCAGGAATGTTACGCACTGTGTTATCTCGATTTGTTAAATACACCATTCCAGGATTGCGAGTGATGTCTTATCAAGAGATACCAGATGAAAGACAGATCAAGATTGTCAGCTCTGTAGGCCAACAATAAGATTTTAAAGGGGTTTGAATTATGAAAATTAAACGTTTTTTTGCTAAAGACATGCGCACTGCACTAAAAGAAGTAAAAGAAGAGTTGGGTGTTGATGCGGTTATTATGTCAAATAAAAAACTAGCTAATGGCGTTGAAATTGTTGCTGCAGTTGATTACGACAAAGCAGCGACAAAACCGCCAGAGCAGCCTCAAAGCCAACCTGCTGCAAGAGCTTCATTTGCACATACTGAGCAAAGTTCACATAATTTTGTTAAACCAGAACCGCAACGCGCTCAACCTAAGCCACAAGCAAAGGTTGCAGATAGCTTACAAGCCTTACTAGAGCGTCAGTCTCCACGTCCTCGTTCAGCAGAGCTTGCTTCAATGTTTTCACACTCTGGTATTGACACTTCTGTTCACTATCAAGAACAAGAGCCTGTGCAATCACGACCTAAAAATATGTTTGAACGTGAACAAAGCGCGCCAGTGCGTCCTCGCACCCAAGCCGATAGCTTAGGTTTTGACGACTTAGACAGTGGCTTTGACGATTTAGATTCACCCAGCGCACCGCGTCAGCAAACAATGCATAAAGAATCCAGTGACATCAGCACAATGCGTGAAGAAATGAACGCAATTCGTCAACTATTAGAGCACCAAGTATCAGGTTTAATGCAGCAAGATATGGCACGTCGCGACCCGACCCGTGCATGTATGATTGACCGCTTAGTCGGTATGGGGATAGAGAAAAATGTTGCTGAGCAAATGGCATGTTTTGTACCAGACGATGTGTCTCGCCAACAAGGCTGGAAAGCTTTATTGAACATGGTTGAAGATCAAATGCAAACCACGAACAACGAAATACTTCGCCAAGGCGGTGTTTTTGCGTTAGTCGGACCTACTGGCGTGGGTAAAACCACCACAGTTGCAAAACTGGCAGCATTGGGTGCACAAAAATACGGTGCCGATAAAGTAGCGCTTATTACTACCGATACCTACCGTATTGGTGCTTATGAGCAGCTAGCAACGTATGGTCGTATTATAGGTTGTGGCGTTAAACAAGTTAAAGATGCAAATGAATTAGCAGAAGTTTTATACCATTTACGAAATAAACGTCTAGTCTTAATTGATACAGCGGGAATGAGTCAACGTGATTTACGCTTAACCGAGCAGTTAAACACCTTGATGCGTAATCAGCGTGTTGATATACGTAGTTATTTAGTATTAAGTGCGACGGCGCAAATTAATGTATTACAAGAAACAGTAAGGCACTTTAAAAAAGTACAGCTAAGCGGATGTATTTTTACTAAACTTGATGAGTCATTGAGTTTAGGTGAGATTATTAGTATTGCGATTCAAAATCGTCTCCCAATAGGGTATCTTACTAACGGTCAGCGAGTACCAGAAGATATTAGAGTGGCAAATGCCGAAAAACTAGTAAAAAAAGCTGAGCAATTGTATTTAAAAAGAATAAAAGCACAACAATCACGACACCAATCAGTGGCGTCGAGCACAGTAGAGATGTATGATTAACACAGTTTTAGATCAAGCAAGCGGCCTTCGCAAAATGAGCAAGAATAATAATAACGGCGTAAAAGTTATCGCTGTCACCGGCGGCAAAGGTGGAGTGGGTAAAACGAACGTATCCCTTAACACGGCAATCGCGTTAGGCCAACAAGGCAAACGTGTGCTTGTACTAGATGCTGATTTAGGATTAGCGAATTGTGATGTGATGCTTGGACTGCGCGTTGAGCGTAATTTATCTCATGTTTTATCGGGCGAATGTGAACTTGATGATATTTTAGTCGAAGGTCCCGCAGGCATAAAAATAGTGCCTGCAACATCGGGTTCGCAAAGTATGGTTGAGTTATCACCCTCAGAGCACGCTGGACTTATTCGTGCATTTAGTGAACTTAACACCGACTTTGATATTTTAATTGTTGATACCGCTGCGGGTATTTCCGATATGGTGCTGAGTTTTTCTCGCGCAGCGCAAGATGTGGTTGTGGTGGTATGTGATGAGCCTACATCAATTACCGATGCCTATGCTTTAATTAAAGTACTTAGCCGTGAGCACGGCGTTTATAAATTTAAAATTGTTGCCAATATGGTGCGTAGTTTACGCGAAGGGCAGGAATTGTTTGCAAAACTTTCAAAGGTTACCGACCGATTTTTAGATATATCAATGGAGTTGGTTGCAACGGTTCCATATGATGAAAATATGCGCAAATCAACGCGCCGCCAAAAAGTAATTGTTGAGGTTTTTCCTGGGTCGCCTGCTGCAATTGCTTTTAAAACACTGGCTACAAAAATTGCTAAGTGGCCAACACCTAGTCAAGCCTCGGGTCATTTAGAGTTTTTCATTGAGAAACTAGTTAGTAACTAACAATGACAATACCGGTGAATAGAGCTATGGGATATCAGTCAACACAGAATTTAAATATGATTGTTGAAAAGCATGCCTCATTAGTCAAGAAAGTGGCGTGCCATTTAATTGCTCGTTTACCGGCCAGTGTGCAGCTAGATGATTTAATTCAATCGGGTATGATTGGTTTAATTGAAGCTTCAAAAAACTTTGATGCAAGCAAAGGCGCAAGCTTTGAAACCTTTGCCGGTATTCGTATTCGTGGTGCGATGATAGATGAAATGCGCCGAGGCGATTGGGTTCCACGTTCAGTTCACAGAAAAAGCCGTTTGGTTGCAGAGACTATTGTTGCGCTTGAGAACAGTTTAAACCGTGAACCTAAAGATAGTGAAGTTGCTGAAAAACTTGAAATTTCGCTAAATGAGTACCATCATATTTTAAACGATGTAAATGTAAGCAAAGTGTTAGGCATTGAAGACCTTGGTATAGATGATGATGTGATTACACCTCATGGCCAAGATTTAGCACTAGACAAACCGTTCAATAATGTTAAAAATGAACGGTTTAATGAGTCTTTACTCAGTGCAATAAAGTCGTTACCGGAAAAAGATGCAATGGTGCTTTCTTTGTACTATAACGATGAGATGAATTTAAAAGAAATTGGGCATATACTCGATGTAAGTGAATCGCGTGTAAGTCAGATACATGGTCAGGCGATGATTAAGCTTAAAGCAAAAATCAATGACTGGATAAACTAGAAGTAAGTAAATAAAGGTTCAGGCCTCACTGGAGGATGTTTTGGATAAAAACATTAAAATTCTTGTTGTTGATGATTTCTCAACAATGAGACGTATTATTAAAAACCTGTTGCGCGATTTAGGTTTTACCAATGTTCAAGAAGCAGATGACGGGTCAACTGCTTTGCCTATGTTGCAAAATCAAGCGTTTGATTTTGTTGTAACAGATTGGAATATGCCAGGCATGCAAGGTATTGATCTTTTAAGGGCAATTCGAGCTGATGAAAAATTAAAGCATATTCCTGTTTTAATGGTTACAGCAGAAGCTAAAAAAGAACAAATAATTGCTGCGGCCCAAGCAGGTGTTAATGGTTATATTGTTAAACCATTTACTGCAGGTACATTGAAAACTAAATTAGAAAAAGTGTTCGAACGCTTAGGTTAATGAGAGGGAGAGGCTTATGTCAGCACCTGCTGCGCCTCAGATTACTTTAGAACAAGCTCGCCAGTTAGTTGTTTTTTTAGAAAATGGTGAGCAAGATAAAGCGAATCAGTTAATTTTAGAAACAGCTTCACAAGAGCAATCACAGTTATTTGCTGAGGTGGGTAAGTTGACGCGTCAACTGCACGAAGCTTTAAAAAGTTTCGAGTTAGACACGCGTTTAACAGACATTACCACTGATGCCATCCCTGACGCAAAAAAACGCCTTAACTATGTCATGGAAATGACAGAAAACGCAGCCAATAAGACAATGGATGCGGTTGAAGCAAGCTTACCATTAGCACAAGAAATCGCTGACGAAATAGCTGATATCAAGCCAACGTGGGATCGTTTAATGAACCGCGAAATAGAGCTTGGTGAGTTTAAATCACTTTGTCATAGTATTGATAAGTTTATGAGCAGTTCTCATCACAAAACCGATGAGTTACAAATGCTGATGACTAATGTGCTGATGGCTCAAGACTATCAAGATTTAACCGGTCAGGTTATTCGCCGTGTTATTGAACTTGTCCGTGAAGTTGAAGAAAGTTTAATTCACCTGTTGACTGCATTTGCAGCGCAAGGTGGTGAGGTTGAACCAACTGAACAACCAGAAAAAATAGAAGATCCCATTGTTGCACAAACACTAGCAGGTCCCGAAGGGCCTATTATTGATAAAGAAACGCGTAATGATGTTGTATCTGATCAAGATGAAGTTGATGATCTATTATCAAGTTTGGGCTTCTAATAGGAGAGTACTGCATGAGCTTTGAAGTCGATGAAGATATTTTACAAGACTTTTTAGTAGAGGCCGGAGAAATCCTTGAGCTTTTATCTGAACAGTTAGTAGAACTGGAAAATAACCCAGATGATACTGAGCTACTAAACGCAATATTTCGCGGTTTCCACACTGTAAAGGGTGGCGCTGGCTTTTTGGCTATGACAGAGCTTGTTGATGCATGTCATGGTGCTGAAAATGTGTTTGATTTGCTGCGCCAAGGTGTAAGAACAGTTAACTCTGAATTAATGGATGTGATTTTACAAGCACTGGACACCATTAATGAAATGTTTGCCACGATTAAAAATCGTGACCAGCCAGAGCCTGCTGATCCAGAATTACTTGCAGTACTTCACAAACTTGGGCAGCCACCGACAGCAGAAGAGCTTGCCGGCGATTCTGTGGTTGAAGATATAGCTCCTGTGGAAACCCCATCGGTAGAGCCCGAACCAGTTGCAGAGCAACCGAGCAACGATGCTGAAGAAGACCCGTTTGCTTTTGATGAATTATTTAGCGGCCCAGATAGCAGCAGTACTGAGTCTCAGATTGATGAAATAACCGAAGACGAATTCGAAAGCCTACTTGATGAACTTCATGGAAAAGGGCAAGCCCCACAAGAAAAACAATCATCATCAAGTGGCAATGATGTCAGTGGTGATATAACTGACGATGAATTTGACAGCTTATTGGATGAACTTCATGGTGTAGGCAGCTTTGGCGAAGTGAGCCAAGCAACCGCAAGTACACCACAACAAACACCATCAGCTCCTGTGGCTCCACCAAGTAACGAGCAAAGCTCGGGCGATGATGAAATAAGTGACGACGAGTTTGAAGCGTTACTTGATGAACTTCATGGTAAAGGTGCACCTAAGTCGATAGAAACACCGGCTCCTGTAAGTAAACCTGAACCAGTGGCAGCTAAAAAGCCAGAACCAGTTGCTGCAGCTAAGCCACAGCCTAAACCAGAGCCAGCTAAGCCGGCTCCTGCGGCACAAGCAGCTAAAGCTGCGCCGCCCAAAAAAGCAGCGCCTCCACCGGCAGAAACAACTGTACGTGTTGATACCAAACGCCTAGACCAAATAATGAACATGGTGGGCGAGTTAGTACTTGTGCGAAATCGCTTAGTGAGTTTGGCGACTAACTCTGATAGCGAGGCTATGGGTAAAGCTATTTCCAACTTAGATGTTGTTACTGCTGATATCCAAGGTGCAGTAATGCAAACACGAATGCAGCCGATTAAAAAAGTATTTGGCCGTTTTCCTCGTGTTGTACGTGACTTAGCACGAACACTTAAAAAAGATATTAATTTATTACTTGTCGGTGAAGACACCGATTTAGATAAAAATTTAGTGGAAGCATTGGCCGATCCATTGGTGCATTTGGTTCGCAACTCGGTCGACCATGGTATTGAAATGCCCGATATTCGTGAAGCATCGGGTAAACCTAGAACAGGTACGGTGACTTTATCAGCTTCGCAACAGGGTGATCATATTCTACTTACCATCCAAGATGATGGTGCCGGTATGGATGCTGAAAAGCTTAAAAAGATTGCGATTAGTAAAGGGGTGCTTGATCACGACCAAGCGAGTCGTCTTTCTGATACTGAAGCTTATAACCTTATTTTTGCACCTGGGTTTTCAACCAAAGAAGAAATCTCAGATATTTCTGGCCGTGGTGTTGGTATGGATGTGGTTAAAACAAAAATCACTCAGCTCAATGGCTCGGTTAACATAAAATCAGAAATGGGCGTAGGGACTACTTTAGAAATCAAAGTTCCACTAACACTTGCGATATTGCCTACCTTAATGGTGGTGGTGGGAGAGCAAACCTTTGCCTTGCCGCTAGCGGGTGTAAGTGAAATATTCCACTTAGATTTAACAAAAACTAATGTGGTTGATGGCCAGCTAACGATTATTGTTCGTAAAAAGTCGATTCCATTATTCTACCTTGAACATTGGCTTATAAAAGGCGCTGATAGAGGTCAGCGAAAAGCACAAGGGCATGTCGTTATTGTGCAAATAGGGACTCAAAAAGTAGGGTTCGTTGTTGATTCACTAATAGGTCAAGAAGAAGTGGTGATCAAGCCTCTAGATGCATTATTGCAAGGTACGCCGGGTATGGCGGGTGCGACTATTACCTCTGATGGTGGAATTGCACTGATATTAGATGTACCGAGTATGCTAAAGCATTACGCTGGATAATAAAAAGTAGGTATAAACTTTATGCCTACCCATTCATTGAATAAGAGAGCGAAATGGCTGTTAAAGTTTTAGTAGTTGATGATTCAAGCTTTTTTCGCCGCAGAGTGAGTGAAATTCTTGAACAAGACAGCGGCATTGAGGTAATAGGCTTTGCTGTAAATGGCCGAGAGGCCGTCGAAAAAACAGCTCAGTTACGTCCTGATGTTATCACCATGGATGTTGAAATGCCGGTGCTGGATGGTATTAGTGCTGTGAAAGAGATCATGGCGAGTAATCCAACACCTATTTTAATGTTTTCATCGTTAACACGAGCAGGGGCATCTGCCACTTTGGATGCGCTTGATGCTGGGGCGATGGACTTTTTACCTAAAAAGTTTGAAGATA
This sequence comes from Pseudoalteromonas sp. DSM 26666, assembly GCF_900116475.1. NCBI lineage: Bacteria > Pseudomonadati > Pseudomonadota > Gammaproteobacteria > Alteromonadales > Pseudoalteromonadaceae > Pseudoalteromonas > Pseudoalteromonas sp. DSM 26666. The sequence goes on along the minus strand of NZ_FPAR01000005.1, from coordinate 289,688 downwards.
TTGCTCGCAATAACGATGATGCAATTAAGTTATTGCAAAATAAGGTTAAGGAAATAGGCCGCCAGCGTATTGGAAGAATTACGAGAACGGCCCCATCTCCAAGTATTAGTAAACCAGCGTCAAACAGTTCTGAACGCTTTTCTAACCTTGCTAAAAAGCCGATAGTTCAACCTGATCGTAGCTTTAATAATGCGAGTCCTGCACCTACTAACAGCAGTGCCTCAGCGCGTGCCAGTGGTAAGCAGTATCAGTTAGTTGCTATTGGTACATCCACAGGTGGGCCGGTTGCACTGCAAACTATTTTGACGCAATTACCTGCTAATTTTCCACACCCTATTTTACTCATACAGCATATGCCTGCTGCATTTACCCCGGCCTTTGCTACTCGCTTAGATGGCTTGTGTAAGATTAAGGTAAAAGAAGCGCAGCAAGGCGATAGATTACAACCTGGGTGCGCTTATTTAGCGCCAGGTGGCCAGCAAATGATGGTAGAAGGACGTGGCTCTAATAGAACCCTTCGTGTGTTTGAAGATAAAAATGAACGAGTAAACTATAAACCAAGTGTTGATATTACCTTTGCCAGTGCGGCCAAAGCGTATCAAGGTGATGTGCTTGCCATTATTTTGACAGGCATGGGTGCAGATGGTCGTGATGGTGCTCGCATGCTTAAGCAAACTGGCGCTACAATTTGGGCTCAGGATGAAAAAAGCTGTGTTGTCTATGGTATGCCTCAGGCGATAGCCAGTGCAGGTTTAGCGAGCGAAAGCATTAGCCTTCATGATGTGGCTGCACGTTTAAAAAGAGAGGTTGGCTGTGGATAAGCTTTCTGTTTTAGGATTACTGGTTGCATTAGGTGCTATTGCAATCGGTTATTCTTTAGAGGGAGGTGTGGTATCTGCGCTGTTTAATGGGCCTGCACTAATTATTGTATTAGGCGGTACATTAGGTGCGGTGATGCTACAAACATCAGCCAATACATTTAAAAAAATGCTTAGTATTACTCATTGGGTTTTTGTTACCGACGACCATGATATTGAAGATGCTATTGAGCAAGTAAAACGCTGGTCGCATAAAGCCCGTCAAGAAGGCTATTTAGCATTAGAAAACGAAGCACTTGCGCATTCAGATCCCTATGCTGCCAAAGGACTGAGTTTATTAGTTGATGGCTGTTCAGAGCAAAAACTACGCGATACCCTCGAGATTGACTTATTACTTGAGCGAGAACGATTACTTGAGGCTAGCCGGGTATATGAAGCAATGGGTGGGTATAGCCCAACTATTGGTATTTTAGGTGCGGTACTTGGGCTTATTCAAGCCATGTCATTTATTAACGATCCTGAGCAGTTAGGAACGGGTATTGCCACCGCGTTCATTGCAACTATATATGGTGTTGGTTTGGCTAATTTATTATTTTTACCTATGGCCAATAAGCTAAAGCAACGGGTTGAACAAAAGATGCTTTATCACGAAATGTTAGCGGAAGGTGTAATTGCTATTAGCCAAGGTGAGAGCCCTATTAATATTGAACTAAAGCTTGAAGCCTACCGCGTTGAACGTCCAATTTTACAGGCCCATTAGCGCCTATGTTACGCCGTCGCTTACGTCATCACCAATTAAAGAGCCAACATACTGAGCGTTGGTTAGTTTCTTATGCGGATTATATGACCATAATGTTTGCATTTTTTGTTGTATTGTATGCAATTGCGATAAACAAAGAAGACAACATCAAGGTTTTATCTGATTCTCTTGAGCATGTTTTTGATAAGTCTGCAAAACAATATTCTCAGCAGGGTAACGGGGTAAATGGTGATGCTTTATTGCTTGAAAGGGTGACCCCTGAGGCTGAAATACTCTATGGCGAAAGTATTCAAGAGCAAGAACAAGGCCCAATGTTACTCGATGGTCAAAGTGACAATAGCAATATTAGTCAACGCCACTTAGGTAAGCCGCTGGATAGTTTATTGGCTAAATTACAATCGTCGCTGATTGATGAGATACTCAGTGGCGAGGCTAGCTTAGAACTAAGCCAAGACTGGTTGGTTATTGAGCTCAATTCCGGATTGTTGTTTGCCAGTGGTAGTGCTGTTGCACATAACAAGGCCAAAGAGATTGTAAAAAAAATTGAAGCAATCATCGCATCAGTCGATAACTATATAAGAGTACGCGGGTATACAGATAACGAAACCATACGAAATGAAATATTTCGTTCTAATTGGGAGTTATCAGTGGCGCGTGCAACCTCAATATTAGTTGAGCTAGAGCGTTTGGGCATTGAATCCGCGCGCATGGCCATTGAGGGGTATGGTCAATACTCGCCCTTTGCCGATAATGATACCGAAGCTGGGCGTGCTGAAAACCGTAAAGTCGTGATTGCACTTTCTAAATATGGTTTAGCACCAGAGCCCTCTGATGAACAAACGAAATCATCAATTTCAGTATCAGAGCAAAGTCAGCCAGAAATTGAGCTACCTGCCCAAGACGATACAATAAAAATAATCCGTTTACCGCATGGTGGCATCCGTGTTACCACGCGCAACGAACAGTAATTAGGATGTAATGTGAAAGTTTGGACAGTAGCCAATCAAAAAGGGGGAGTAGGCAAAACCACTACAGCGGTTAGCCTTGCAGGGATCCTTGCGCTTCAAGGCAAGCGCGTGTTATTGATTGATACAGATCCTCATGCTTCACTAACCTATTACTTTGGTATTGATTCAGAAGATTTAGAGGTCAGTGTTTACGATATTTTTACTCGCGGCTCGAGTATGAAAAGTGAAGAAATACTGCAAGCATTATGCCCCTCAACAATTGAAAACCTTGATATTTTACCTGCAACTATGGCGATCGCGACACTTGACCGTAGCATGGGTAATAAAACGGGAATGGGCCTGATTTTAAAAAAAACACTGGCTAAAATTAGCGAGTATTACGATTATGCAATTTTAGATTGCCCACCTGTTTTAGGTGTGCTGATGGTCAATGCGCTTGCCGCCTGTGAAAGAGTGTTAGTGCCGGTGCAAACTGAGTTCTTGGCGCTTAAAGGGCTCGATAGAATGATGCGTACTATGGAGTTAATGCAAACCTCTCAAGCGAAAAGCTATGAATATACTATAATTCCAACTATGTATGATAAACGAACCAAAGCATCGCTTGAGGCCTATAAAACATTACAAGAAACGTATAAAGAAAAAGTATGGCCAGGCGTTATTCCTGTTGATACTAAATTTAGAGATGCAAGTTTAGCGCAAAAAGTACCGGTAGATTTTTGCCCAAATGCGCGTGGAGTCTATGCTTATAAAGCATTACTTAAATATTTAATAAAACAAGGTTAATAAATGAGTAAGCAATTATTTGCTAATGAAAAAGTAGTCACTCAGTACTTAGGGGCGTTATTATCTGATGACGAACCAACAAAAGACCTTGAGCCTGTTGCTAAACTGCTTGAGCAGGTAACGTATGAAGAGCAAAAAGAACAACCAGTAATAGTTGAGCCTGTTGTTGAAGTTGAAAAGCTTAATAAGCAAGTATCGAATGTAGAAATTGACACCCACCAAGAGCAACACGTCGTGCCTGAGCAAGAGGTGGTTGTAGGTGGTGAAGCTGACTACTTTGATGGTGAGTTTCAAGCGCTGTTTTTTGAAGTGGCAGGGCTTACTTTAGCGGTGCCGCTAAAAGCCTTAGGTGGCATTCATGAGCTTGGAGAAGTAAATCATTTATTTGGCAAGCCTAAGTGGTTTAAAGGGGTTATGATCAACCGAGAAGAAAAACTCAATGTTGTTGATACCGCTCGCTGGGTTATGCCTGAAAAGTACGATGAGCAGTTAGAGGCATCTTTAAATTATCAATATCTCATCACTTTAGGTGATAGCCAATGGGGTTTATTAGCAGAAAAACTAATAAATAACATTACATTGAGTAAAGAAGATGTAAAATGGCGTACAAATAACAGTAAGCGCCCATGGCTTGCTGGAGTAATTAAAGAAAAAATGTGTGCTTTAATAGATGTTAATAATTTAAACGCACTATTAGAGAAAGGCTTAGATAGCCGTCACAAGTAATGACCATTACGAGGTAAGAGCATGAGTGAAGATAAATTACTGTCAGCTAACAAAAATGCAGATAATAATGATGAGATTTTGCAGTGGGTTACGTTCAAGCTAGAAGATGAAACTTATGGCGTAAATGTAATGCAAGTGCAAGAAATACTGCGTTACACCGAGATTGCTCCTGTACCAGGTGCGCCTTCGTATGTGATTGGTATTATTAACTTACGTGGTAATGTTGTTACCGTTATTGATACTCGCTCTCGTTTTGGTTTACCTGATATTGAAGCGACGGATAATTCACGTATTTTAATTATTGAAGCAGAAGAGCAAGTGATTGGCATTTTAGCCGATAGCGTTTCTGAGGTTGTTTACCTACGTAGCTCTGAAATTGACAGTGCGCCAAATGTAGGTACAGAGGAAAGTGCTAAATTTATTCAAGGTGTATGTAACCGCGACAATGAGTTACTTATTCTGGTTGATTTAAATAAACTACTTAGTGATGACGAATGGGATGAGTTAAGCGATATATAAGCTTCTCTACATAAAACTATGTTATTACTTGGTATTGCTATTGCGGGTTTAGTTTTTGGACTATTCTCGCTGATTTTAATTGTGATGTTCAAAAAGCGCTATGCGAGTGAGCTTGGCGCGCAATTACAACAGTTTAAAGATTCATCAGAGCAGATTAATATTTTACGTAGCGAAGTGTCAGAGTTGCGAACCGGTTTACTGAGTATTGGTAAGCGTGTGCTTGAGGTAGAACAACAAAACCAAGAGCTGATACAGCAACAAGCAGCTCAAAAATACGATGACCCCGATGCTAAAATATACTCTCGTGCAGTAAAAATGGTTGAGTTAGGTGCTGATTTAGATGAGGTTATTCGCGAATGTGAATTACCCCGCGCCGAGGCTGAACTGTTGTTTTCATTACACAAACAAAAAGGCGCTTAGCGCCTTTTTTGCTTTTATAACACTGCGTTATGCTTTTATATTTAGCTTTCCCTGAAAGTCTTGCCAACCAGGCGGAAACTTTCCTCTAACCACGTATGAAAACGCAATGAGCTCAGCAATAACAAAGTACAACTCTTTGGGGATCTCTTCTGCGAGGTCTAGTTTCGATAGTGTATTTGCAAGTGCTTCATCTTGATGGATTAAAATTCCTTTTTCTTTGGCTAGGGCAATAATTTCATCCGCCAGTTCACCAAACCCTTTAGCACTTACAATGGGTGAATGTCCCGCCTCGTAGAGTAGTCCAATTGCTGAATTGCTTTTTGATGACTCAGTCATGACTAAACCTTAATATTAATAATGGCATGCGATTGGTAAAATGCTTGATGGTTATCATCCGCTCGTTTTAGTTTAAGCTCACCCACTTGTAAGCCTTGTTTTGCCAGTTTTGAGCGTAAATTATCAAGATGTGGATGAGCTAAAGCGCTCACCGCTTGGGTTGAGGCTAACAACTGACAATCTAAAGCTTTATCCATGAGTTCTGCTATTATTCGTAGCTTACCCAGCTCGGCATAATCAAAGTTGAGCCTAACAAACCAGACATTTTTATCCGCTAGTTTACCGCTACTGTGCTTTTTATACTGCCCTAAAGTTATTTCTGTTTGCGCCGCTTCAGCAGGCAGCTTCATCGGTAATAAAAATTGCACCAAGGCGTTTGTGTCAGGTTGTTGACTAATAGCAGGCGTTTGTACTTGGCTTAATGTGTTCTTAATTTGGGTTAATTCACCTGCTAATACTTGTACTTGTGGTTGCTGTAATTGTTCCAACAATTTATTGGCGCTATTACCCACTTTAAACGTCGGTAATAAAACCTGCAGTAAAGCTTCTAAACCCGTTTGATTATTAATACTCACTGCACTTGGATTTTGGTTAATGATAGGCGCGGCTAAAATGCTTAATGAAAGCTGTTCAACACCTCTATTAAACGAGCTCTGTAAAATGTCGCTTTGAAGTTGTGTGGGCTTTATGGTGCTGAGTATTTCGCGCTGTATGGTTGCTGGGTGTAAATTAGTATCTGACAACATGCGATTAAAAGCGTGATTAACTAAACGGTTTAAATCGGTTCCTTGATCAGTCAGTTTGCTTGTAATGGTATTAAGTTGGCTGCTTATTATTTGGTTGGTCGCATCTTTTTTTTCTATTGAGGTGATTGGACTGTGTTTTATAACCGTCGCTAATAAGAGTTTTTCTAAAGGCTGTAAGCTCTGACCAAATGTAACTGCGTTAGTTGGTGGGGATGAAAAAGGACTCACTAAAGGAGATAAAGTGTGTGCTACTAACGGTTGTTGTTGCCACATAGAAACGCTTGATTTTATTTGCTGGGTAAATTGCATTAGGGGCGGCGCTAAATTTGACACGTTTTTTAATTGTGTGATGTCAATTTTTTGCATTGAGGTGAGCCATTTTTGCTGATCATTGCCAGTAAATTCTGGTTTTTGAGATGAGCTTAAGGAAGTCGTAAATGGCTTGCTTTCAAAGTACTTTACCGCATCTAAAATACGTGTTTTAAAATCAGCAAAACTGCTTTTTAACCATGATTGTATGGGACTGTTTATCGTGCTGAGCGGATGCTGTTTACTTGGCGAGGGATCAATTAGGCCTTGCGACTGTTGCAAAGAGAGCATCTCATTAAACGGTTTACTAAATGAGTTTTTAAGGCTCACAGTCATAGTGTGATAAGCGGTTTTGATCAGTAATTTATCTGCTTGGTGAGTAATGTTTACCTTAGTCGGGATGGTAGGTAGTTCACTTAATTGTCGATGACTTAGGTTAATAGTTAATGAGTCTTTAAAACAGTTTGGGCTTAATACCGCAAACTTAGGCATAGCATGAAGCTGAGCAGGGCTTAAATTACTGGCAAGCAACTGTGTTAGTTTGGCTTGGTTTATTGGCTGTGAATGCACTATATCAGCAAAACGGTTAATAATATTAAGTCGTGTACCTTTGCTATCCGTTTCAATCATCCCCTTTATTAAAGGCTCATCTGCGAGTAATTGTGCAACGTGTTTATTAATAGCAATACTGGCATTAAATTTTTCAATGACCAACTTTGGTGTGGGTTGTAATACCACCTGAAGTGATAGTGGGCTGTTTTGAATATCACTTTGGGTGTTTATAAAATTTAAAAATCGTTGCAACTGAGCCGGTTGTTTAATTGTTAACGTTGTATTGTTAGGGATGATGGTTAAGCTTTTACCATCTGCACTTAACTGTATGTTAGCGCTTGCTATTTTTTCAACGTTTGTGAATGTCTCAGTTGTCCCAAGGCGAATCGTTTGCCAATGCTTATTCATAAACACATCAAGCGTGACTGAATCTTTAGAAAACTGAATATTTTTTGCCGCCAGCACTTCAGGTGGCAGTGTTGCTAACGCAGCCTTACCTGAATCAGTTGTTTGATTACTAACCTGTGGGTTAGACAATGTGATGTGCGTTGGTGTATTCATTATTTTATATCAAGTTTTCTTTATTTTAAGTAAATCGATTCTAAAGCAATATTCGTATTACCCTATCATTATGGTAGACTTACGGCTAATTTTTGGCAGAGAGAATCGTCATCTTGTTACACATTAAGTCCGTTACTTGTATCAAGCAAGAGCGTTGTTTGTTTGATGAACTTAATTTTAGCCTTAAAAGCGGTCAAATCATGCAGTTAGCCGGCCCTAATGGGGCTGGTAAAACATCATTATTGCGCATTATTGCTGGTTTTTCGCTGCCGGATGAAGGTGATATTTTATACCTAAATCAATCTATCAAAAAATATTATGACGAATATGCCAGAGACTTATTATTTATAGGCCATAAAACCGGTGTTAACGTACAACTTAGTGCACTTGAAAATGTAGCACATTGGTTGGCTATTAATGGTTATGTTGATACTCCTGACTTATACCCTTTATTAAGTAAGTTAGGTTTAGTGGGGCTGGAAGATGTGCCTGTAAGAATGTTATCTGCGGGTCAACAGCGGCGGGTGGCACTCGTTCGATTATGGTTATCTGAAGCGAAGTTATGGATTTTAGATGAACCTTTCACGGCGCTAGATAAAAGCGGGGTTGCCTTTTTACAGCAACGTTTTACTGAGCACTTATCAAAGGGGGGCGCTATTTTGTTAACAACACACCAAGATTTAACCACCCACTTTAGTGACTTACAAACGTTGACTTTGGAGTACCGCCACTAATGATACGACAGCATTCATATTGGCAGTTATTTGTCGCGGTATTTAGCAAAGACGTTAAGCTCGCTTTTCGTCAGCGCGCTGAAATAGTTAATCCTATCTTGTTTTTTTTAATTGTTATCTCACTGTTTCCATTAGCCATAGGGCCTGAGCCAGGCTTGTTATCAAGAATGGCACCGGGCATTATTTGGGTGGCGGCTTTATTATCGACCATGCTTGGCCTTGATAAACTGTTTAGAGATGATTACCACGACGGCTCTTTGGAGCAGCTCATTGCTTCGTCATACCCCTTATCATTAACGGTGCTGGGCAAAGTAGCCGCACACTGGGTGATCACCGGCCTCCCGTTAGTGCTAATGACTCCTTTATTTGCTTTACTACTAAATTTAGATACGACGGCCCTAATGGCTACGTTATTAACGCTATTATTGGGTACGCCTTTATTAAGCTTCATAGGCGCAATAGGGGCGGGCTTGACTGTGGGATTACAAAAAGGCGGCATTTTAATGAGTCTGCTCGTTTTGCCTTTGTATATTCCGGTTTTAATTTTTGCAACTTCCGCTATTGATACCAGCACTATGTCGCTGGATTACAGTGGTCAGCTTGCAATCCTTGGTGCGATGTTAGTCGTTGCGACTATCAGTGCGCCAATTGCCATATCATCAGCATTAAAAGTGAGTGTAAGTTAATATGTGGAAGTGGTTACATCCGTATGCGAAAGCAGAGCGAGCATATCAATTATGCAATACTCTACTGCCATATTTTGCAGTAGTAACGGTTATTAGTATGATTGTCGGTTGGGTATGGGGATTAGGTTTTGCTCCTGCCGATTACCAACAAAAAGACAGTTACCGTATTATTTTTATTCACGTGCCCTCCGCTATTTTATCTATGGGCGCCTATTCATCAATGGCGATTGCTGCCATTGTTGCGTTGGTATGGCAATTACGCAATGCAGAGCTTGCGGTGATTGCAATAGCACCCGTAGGTGCCTGCATGACCGCAATAGCCTTAATCACCGGTGCTGCGTGGGGTAAACCTATGTGGGGTGCTTGGTGGGTATGGGATGCACGACTGACCTCTGAACTCATTTTGTTATTTTTATATCTAGGGGTGTTGTCTTTGTACCATGCCTTTGAAGATAAAAAATCAGCCGGTCGCGCCGCGTCTATTTTAGCTATTGTTGGGGTTATTAACTTGCCTATCATTCACTTTTCGGTGGAATGGTGGAATACCCTGCATCAAGGGGCAAGCATCACTAAGTTTAACCGCGACGCGGTAGATCCAAGTATGTTTTGGCCATTAATGATTAATATTTTAGCCTTTGCCGCGTTTGTTGGTACTGTGACTTTAATTCGTCTTAAAAATGAAATTTTACACCGTGAAAAGCACCGCCCATGGGTGCGACAGTTGTTAACTAAGGGGTAATTATGCAGTTTGACTCGTTTTCAGATTTTATTGCAATGGGAGGCTATGGCTTTTATGTATGGCTTTCTTTTGGTACATGCGCATTAATTTTATTAGGCATTTTATTTAGCTCGTTACGCGACAAAAAACAAATTTTAGCGTCGGTAGAGCAGCAAATTGCGCGTGAAACTCGAATTAAAAATTCTAAGCAGGAGCAAACCTCGTGAACCCTAGACGTAAAAAACGCCTTTTGGTTATTATTGCCGTACTCTTTGGTATTGGTGGATCAATTGGTTTAGTGTTGTACGCCTTACAAGAAAACATTAATTTGTTTTACACCCCCAGTGAATTAATTGATGGTAAAGGCCCGAATAAAGAAAAGCCTCATATAGGACAAAAGCTCCGCATTGGCGGTATGGTTGTCCCTGGTACAGTGCAAAGAAATGAGCAAAGCTTACAGGTAAGCTTTAAGTTGATTGATACTGGCCCATTGGTCACGGTGCGTTATCAAGGAATTTTGCCTGATCTATTTCGTGAAGGGCAAGGAATTGTTGCACAAGGTGTGTTAGTTGAACCTAACGTCATTGAAGCGTTTGAAGTACTGGCTAAACATGATGAAGAATATATGCCAGCCGAGGTTGCCGAGGCAGTAAAAGGAATTAAGCACGAGAAACCAAAATACAATTTAGATAGTGGGAGCTAATATGATCCCAGAACTTGGTTATTTTTCCCTAACATTGGCCATGGTACTGAGTATTCTGTTGTGTATTTTCCCACTTTGGGGTGCACACACAGGAAACCTTCGTTTGATGCGCGCTGCGCCATCACTTGCTATTGGTCAGTTTGCATTTGTTGCTTTGTCTTTTGCTGCGCTTATTTATGCCAGCTTAACCGATGATTTTACCGTATCTTATGTAGCGTATCACTCAAGTAGCACCTTGCCTTGGTATTATAAAATAACCTCAACATGGGGTGGCCATGAAGGCGCTATTTTACTGTGGTTATTAATGCAGGCCGGTTGGACCGCCGTTGTTGCTTTGCGTTCAAAGTCACTGCCTTGGGTACTTCGTGCTCGCGTATTAGGTGTGCTTGGCTTTTTAGGTGTCGGATTTATGATGTACACCTTGCTACTTTCAAGTCCGTTTGAACGTTTACTGCCCTATTTCCCTGTTGAGGGACGCGATTTAAATCCATTATTACAAGACCCGGGGATGATCATTCACCCTCCATTACTTTATATGGGGTATGTCGGTCTTTCTGTTGCTTTTGCCTTTGCTATTGCCGCGTTGTTAACCGGCAAGCTTGATAACACCTGGGCAAAATGGTCACGCCCATGGACAATGACGGCATGGGGCTTTTTAACCTTAGGTATCACCATAGGTAGTTGGTGGGCCTATTCAGAGCTAGGCTGGGGCGGCTGGTGGTTCTGGGATCCTGTTGAAAATGCATCACTCATGCCATGGTTAGTCGCAACCGCGTTACTGCACTCTTTAAGTGTGACTGAAAAACGTGGCGTATTTAAATCATGGACAGTGTTACTGGCTATTGCGGCATTTTCATTAAGTTTACTAGGCACCTTTATCGTTCGCTCAGGAATTATTGTTTCGGTGCATGCCTTTGCAACAGACCCTGATCGTGGCTTATTTATTCTTGGCTTTTTGGCCGTAGTTGTTGGCGGCGGTTTAGCGTTATATGGCTTGCGTGTCTCACAAGTTAAAAGTGAAGGGCGTTATAAATTTGTATCGCGTGAAGTGGCACTTTGGTTAAACAATATTTTCTTAGTGGTTGCTACGTTAATTGTACTGTTAGGTACATTATTACCTATGGTGCACAAGGAAATGGGGCTAGGCAGTATTTCAATTGGCGAACCTTTCTTTAATAAAATGTTTGCTATTTTACTGGTGCCATTTGCTATTTTAATGGGCATTGGACCTTTCCTGCGTTGGAAGCAAAATAAGTGGGCCTTTTTACAAAATAAAATATTTGTAGGCGCATTAGTCAGTATTATCATTACCTGCGCATGGTTATTTAGTAGCTATGAGGTAGTGACTCCATTAACACTTTTAGCAACCACGCTAGGTGTATGGATATTTATTGCCACTTTTATTGATTTATATACCAAAGCAGCTGTTCATGGCTCGCTTAAGCTCGGTATAAAGCGTTTAGGTTTAAGCTATTGGGCAATGGTGCTGGGGCATGTTGGTTTAGCCTTCGTTATAGCGGGCATTACACTCACCTCGGCGTATTCAGTTGAGCGTGATGTATCGATGAAGCAAGGCGATATCGTGCAGCTTAACCAGTATCAATACCGCTTTGAAGGTGTGAAGACTATTCGTGGTGCAAACTACAGTGGTCATGCTGGTGTCGTGACGGTATTAAAAGGGAATGACACTGTAACGCGTTTATATGCAGAAAAGCGTCGTTACGATATTGGTATGCAATTTATGACCGAAGCCGCTATTGATGCCGGATTCACTCGTGATTTATATCTTGCGCTTGGTGAGCAACTAAGTGAAGGGGCATGGTCATTACGCATTTACCATAAGCCGTTTGTACGTTGGATGTGGATTGGCGGTATTCTGATCTCACTCGCTGGTTTTGTGATTTTATTCGATAAGCGCTATCGCGCCTCACCGCGAAAAGATGAAATAGAGGGGGCAGTATGAACCGTAAACTTATCGCAATTGCCCCTTTATTAATTTTTATCTTTATTTGTGTGTTTTTATACCAAGGGTTGTTTGCCAACCCGCGGGAAATACAAACAGGGCGAATTGGTCAAACGGTGCCTGCGTTTAATTTACCTGATTTAATGCAAGACGATAAACGTTGGACTGATGAGCAGCTAAAGGGTGACGTGTATTTACTAAACGTATGGGGCACATGGTGTCCGACGTGTTTAGCTGAGCTTGGCTATTTAACTAAGCTACGCGAGCAAGGGGTTAAAATTATCGGCTTGTATTATGTACAAAGTTACGACGCCGATTTTGATGGCCCATTTGATATGCAAGCGCTGCGTGATGATGTGAGTAATATGCTTTCACGTGCGGGCGACCCTTATCAATTTAATATTTTAGATTTAGAACGTTCATTGTCTTTAGATTTAGGGGTGTCCGGTGCACCAGAGACATTTTTAGTAGATAAAAATGGCACCATTTTGTTACATCACACTGGTGATATAAACCCTCGAGTTTGGCGTGCTAAGTTTGCGCCTATTATGCAGGAGCTGCAGCCATGAGATTGTTTTTATTAACCCTTAGCTTGTTTGTTAGTGTAGCTGCGTTTGCTCAGCAAGACCGTTATCAATTTGATAGCAACGAGCAAGCTGTTCGCTTTGAAGAGCTAACAAAAGAATTACGTTGCCCGAAGTGTCAAAATCAGAATATTGCTGACTCTGATGCCGTTGTCGCAAAAGACTTGCGCGAGCGAGTGCTGGCGTTGGTAAAAGATGGCAAAACCAAAGATGAAGTTATTGATTACATGATTGATCGATATGGCTATTTTGTTCATTACGATCCACCGGTAACACCTGCCACGTTAATACTGTGGGTACTTCCGGTACTCATCGTAATAATTGGGTTTGGCTTTATTGTGATTCGCCAACGTAAAGCGTCGGTAAAACAAACCTGGAGTGACGCTGATGAAGTGATGCTCAATAAGCTGATTAAACAAAATAAACATCAGGAGCAAAGTTAAATGATTTTAATGTGGGCGTCTTTTGCTTTACTCACACTCATTGCATTGCTGTTTATTATTGTGCCTTTTTTAAAAAAAGAGCGCGTAGTAACCATCACTCATAACGCCAATGCACAGCTTATCAGCATTTATGAACAGCGTTTAGTTGAATTACAGGCAGATTTAGATAATCAACGTATAGACTCGCAAAATCACAGCGAAGCTATTATTGAATTAAAACGCCGCTTACTTAATGAATTATCGCCAGAGAAGTCACTAAATAGTCGTGGTGACAATCGTATATTTGCTTTAACAGGGGCAGCGTTTTTAATTGCATTAGCAGGTATTTTTTATGCAATGACAGGCAGCCAGCAACAAATTGCAGCTTGGCATGATGCAATGGATAACTTGGCCGATTATGGTCAGCGCGCCGTAATGCAAAAGGGCGAGCCATTAACTAAAAATGAGTTACAAGCGTTTGCCCTAGCACTGCGTACTAAGTTAAGCCAAAGCGGTGATGATGAAGTGGCTTGGATGTTGTTAGGGCGTGTTGCTTTAATGCTAAATGAATTTGATATGGCGAAACAGTCATTCGATAAAACATTAAAAATAAACCCTGATAATATGCAAGCGCTTGTTAGCTACTCTCAGGTGCTATTACTTGAGGGCAGTGAAGAGAACATGACTCGTGCAGCGGGTATGCTTTCTAAAGTACTGCAAGCTCAACCAAATAACCTTGATGCGATTTCGTTACTTGCACTGATCGCCTTTGAGAGAAAAGACTGGCTACAGGCAAAGGCAGCGTTTGAGGTGCTACTTGCAAGTATGGATGAGTCTGATACGCGCTATGCTATGATCAACCAACGTATTAGCGAAATCGATCTACAAATTGCTCAGCAAAACGTGGCAACCAGTGGCGATCAGTTAGCGGCTCAAAGTATTCAAGTTACCGTTGATATCGATAGCCAACTTGCAGACAAACAGCCCAATAATGGTATTTTGTTTGTGTTTGCTAAAGCGGCTAAGGGATCACCGATGCCTTTAGCCGTGGTCAAACTAACAGACTATAGCTTTCCAATTACGGTTGAGCTGAGCGATGCTAATGCCATGATGGCAGGGCTAAACTTATCGAGTGCGAGTGAAATTATCATTTCTGCGCGTATCTCTAATGATGATTCAGTTATGCCAAGCACTGGGGAGCTTGAAGGGCATTCTCAAGTGCTTGCTTCTAAAGAGGTGCGCCAAGTGCAACTGAACATTGATACATTAATACCTTAAGGATTTGAGATGTTAAAACAAGGCTTACTTTTATTATGTTTACTCACGTTATCGGGTTGTGCTCAAGTGCCTGAGAGTAAATATGATGAGCGCGATCCCATACAAAGTGTAAACAGACCTATTTATGACTTTAATATGGACGTACTTGATGCTTATATTTTAAGGCCTGCGGCAGTGGGTTATATAACAGTAACCCCACAGCCTGTGCGTCGAAGTATTGTGCATTTCACCGATAATATTACAGCACCGGTTGATATTATTAATGCGGGTCTGCAAGGAAAGCCAAGCAGTGCCGGAATTAATTTTGCGCGCTTTTTAGTGAATTCTACGGTGGGAGTGTTTGGCTTATTTGACGTTGCAAGTTCGTTAGGGCTTGAAGTAACTGATGAAGATTTTGGCCAAACCTTAGGTGTGTGGGGAGTAGGCGATGGTGCCTATTTAATGATCCCGGCAATGGGGCCATCAACTGCACGTAACTTAACCGGTGATGTTGTTGATAATGTGGTTTTACCTGAAATTGCACTGACTACACCACAAACAATCTTAGTGTTTGCGTTAAAGGCGGTTGAGGCAAGGGCGTCTTTAATGGCTCAAGAGGGTTTATTAAATGATTCATTAGACCCATACCTGTTTGTTAAAGACATTTACTTTCAGCGTCAGTTATATGAACTCTACGATGGCAATCCGCCAATAAAAGAAGAGCCTGAAGATTTTGACGAAGATTTCTTAGAAAGCCTTTGATAAAAATAAAAACGCCAGCAAATGCTGGCGTTTTATTTTTAGTTATTAATTACTAATGAGCGCTTTAATTATCAATCATTATCTGCATTTGTTCACTAACCCAATTAAGTGCTTCGTGGTAAGCATCAGGCACATCATCACCTAAGTTAAGCTGTTGGGCTTTATCGTTAGCAGCGTGCCAGTTACCCTGCTCATAGAGGGTTACTAAGTTTAAATACTCAGCAAGCAGCCCTTCATTGTTTAACAGTGCCGCTTTTATCTCATTTGAAAGCGGTAGCTTAAGCATTACACTGTCCATCTCTTCATCTAGTATGGCATCCATAAGCGACATCATGCCGGTTAAAAATGCTATTCCTGTATCTCTAAGTTTGCCATGTGAAATTGCTAAAAGCTCACAAAAACGCGCGCGTGTTAGCGACAACCTAATAAGCTCCAGAGGTTTGTCTGCAGAGACTTGTGCGGCAAATAATAAAGAGAGTAGTTTTTTTATTTCAGCCGCGCCCAATACAATAAGCGCTTGTTTTATTGTGTTTATTTCAGAGCGGCGAGCAAATGCTGCCGAGTTTGAGTAGCGTAGCAGCTTATACGATAAGTTAACATCACGCTCAAATACATCGGTGATTTTTTTAAGATCCATTTCTACGCTGGATGTTTCATAGAGTAGCTCAGCCAGTGCCATGCCCGATGGCGGTAATGCCTTGCTTTGCACCATTTCTGGTTTTGAAAAGAAAAAGCCTTGAAAGTATTCAAAACCTAGTTCAAAAGCTTGATTGTAAAGCGCGTAAGTTTCAACCTTTTCAGCAAGTAATTTTATGTGTGGATAAGGTTTTAAATCCTCTATGATCGTTTTAATGTTTTCAATATCACAAGTTAAAAAGTCGACTTTAATAATATCGATAAACGGATAAAAGTGCCGCCATACAGGTTGATGTGCATAGTCATCTAGCGCTAGCGTATACCCTTTTTCTTTTAGGTCTTTAACAATTGCCAATAAGCGTTTACCTGGCTGGACGGTTTCGAGTATTTCAATTACCACCCCATCTTTGTTTAAAAGGGTTGGGTAGCCTTTTAACAAGGTGTCTAAGGTAAAGTTAATATAAGCGGGTTTATTATCAGTTAAATCTTCTAAGCCAAAGTTAAATTGACTGCCTTCAATCAGTCGAGACGTGGCTTCATCGCCGTCAATATTTGGAAATACGTTATCAACTCCATCACGAAATAAAAGCTCATAGCCAATTAGTTCTTTATTGCGATCTAAAATAGGTTGCCGAGCAGCGTAAAAATACATATAAGATTCCGAAAGAGTAGAAATTGATTAACATTGTAATAATATATTGGAAAACATTCAAAATAGCATCGGTAAAATGAATATTATTAATAAAATACTATGGTTGGTTTGGTATTTCTTAATCTAATTTTATTGTTTTTCATTTTATTTGTTGCAAAAGTGAGCTAACCGATGGTTTTTTATCTACTTAAATGAGCGGGTTGGAGTTATTAGCAATTACCGTGTTATAGTTCAGTAGAAAGCTTTTATTCCAATACTGTCTTAATTATAAGATTTCAAGAGTCATTATTTGGATTAAAAGCCTGTTATTACTTATTTAAGTGGAGGCAAATTTGGAAACAGGAATGATTATTTCACTGGCATTATATTTTATTGTAATGCTGGGAATAGGACTATACGCATATAAGCAATCTACCAGCGATATATCAGGGTATATGCTAGGTGGTCGTAATTTAGCCCCCAGTGTTGCTGCCTTATCAGCGGGTGCATCAGACATGAGTGGTTGGTTACTTATGGGCCTACCTGGCGCAATGTACTTGTTTGGGCTTAGCAAGGTTTGGATTGCTATTGGCTTAGTGTTAGGCGCATGGGCAAACTATTTCTTAGTCGCCCCAAGACTGCGTGTTTATACTGAAAAAGCAAATGACTCTATTACCATCCCTGATTATTTTGCAAATCGTTTTGATGATAACAAGAATATCCTTCGTGTGATCTCTGCAATTGTTATTATTGTGTTCTTTACTTTGTATACATCATCAGGCGTTGTCGCCGGTGGTAAGTTATTTGAAAATTCATTTCAGATGAGTTACGAAATGGGTTTATACATCACCACGGGTGTGGTTGTTGTTTACACCTTATTTGGTGGCTTTTTAGCGGTTAGCCTAACAGACTTCGTGCAAGGTTGTATTATGTTTATCTCCTTGCTTGCAGTACCTATCGCTACTTATATGATGCTTGATCAGCCATTTATGGATACTTTAGCAAATGCAAATTACCAGCAGTTGTTAAGTTCACCAAAAGCCAGTGAAATCCATTCATTGAATATGCTTGATTGGTTTGCTGGTGGTTCTACCATTGCTATTATTTCTGCGATGGCTTGGGGCTTAGGCTACTTTGGTCAGCCACATATTATTGTTCGCTTTATGTCTATTCGCTCAGTAAAAGAAATGCCAACTATGCGTCGTATTGGTATGTCTTGGATGACACTATCTGCGATTGGTGCGGTATTTACTGGTTTATTTGGTGCTGCCTTTATGATTGAAAACCAAATGCCTATTGCCGATAAAGAGACCATTTTCTTAGTATTAGCTGAACTTATTTTCCACCCATTAATTGCTGGTTTCCTACTGGCTGCTATTTTAGCTGCGATTATGAGTACGATTTCATCGCAATTATTGGTGTGTTCAAGCTCGCTTACTGAAGACTTCTACAAGATTTACTTAAACCGCGATGCCTCGCAAACTGAGCTGGTGTTAGTAGGGCGTATTAGCGTAATACTGGTTGCGTTATTTGCTATTTACCTAGCGTATGACCGTAATAGTTCAATACTTGATTTAGTTAGCAACGCATGGGCTGGTTTTGGTGCTGCATTTGGTCCACTTGTCTTGTTTAGCCTTTACTGGAAACGTATGAACTTAAAAGGGGCTATTAGCGGTATGGTTGTTGGTGCTTTAACAGTGCTTGTATGGATTTATGCGCCTATTACCATTAATGGTGAGAGCTTAAGCAGTGTAATTTATGAAATCGTCCCAGGTTTCATTTTAGCGAGTATTGCTATTGTGGTAGGAAGCCTTGTGACAGCTGAACCGAAAAAAGAAATTACTGATCTGTTTGATGAAGTTGAATCGTCATTGTAACTGATTAGCTAACGTAAAGTGTTGGTTTTTATAAATGCCAATCAGTTTAACTGGTTGGCATTTTTTTATTGGCTGACCTTTAGAAAAGACCATTCATCTCGTTTAATCACCGATTACTTGCCTTTAGCTATTATTATTTAAAGGCATAAAAAAACTGAATTCGAATACCGAATTCAGTTTTTTAACAATTACTATTGAGCTTTTAAAAGTACTAACTCGCTGCTTTATCTTTTATATCCGCAACGTTATCTGACTTTGTTTTTTTAGCTTTAGTGGGTACTTCTTTACCACCTTTAAGTACGGCCATAAAGTCGTCTTTACTTTTTGCAATCTCCAGCGCGAGCGACTCAACCTGTTGTTCACTTAGTGGCACATCTACTTTTTCAAGCATGAGTTCTAGTGACTCGGCAATATCGAGCATTTTGTCATAGGCATCAGCTTCTTTTTTAGTAGTAAACGTCATGCGCTCGACTCCGTTTCGTTCTACAACATATTTAACAACAACAGCCATGATTTCTCCTGCTTACTTACGTGGCAATATGATTATTTTAAATCATTAGATTACTGTTTTTATATACAGTACAAGCTTGCGCGTGGTTTTGCAAGCTTTAGCCTTAGTTTATCTGCAGCTTGGTTGACAATAAAGAGTAACTCTACTTTATTTATTAAGTCACTTTATAACGCGTTGCAGTAAAGGAGTCGCAAGGAGTGATTGTTACCGTTAGTACTTAGTAACCACAACGTTATGTAAAAGTGCTGGGTGTAAATAATCAACGAATGTTCATGTAAGAACACAAAAGGAAATAGTATGAAATTAATTAAAATCATCTCATTAGCCGCTGCTTTATGTTTATTACCTATGGGTACCACCTTTGCGCAAAGCGATATGCTATCAGAGCAGATGCAATCAGCTGTGGTTAATATTAATACTGCTGATTTAAAACAGTTAATTAAGTTACCAGGTGTTGGCAAGAAAAAAGCACAGGCAATTATCGATTATAGAGAAACAAATGGTGATTTCGCATCACTTGAAGATCTAGCTAAAGTAAAAGGGGTGGGTAAAAAAATGCTAGCCAAACTTGATGGAAAGGTGGCGTTTTAACTTAAAAGGGCGCTATGCGCCCTGATCAAACTGTTTTAAGGCAGCACCAAGGTGCTTTTTAGCAAAATTAACATCTACGGGGGCGGTTAGTAGCGGGTAGCTTAAACCAGCCACAATCAAAAAGGGCACGAGTAGCCATCCTTCAAAAAGGGTAAATATTAAAAAAAATGGGCTTAGCAGCATAAGCTTTACAATACGCATTAACACTCTGTCACTAGGAGAGAGCATACTTAACGAGATCGCAATAACGGTTTGTCTTTGACGAACTTTTAAGTGTTTAAGTTCGTCAACGTGGCTTGAAAAAAAAGTAAACATATTAAAGTGACTTTTTAGAGATTAATCGACTGGCCACTAACGCAAAAAGTGTGGCGGTAAACAATACAAAAATAACTTCCATCCATGCTGGCATACTTAAGCCTGCAAATTGCCAATCTATGTTTCCGCAATCACCGGTTGCCTCAAAAAATTGCGGTATCCAATGATGTAATGGCATAAACTCTGGAAAATTCGGCTCAAACTCACAGCTAAATGCAAAGGGGTCAGTGGTTGTTTGCATTTCAATGTGTTCACGAGCTATTAGTAACCCCCATACACTTGAAACCCCCCACACTGTATAAGCGACAATACGGACTACGAGGTTGTTTGGTTTACTGGCGCCAATAATACCGGCAAAAAGTAAACCTAATACCGCGGTGCGTTGGTAAATACACATAATGCACGGTGCTAATCCCATGTTGTATTGAAAAAAGAGCGCGATGACTTCAAGCAGAAAAACAATCCCACTGAATAATAACCAAGGTGTACGTTGAGTACTTAGATTAGCAAGCCAGTTCATAACAAATCCGTATTTAAATAAGGGCTTAGATTATGACGTAGGATAAACAGCGGAGCAAGTAAAAGGGAAAAAGTGAGGAGCTATGAAATTTCCTAGCTCCTCAAAGTCGGGGAAGCTCTTAATGCCCAGAATTCGCTACAGGGATGTGGTGTTGTATTATCCCCCAGTCATAAAACAAACTGGTTATTTCACTCAAGCCAAAATAAGTCGCGCTTAACCCAACAAAGGTAAGCACAAAAGTGTAAGGTAAAGCCATATACACCATTCGACCGTAAGATAGGCGTAACACGGGAGCTAGTGTTGATGTAAGTAAGAATAAGAAAGCAGCTTGACCATTAGGGGTGGCCACGCTGGGTAAGTTTGTGCCGGTGTTTATCGCCACTGCAAGTAAATCAAATTGGTCTCGAGTTATTTGACCTGCTTTTAGAGCTGCAGCAACTTCATTTATATATACAGTGCCGACAAATACATTATCACTGACCATTGAAAGCAATCCATTAGCGATAAAAAACATCACCAATTGTAAGTGCCCTTCAAATGTTAGTACCCAAGTAATCACAGGAGTAAAGAGTTGTTGATCGATGATTACTGCAACCACACTAAAAAATACACAAAGTAGTGCAGTGAAGGGGAGGGCCTCTTCAAAGGCTTTACCGAGTTGGTGCTCTTCTATTATACCGGCAGACGACGTGGCTAAAATAATCACCGATAAGCCAATTAAGCCTACGGTTGCTAAATGTAACGCTAAGCCAGTAATTAACCAGATAGCGATTAGTGCTTGAATTGTGAGGTTAACTCTATCGCGTTTGGTGCGCTTTTTATCAAGTGTTTGTGCATGGTTTTTTAAAATAGCATGAATTGTTTCTGGCAGTTTTGCCCCATAGCCAAAGGTTTTTGTTTTTTCTAATAAAAAGGTTGTTAATAAGCCCGCAAAAAGCACGGGTAAAGAAACGGGCAGCATTCTTAAAAAGAACTCTCCAAATAGCCAACTTGCTCGCTCTGCAATAATTAAATTTTGTGGTTCACCAACCATAGTACACACGCCGCCAAGTGCGGTCCCAATCGAGGCATGCATCAGTAAATTACGTAAAAAAGCACGAAACTCTTCAAGCTCTTGACGGTTTACCTCTTTTACTTGGTTATCATCGTTAATATCGTGCTCACTAATAAAATCTTTTCCTGAGGCCACCTTGTGATAAATACTATAAAAGCCCATGGCCACCGCAATAACAACCGCCATTACAGTCAGGGCATCCAAAAAAGCTGATAAAAACGCAGCAGCTATTGCAAAGGCAAGCGATAAAACGGTCTTACTTCTTACTGAAACCACTAACTTGGTAAAAATATACAGCAGCAGATCTTTCATGAAATAAATACCGGCAACCATAAAAATAAGTAATAAAAGCACATCTAGGTTTTGTGCTATTTCATGTTCAACTTGCGTGGTTGATGTCATACCAATTAATAGTGCCTCAATGGCAAGTAGACCACCAGGTTGCAGTGGGTAACATTTGAGCGCCATGGCCAGTGTAAAAATAAACTCAATAACCAGTACCCAGCCAGACAAATAAGGGTTTAATTGAAACAGCAGCGGGTTAATTATTAAAAATGCAATAATGGTGTATTTATACCATTGAGGTGCTTTACCTAAAAAATTTATAAATATTGCAGATGGGACACTCTGTTGCATGATTTTTCCCTAGGGAGGCGTTTAATAGTCTGGTTAATGTCATTAACTTAGTCCAGCTTATAGAGGGTGTAAACAACTAAATAATAATAGTCAAAGTGTCTGGTATGAATAATAGGTTGGCATTCATATTGTGTTTAAAACCTATCGGTAAAACTAGCGAATCATACAAGTAAAGTTGCCTTTTTAATCACATACCTAGGTAATTTAACTTACTTTACTTGTTAGTTGTGGCTTGTCTGGTACAATCAGTCAGTTAATCGTATGTAGCGATGTGATGTGAATTAATTCGAGTAGGAATTGAATGAGAATTTTTAAAGCGAAAAGCCCAGCAGGATTTGCTGAGGAATACATAGTAGAGTCAATCTGGAATGGTGATTTTCCTCCAGGTTCAATTCTGCCTGCTGAGCGTGAACTCTCAGAGTTAATTGGTGTTACTAGAACCACATTACGAGAAGTATTACAGCGATTAGCTAGGGACGGTTGGTTAACAATACAACATGGTAAACCTACTCGCGTTAATAACTTTTGGGAAACCTCAGGATTAAATATCCTTGAAACACTGGCACGTTTAGATGAAGATAAAATGCCAGAGCTAACCGATCAGTTACTCTCAGCACGTACTAATATCAGCGCAATTTATACCCGTGCAGCTATAAAACTTGCACCAGAGCGTGTTATCGAAATTTTATCACAAAGCGATGAATTAGAAGACAGCGCGCAAGCGTTTGCAGATTATGATTATAAAGTTCATCATGAATTAGCTGTTGCTGGTAACAATCGCATTTATGTGCTCATCCTTAATGGCTTTAAAGGTTTTTATTCTAAGATTGGCTGCCATTACTTTTCAGATCCTCGCACTCGCGAGCTTGCACGCCAGTTTTATAAAGACTTAACTAAGCTTGCTGAGAATAAAGAGCACGATGGTGCAATATTCATGATGCGTAAATATGGTCATCAAACCGGTGAAATATGGCAACATATTCGCGGTGATATGCCTAGCGATATTATGGATTAGTAAAAGAAACCTGCTTAAAGCAGGTTTTTTTATGATTAAAAATTAGTCCATTTATCAAGCGTTCGCTATTTTAGAACGGTGCTATCTATAAATACGATTGTTAATTTATTTTTGATAGCCATAGAATAACGTTTAATTAAATATGGTTGCTATTGTAATTTTAAAATTAGTGCCCATATTAGTAATCAGTATTGCGTAAGCAATTGACAATAAACTCAAAATATTTGGAGAATAAAATGGGTGTATTAGTAGGCCGCCAGGCACCAGACTTTACCGCTGCAGCTGTTCTAGGTAACGGTGAGATTGTAGATAGCTATAACCTTCACGAAAAAATCAAAGGTAAAAAAGCAGTAATCTTTTTCTACCCACTAGATTTCACATTTGTATGTCCTTCTGAGCTTATTGCTTTTGATAAGCGTTATGCAGAATTCCAAAAACGTGGCGTAGAAGTAATTGGTGTTTCTATCGATTCACAATTCTCACACAACGCATGGCGTAACACGGCTGTAGCAGACGGCGGTATTGGTAAAGTTCAATACGCACTAGTTGCAGACGTTAAACACGAAATCTGTAAAGCATACGACGTTGAGCACCCAGAAGCGGGCGTTGCATTTCGTGGTTCTTTCCTAATCGATGAAGAAGGTAACGTACGTCACCAAGTAGTGAACGATTTACCACTGGGTCGTAACATCGACGAAATGATCCGTATGGTTGATGCACTAGCATTCCACAGCGAGCACGGTGAAGTATGTCCTGCTGGTTGGACTGAAGGTAAAAAAGGAATGGACGCAAGCCCTGAAGGCGTTGCTAAATTCTTATCTGAAAACGAAGGCGAGCTATAATTTAGCCCTTTAGTTTAAGAAAAAAAACCGCCAAAATGGCGGTTTTTTTATTATTTTAAATTAAAACGAAAAGCTAACTTTAGTGTAAATGTAACGACCACGAGGGTTGTGTACACCCGATGCGTAACCATACAGATCTGAATCACCGTCACCAATTGCAAACGGTGGCTCTTCATCAAATAAGTTGTTCACACCTAGTGATACTTTTGCTGACTCAGTAATACGGTATGATGTTTGTAAATCTACCAGTACTTGTGAATCAACAGTACGCGATGTATTACTATCGAAGTCTAAGTTACCATCGAAGTCGATATCTGGCGTATCTTCAAACTCACCTACATAACTAATGTTCATGTTTGTGTTGAACTGACCAATTTCCCAGTTAGTTGAGAAAATCCAGCGATGCTCTGGGTAACCATATTCACCGGTATAATCGCGGCCGTCTTTTTCAAATTTATCTTGGTAAGCCCATTCTAAATTGAATTTTAGTAAGCCTAAGTCATCCAGTGAGTGATTGTAGTTTGCTGAAATATCAACGCCCGAAACTTCTTGTGATGACACGTTTTCAAAAGTACTGAAAATCTTTTGAATAGTCCCTAAACTGTCTGTACCTGACGGAGGTAAGCGAACACATACGGTACTATTTTGGTTATTACACTCAGAGTTGTAAATTGGACCAAACTCTTGCTCATCAATTTTATTGTCTTGGGTGATACTCCATACATCTACACTCAAACCAAAGTCAGTTGTAGGTGCCCAAATAAAGCCGACGTTCCAAGATTCAGACTCTTCAGCCTCTAAGTCAGGATTACCAGCAAATTCAATGTTGTAATCTAGTGCATCACAATCTTTACCCGTTGCGTCACAACGGTAATTATCGATAAAGAACTGGCTCTCTTGAGATGGCCCTAAACCTACTTGTGCAAGTGACGGTGCTCTAAAGCCTTGTGCCCAAGAACCACGCACTGTGATTTCATCTGTAGGTGCCCAGCGTAAAGCGACTTTAGGGTTGGTTGTGGTACCAAAGTCACTGTAATCATCGTAACGACCAGCAAGTTGTAGCTCTAAGTTCTCAGCAAGTGGAATTGAAAACTCTACATAGGCAGCGTATTGGTCACGCTCTGCTGCAGCTGACACAGACTCGGTACCAAAGATTAATCCTCGTTGGAATTGATCATCTGGCGTATCCGTTACGTCCTCTTCGCGGTATTCAATACCGGCCGCCATCATGACAACATCATCACCAAAGCTAAATGCTTCACCTGAAATGTTAGCATCGAACGACGTCATATGAGACTCGCCTTGACGAACCAAGCTCGTAGTAATTCTATCAATTACGGCCGGATCGTTGTAAGTGCCGCCAAATGGGTTGTAGTTACCGGCATCAATTTCTTGTTGTAAGAAGTCGGTACGTACCCAACCTTGTGAGCGATCTCCAGTTTGTAATGACTTACTACGTCCTTTTTGTACCGCTGTTTCCCAGCTCCAATCGTTTATTTCACCTTTTAAACCAGCAACAAAACGTAATGTGTCTGATTCGATATCCCATTGACGCGCACCCGCATCTACGGTTCTGTAACGACCTATTTCAATATCTTGGCCGAATGGGTTATTAGGGTGACTACCTGGTACTGTTAAACCAGCATCTTCATCAAGTGGCGTTGGGGCACCCGCTGCAATTGAGCTGTTATGCTGAACGGCCATTTCTAAGAAGCCCGTTATGCCATTATCAAAGCGGTATTCAAATTGTGAAATAGCGCCCACACGTTCTGATGCCGGTGCAATATAGCCGAATGGGCCATAGTCAAATAAACAACTGCCACTTGATGTTGCATTTTCTGCAGGACACGCAGGGTCAATCGTTTTAACGCCATCAACATAGAAGTAGCCAGGGAAACCACGTGATGAACGGAAATCTTCACCACCATACGGAGACTGGTTAGCGGTACCTAAACGGCCCATTTCATCTGATGATAAAGAGGTGTTTTTAAAGTAATCGATAATAACGGATGCACTACTTTTTGCACTAGTAGTACCCCAAACAATACTGGCTGTAGTTTCTTCATAGTTAGGGCCATCTGTGCCGCCGTAACCTAGGTTTACTTCAATACCGTCAATATCTTTTTTCAAGATAACGTTTACAACACCCGCTACGGCATCAGAGCCATAGATTGCTGACGCGCCATCTTTTAAAATATCAATACGTTCGATTGCTGAAACAGGAATACTGTTGATATCAACGAATGAATTTGTGATCCCCTCAGCAAACGCACTAATAGCAACGCGACGACCATTAATAAGCACTAACGTAGCATCAGCACCTAAACCACGAAGGCTAACTGCAGCTGATCCATTTGCGGTTGAATCTTGGTTATTTCCACGGGTTGAAAAGGTACCATTACCCGCAACAGGCATTCTTTCAAGAAGCTGTTGTAGGTTGTCATAACCCATGTTTTCGATGTCTTCTTTATTGATTGATTGTACCGGAGACGGGCCTTCTATGTCCGAACGCTTGATACGAGAGCCTGTTACTTGAATACGTTCTACTTTTTCTGCAGTTTGCTGTGCAGCATAAGTTGTTGTACTAAAACCTGCTGACAATGCGATAGTAGCACCGATGATTAAGCTCGGTGTAAATGCAATTGATTGCTTCATCCTTAAGTCCTTGTTGATATGTTATAATTTACTTGTTTTTACAAGTCGAATTATTAATACCATGTAACTTAAGTGTTATCAATTGGCCACAAAGATGATTTTGTTATTCGTACTAATATGTGCTGATTTTTTTAATAAACGTCAATAACGAAATGCACGTCATATGGCGCAAAACCGTGTTTTAGTGATTATTTTAAAACTAAACGCTAACGGGCTTTATTTTGTAATAATTTGTACTTTGTTCAAAAAATCAGCCAAAAAAAAGCCTAACATGATGTTAGGCTTTTTTTTATACTTTATGTTTCATTAAACGTTCTTTTTCACGGGACCAATCTTTATTTTTACCGTCTTCACGTTTGTCATGCATTTTCTTACCTTTGGCTAAATGGAATTCAAGCTTCACCCAGCATTTTTTCCAATACATAGCTGTGGCAATTAATGAATAACCATCACGCTCAGTTGCACCAACTAAACGGTCGAGTTCACGTCTGCTTAGTAGTAACTTACGATAACGCAGCGGGTCACAAATAACATGGGTCGATGCACTATTTAAAGGCTGAATGGTACTACCTAATAAAAATGCTTCACCGTTTTTAAGATGAATATAAGTTTCAGAGATATTCACTTTACCAGCTCGGATACTTTTTACTTCCCAGCCTTGGAGTTCAACACCTGCTTCAAACTTGTCGTGTAAAAAATACTCGTGTCGCGCTTTTTTATTTAGCGCGATGGTATTACTTGTCGATTTTGATGAATTTTTCTTAGCCATAGTGCCCTATAATATACGTTATACGAGATGTTTTACATCGATTTTTTTAAATTATACATGCAAAAGCGAAGGATTCATTTAAGCGCGATGAAAGTTTGGGGAAACGCACAAAGCTTGCTAAAATTCCTGCACACAGTTGGGAGTGAGTATGCCACAAATAGAGAAAAGTGCGCTGGTTATGTACAGCACTAAAGAGATGTTTGATCTAGTCAATGATGTAGAAGCTTATTCGCAGTTTTTACCTAATTGTTCAGACTCAAAAATTATTAAGCAGCATGATAATAACATGACCGCCAGTTTAGAAATATCTAAAGCCGGTATAAAAAAATGGTTTACCACTGAAAATACGCTAATTGATGAGCAAACAGTGATGCTTCGCTTGGTCGATGGGCCTTTTAAAACCTTACAAGGTCGCTGGCATTTTCAGCAATTAGATGCGCATGCGTGCAAAGTGCATTTACAGCTAGACTTTGAATTTTCTAGTAAGTTAATAGAACTTGCGTTTGGTAAAATTTTTAATGATGTGGCTAAAAATATGGTGAGTGCCTTTACTCAACGAGCAAAAGCGGTATATGGAGAGCGAGCATGATCAATATTGAAATTGTGTTTGCGTTACCAACGAAAGCAACCACGCTAAATATAGAGGTATTCCAAGGTACCACCGCAGAGCAAGCAGTGATCCAATCAGGTATTATTAAGAAGTGCCCTGAAATTGATGCAACCGCTTTAACTTTAGGTGTATGGAACAGAACGGTAAAGCTTAATCATGAGCTTAAAGACGGCGATAGAGTTGAAATTTACCGCCCATTAATTGCCGACCCTAAAGATGCCCGCAGAAAGCGCGCCGAAAAAGCCAAAGAAGAGGGCCGCGCAAATAAAGTAACCGGTGGCCGACCGTTAGATCGTTAGATACAAAAAAGGTGAGCCATGCTCACCTTTTTCAATTAAACCCAAATGGCTTATTGCTCTAAAGGGGTTGTAAAGTTTTCTGGTTGCTCATAGTCACCAGAGACCGTTACCAACTTTTCATTTTCAAAGTTTAATACTAATGATTTATATTGTTCATTAGCGCGCCCTTTATTAAAGCTGTAAACGTAACGCCAAGTATTTTTATCGAAGGCGTCTTCGGCAATCGGTCTGCCTAGTACATAAATTACTTGCTCGCGAGTCATATTAACGCGAAGCTTATCAACGTCTGATTGTTCTAAAAAGTTACCTTGAGGGATGTTGATTCTGTACACCCAGCTAGAACAACCTGCGGCTGAACTAAGCGTTAAAGCGACGATAAGCCAAAGAGAAAAAGTTTTTAACGACTGCATTGTTAGTTGTGATCCTTATTTTTTATAATCTGCATGATACCGATTAGTCACTCAAGGTAAAACCCTTTTGAGTAATTGTTTTTGTTTAGCGCGTTAAGGCGAGGTTTTGACCATTAATAATCAAAAAAGTTTAAACGATGAGTTGTGCAATAGTAAAAGTAAACCGGCTGTTTGGTCACTGTATATTGTGCAAACACGGCTTGGTCATTGGTATACCGGTATTACAGTTGATGTAGCGCGTCGTTTAGCAACGCACCAAGCGGGTAAAGGGGCAAAAAACCTCAAAGGGAAAGGACCGCTGGTGCTCATTCATCAGCAACAAGTTGGGACTAAAAGCGACGCAAGTAAATTAGAATATGCGATTAAAAAACTTCCACGGGCAAAAAAAGAGGCTTACGTTGCTGCTTTTAAAGGGGGACTGAATACCTCAGGGTTTGTCAAAAGCTGATTAATAAATGCCTCAATTAGCAATACTGCTTCTTGATAAAGAGCAGTATTAATATTTTCGAGCGTATCTTTTGCTGTGTGAAGATAATTATCGGCGCCCATCGAAAAGTACACATACGGAATTTTCTGTTTAGCGAATGAATAATGGTCGCTGGCTCTGTGCCAGTCTATTTGTTTCGTGTTGGTTAATCTGCTCATTTTTCGTGATGAGTAAACGGGCTTTAATTCGACACTCGTATTTTTTATTTGGCTAAATAGTGGAGTGAGTTGACCTTTTAACGAACGACTTGTTAGCGCGTATAACCGCTTATGCGATTTTTTAATTGCCAACATATCTAAGTTAATATTTAAAGCAACAGGGAACTGGCGCATTGTTTTGGCAAAGTGCTCACTGCCGTGTAAACCGTTTTCTTCAGCGTCTGTTGCAACAAACACAAAACCATAGGATGATTGCACCTTTAAAGCGTTCGATAAGTATAGTAATGCGGCAACACCCGAGGCATTATCGTTAGCGCCAGGGTGTAATTTTCCGGCTTTTAGGCCTAAATGGTCGTAATGCGCTGTAATAACAATAACAGGCAAATTTTTTGCTGTTTTGGTCGCAACAATATTTACGCCTTGCGCCTTAGAAAACAGCCCTGATGGATAAGTAAAAGGTTGTTCTATAACCGTCAGTTGATGCTCTTTAAAGCGTGCTTTTAAATATTCTCTGGTGAGTAAAGCCGAGTGACTATTCGTTTTTCTGCCTGCTAATTTAGAGCTGGTTAGCGTTGTTAAATCAGTGAATAACTGCGGCTCAATCGGCTTTGAGAGTCCACTCCAACTTATAAAAAATACAATGCAGGTTAAGCTAAATAATTTAATAATGATTCGCCTTAACGATAAGTGATTTTAATGCGATGAGTTTATTATCATAGCGTTGTTTGTCATGTGTAAAGTCTGCTTTTTTTCTGGCTTTACGCAAATGAAATTCCGCCCTAGCTATATTATTTAACTCAAAGTAACTTCGCGCCAGTCCAAAGTGGCTTTCATGTAAGGTTGGTGACATAGCGTTCGCTTTTTTATAGTGGCTAATTGCGCCTTTAAAATTACCATTTACATACTCACTGTTACCAAGCGAGATATGATAGTAAGGATTTTCTTGGCGTTTTTTGTCAAGCTCAGCCAATAGCTTTTCGCCTTCGGCCACTCTATCTGTGAGTGTGTATAATAATGCTAAGTTACCTTGTGCAGTATTATTATCAGTATTTAAGGCAATAGCATAGCGATACATTTGCTCCGCTTGCTTTAAATCATCTAATTGTTTAAAGAGTACCCCTAAATTGCCCCAGCTAGCACTAAATGAAGCGTCCGTATTGATTGCTGCTTTGAAATAGCTAAACGCTAAATCATAGTGTTTATTTACCAGTGCCTCACCCCCTTTATTATTATAAAACATGGCGGTCACCCTTTTTTTTGAAAGCAATGAGGTTGCAAAACGGGCTTGTCGGCTATTGGGGTCAAAATCAATGATTAAACGCTTATTACGCTGATAAACAAGTGAGCTATCTTTGAGTTTCGTTTTATTGTCTATGGCAAGGTTGATGTGTCCCGTGAGTAAATTAAATCCCTGATTTAGAGACCAATACTCCGGAATGTGTACTTTTTGAAAGCGAGCTTTAAGCCCTAAATACTCAGCTAAACTATATGCTAAAATTGATAGTGACAAGCAATTGGCGTTTAAGTTTTGATAGCTCTGAGATGCGGTTTGTGTCGTGGTGGATTGATAAGATAAAGCGCTATCGCCATTTGTGAGTAAAAAACTAAGTAGGCTATACGCTATTTCATCAACTGATTTACTCGATTGCACGTAAGCATTTAATTGCTGTTTGAGGCTATCGTCGAGTTGAAATATTTGTTGCTCAGACTCTACCAGCTGCTGTTGTAATTGCATGGGAGGAGTAATAGTGGGGATTGGCACGCTTATATTGGCGTTATCTGTGGTGCTACAAGCACACAGAGCCAGCAGACACACAATCAGTAAATAATGTTTACCTTGGAGAGCATTCATACACACCTCTGTACAAAAAACACACTTAAGTATAGTGGTTATTTTGTACAGAGGTTATTTTTTAATGTAACACTCTATTTAACGTTGCTGATTAAACGTTGCAACGAGTGCATCAAGTGTTTGTGCGCTGGTGGCTAAATCACGAATTGCTTGTTCTGTATTGATTTGTTCACTCATTGATTTATCACTGATCTCACTTATTTGCTCAATACTACGACCTACATCATTCACAACGCTACTTTGCTGTTCGGTGGCGGTGGCAATTAAGGTCGCCATATCGTTAATTTCATTGGCTGTTTCAGTAATGGTATTAAGTAACTCAACCGAGTTTTGCATTGCGCTTACGCTTTGTTGTGCTTTATCTTTTGATTGACCGATATCGCTGACAACGTCATCTGAAATATGAGTGAGCTCTTCAATCATTGATTGAATTTCAGTGGTCGATTGTGAGGTACGATTCGCCAGCGCTCTTACTTCATCAGCAACTACAGCAAAGCCTCGTCCATGTTCACCAGCACGAGCAGATTCAATGGCTGCATTAAGAGCCAGTAAGTTGGTTTGTTCAGAGATACCTCTAATTGAATCCACAATACTAGCGATATCAATAGTCTTTTTAGAAAGTAAAGCAACTTGCTCGGTTATGCCGTCAATGTCGCTGGCAAGGGCTGAGATTGTCGTTTGGCTTTGTAACACTTGTTGATGGCTTTGCTTAGTGTTATCGCGGCTATCGTTGGTTAACTTAGCTGCATTGGCAGCACTTTGCGCTATTTCTTGCACTGTAGCGCCCATTTCATTAATGGCTGCTGCAACTGAAATAGTTTGCTCTTTTTGCTTATCAAGCGCTAAAGAGTTTTGCTTGGCTTGTGAAAATACATGATCTGAGCTGTGGCGAATACCGTGGCTCTCATTAGCCACTTGCACAATAGCGGTTTCTATTTTTTCAATAAATTGATTAAAGCCGGTGGTTAAATTATTTAGCTCAGGTTGGGGAGATGTTGGTAAGCGATAGGCTAAATTTGCGTCGCCACGCCCTAAACGCGAAAATAACTCAGCCATTGTTGATAACGGTGAAGCTAAAGACCGAGCTAATAAGTAACTGATCACGCTTGCGATTAGCGCAGTGATGATAGTGAAAGTGAATATTTGCCACTCTAGGGTATTTACACTAGAAAAGACTTCGCTTTTTGGGACTTGAGCTAATACAAATAAGTCAGTGTTTTTAATCGGTGTGGCTGCAATGAGTGTGGCTTGCCCGTTGATATTTACTTCCTCTAAAGCGAAGCCGTTTTTATTAAGTAATTTGTTATGAATATTAGCGCTGTAAATACTATCTATATTAACCTTAGCGACTTTGTCTGCATCTTTATGTAACTGAATTAATCCGTTTTTATCGGCAATAAACACAAACCCTGATTGCTCAATTTTAAATTGTTGTAGCAGCTTTTGCATATCTGTAATGCTTTTTGCTAAGCCTGCCAAGCCTAAACCATTAGGTTGTTGGTGGTTAACAAACATTTTTACATCGTTTTCTGACTCTTGATAAATACTAATTGAGTAAGGTTGCTTTGATTGTGTAAAAGCAAAAAACCATCCATCTGCGGCATCATTTTTTAAAACACGTAAAAAGCCATCTTGATTCCAATATTGTGCAGTGTTTTTATTCGCCCACGAAGCCGTGGCAAGATCGTATTGGTCAACCAAACGATTGAGCTCTTTAAGTAATAGCGTGTCGTTGTTGTTGCCAGCATTTGCCCAATCTAAAATAAAGGTATTTGCCGAAAGCTGCTGTGCTGCACCAAGAAGTTCATTGATCTCGCCACCAATATGATTACTGACTGTTTGCAATTTACTTGGCAGTTCAGATTCGATCATGCGTTGCTCAATAATATTCTTTGAGTTATGCAAAGACGTCAAACCAATTAATACAGCAACACAAATAGCAATAATGCTTCCAAGGGCTGTTATTTTTTGAGTAATAGAGAGATTTTGTATCGTCATGATAGTGCTTATATTTACAACTGAGGCAATGAGGGGAATTATTTTAGCACATTATTTATTTTCAGCTATTGATGATTAATTTGCACTTAAAAAAGCCCACAGCAAAATGCAAGTGGGCTTGGTTTCTAACAAGTGAAAGTTCTAGGGTTATAGAATTAAACTATTTTTTTCATTGCGGACATGTAGCCGCGTAATTTTGCGCCCACTTTCTCAACAGGGTGCTCACGTAGAGCCGTATTTATTTGAATTAAAGTTTGGTTATCAACTTGATTACTTTGCTCATTTAAGCCTTTACCAATAACATCAGTATCAATACCTTGCATAAATTCTTGTAGAAGCGGCAAACAGGCATGGTTATATAAATAGCAGCCGTACTCAGCGGTATCTGAAATAGTGCGGTTCATTTCAAATAACTTTTTGCGTGCAATAGTATTGGCTATCAGCGGCGTTTCATGCAGTGACTCATAATAGGCAGATTCTGCAATAATACCGGCCGCTGTCATGGTTTCAAATGCCAGTTCTACACCCGCTTTTACCATTGCCACCATTAAAATACCGTGGTCAAAAAATTCTTGCTCAGCAATTTCTACATCGCCTGCAGGGGTTTTTTCAAAATGAGTTTCTGCAGTTTCAGCACGCCATTTTAGTAAGTTAGCGTCATCATTTGCCCAGTCTTCCATCATTACACGTGAAAATGTGCCATCGATAATGTCATCTTGGTGTTTGTTATAAAGAGGACGCATAATCACTTTAAGCTCTTCACTTAGCTCAAACGCTTTAACCTTTGCAGGGTTTGATAAGCGGTCAAGCATGTTTGTCACACCGCCATATTTAAGTGCTTCTGTGATCACTTCCCAGCCATATTGAATAAGCTTTGAGGCGTAACCGGCATCAATTCCTTTTTCAATCATTTTGTCAAAACATAAAATAGAGCCAGTTTGTAGCATGCCACATAAAATGGTTTGCTCGCCCATCAGATCAGATTTCACTTCAGCGATAAATGATGATTTAAGTACCCCCGCGCGATGACCACCTGTACCTGCTGCATAGGCTTTTGCTTGTGCCAAGCCATGGCCCTGAGGATCATTCTCTGGGTGAACCGCAATTAATGTAGGTACACCAAAGCCGCGTTTATACTCTTCACGTACTTCTGACCCCGGGCATTTTGGTGCAACCATAATAACGGTAATGTCTTCACGAACTTGCATGCCTTCTTCAACAATATTAAAGCCATGTGAATAGGCAAGGGTTGAGCCGTGTTTCATTAATGGCATGATGGCATTAACAACTGCAGTATGTTGTTTATCAGGTGTTAAGTTAAGTACTACATCGGCTGTTGGGATTAACTCTTCATATGTACCCACTTTAAAACCATTGTCAGATGCATTTAAGAATGACTGACGACGCTCAGAAATGGCTGAATCACGTAGTGTATAGGCTACATCTAAACCAGAATCACGTAAGTTTAAGCCTTGATTTAGGCCCTGTGCGCCACAGCCTACAATTACCAATTTTTTACCTTTAAGTGCAGCAACACCGTCGTTAAATTCGTCTGCGCCCATAAATTCACATTGTGCCAATTGCGCTAATTGTTCGCGTAAAGGTAAGCTATTAAAATAATTTGCCATGATAAGTTTCCTATTAATTCAGTTTGTTAGATGCATTGCTTTTGCTTTGCTTGGAATAACAATATGGAAAATCTTTTCTTGCGTAAAATGATATATTTGAATTAAAGTGTTTCATAATATGAAATACTGGTGTTGTTATGGATCATAAGCATTTAAATTACTTTTTGGCGTTGGCAAAAACGCTTCATTTCTCTCGTGCCAGTGAGTTATGCCACATAAGTGCGCCCACTTTAAGTCGTAATATTAAGCAGTTAGAAGATGAAGTAGGGGTGATGTTATTCCAGCGAGATAATCGCAGTGTAAAGCTTACCCGCGAAGGCGTTGCATTTAAGGAGTATGCCAGTGCAACACTTAGTCATTGGCAGCGGTTTAAAGCTAATTTAAACGAACCGCAACAACATATTTATGGCAATGTGAGCCTTTATTGCTCCGTTACCGCGTCTTACAGTTTTTTGCATCATATTTTAGAGCAACTGAGAGCTCAGCATCAGCATATTGAAATTACCTTAAATACGGGCGATCCCGCCTTGGCTATTAACCGAGTGTTAGATGGACATGAATCTATGGCCATTGCAGCCAGACCCAGTAAATTACCTGCACAAATTGCATTTGTAGATATTGGCTACTCGCCATTGGTATTAATTGCACCCACTATTCAATGTCCGATCACAGAAAAATTAGCCACTAGTAGCGAAACTATTGATTGGTCTGAGCTTGAATTTATTGTTGCTGAACAAGGATTTTCAAGACAAAGGTTGGAGCAGTGGTGGCGAAAAAATAATGTACAAGGAAAAATTTACGCGCAAGTGGCAGGGCATGAAGCTATGGTATCTATGGTGAGTTTAGGGTTAGGCGTGGCCATGATCCCAAAAATTGTACTCGATAATAGTCCGCTTAACGATAAGGTTCAGGTTTTAGAGTATAAAGGCGAGCCACCACAAGGGTTTAAAATTGGTTTGGCTGTATTACATAAAGAACTAAACGACCCTGCTATTAGTGCGCTTTGGAATATTGCACAAAATATGGGGGAAAACATAATATAGGCTTGTTGGATGATAAAAAACTGTTAATATAAACCGCTAATATTTATGTGTTTATTAACATCTTTGTTGTGATGTCTAAGAGTTTTAATTATGGATAATACGGTTTCACTTGCTCATTCTGCCCAGTGTTTAAAAAAAGCCATTCCGTTGATGGTTAAATACAAAATGCCTGTAACGCCAATAAATTATGCTATTTGGTACTGTTATGTACAGGGCGACAACCCACAACTAAACACAGAGCTTGATAAAGTCATCTCTTTGCACAATACGTGTTCAGCTCAAACCGCCCAAGAAATTTTTAATAAGCATATTAATGACGAAGAGCTTGCATTTTTTCAACAAATGTCTGAAAGGTTTCATGGCACCGTAGAGCAAATGCAGTTTGATCTTAGTGACTCCATTCAATATTCGAAAAGCTTTACTACCTCGTTAGTTGATTCACAAAATGAATTAAAAACGCTCTCTAGTATTAACTCATTTAATGAGATCCTTTCTTGCGTTGAGCGCCTAACTGACGAATCAATTGCGATGCAAGATTACGCCCGTGGATTCCAAACCAAATTAGCGCAAGCGTACAACGAAATTAAAGATTTAAAAGAAGCGCTTAGCGTGACCCAAGAAGCGGTTGATAAAGATTCCTTAACCGGATTATTTAATCGCGGTAAGTTTGACACAGACATTGTTGAGTTTTGTTTGAACGCCTCTTCACAAAATGAACACGGTAAATTAGCGGTGTTGATTATGTTCGATATTGATCATTTTAAACGTTTTAATGACGATTTTGGCCATCAAAAAGGCGATGAGGTACTCAAGCTAGTCGCTCAAAAAGTGCAAAATAGTGTACAAGAGCAATACAGAGCTTATCGTTTTGGTGGTGAAGAATTTTGTATTACGGGTTACTTTGAAAGCATTAATGATGCGATGGCATTTTGTAATCAGCTTCGTTTGAGCATTGCCAAATTGACGATTCGTAAAAAAGAAGACAGTAATAATAAACGTAATATTTCAGCCAGTTTCGGCATTGCTTTAATGGAACCTTTTAGTAAGAGCTGTTTATTAGTTGAAAAGGCAGATAGAGCACTTTATTTAGCTAAAACCCATGGTCGTAATCGGGTCGAAATAGCGGCCGATATGTAAACGTGTTCTGTTTGTATCAAATTTGTTAATGATTGTAACCCTCTAGAGCTTGTGTTCATACTACTTGCTACTATAGGGTCAAAGCCACTTTATAAACTAGCGATTAACTTCATGCGGTTCCATCTGAGAATAAACACATGCCTGTTATTAGTGCTATTAAGCACTAATGCGATTGCTCAGAAGCAGCAACATATATCCACTGATGAGCTTAATCTTAGTGTGAGTGTTGGTGCTGGGGTGATCACAAATCCTCTGTATGGTGCAGATAACATCCCCTTAGTTGTTATTCCGCAAGTGGCTTATTATGGTCAAAATTGGTTTTTTGATAATGGCCGTCTTGGTTATTCTTTTTTACAAAGCAAACAACATAACGTTAGTTTTGTGTCAGAAATTAACCCTGAGTCACGCTTTTTTATTGATTGGCATCCACAAAATATTTTCGCCTTTAAAACAACGTCTGAAAACGAGATATTAGAGTCGCTACACACTGACTCACCTCGTCAAGTAAATATAAATAATATACAAAAAAGACGAGTCGCACTTGATGCCGGTATCAGCTATTTTTTTGTAAAGCAGCAGCAAGTATTTTCTGCGCAATTATTGCATGATGTAAACAGCGTTTATAATGGCTACAGGGGATCGTTGCAATGGCAATATCATCATGAGTTTAAGCAATTAACGTTAAAGTCGACTTTAGGCGTTAATTACAAATCAGCCCAACTAAATAACTATTTTTATGGTTTAAATAGCGCTGAATCTATTTACGGTGAAATAGAAGTTGGTAGTAGTTGGCAACCTTATGCTAAAATCGACGCCCGTTGGCCTGTAGATGGAGTCAACGCGCTTCGTTTTCATTTAGCCTATTATGATTATTCAGCAATGGATAGCAGCCCGCTTTTTGAACATGACTATTCAATGACCGCCTTTATAGGATTCGAACATACATTTTAATATGAAGTGTTTTATGTTGGTTGTGCTTGCAGCTTCATTTTTTAGCAACGCTAGCGTTGCAAAAGCCTCTTCACTTAACGTATCACCCAAAGTCTGTGTGGTTTCCGAACAACAAGAATTTTGTGATCTTGAGTTAAAATTTAAGTGGCAACTGTCAGCCGCTAGCGATGTATGTTTATACCAACAAGATACACAATTACAATGCTGGAAAGGTGTCAAAAAAGGCCAACTTAGTTATAAAGCGCGTGTTCAGGTGGAGACCATATACTCCCTGATTAATCCCCATACAGGTGTATCGTTAGCGAGTGTGCAAATAGAAGTGCAAACCGCATACGCTAAGAAAAAACATCGGCTACGCTCACCTTGGAGCTTTTTTTAATTTAGGAGCAGTAAATGCCAAAGATATTACTTGTTGAAGATGATTTAGGGTTGCAACAATTAACCAAAGACTATCTTGAGCATAATGGCTTAGAAGTTGACGTTTTAGAACGCGGTGACGAAGTGTTCCCTTATCTTAGTGAAAACCACGTCGACTTGATCATTTTAGATGTAATGTTGCCAGGAAAAGATGGCTTTAGCGTATGTCGACAAGTACGTGACAAATACACTCTCCCTATCTTAATGCTAACAGCAAAGGGTGAAGACTTCGATCAAGTCATAGGCTTAGAACTCGGGGCTGACGACTACGTTATAAAACCGGCAGAGCCGCGTGTACTTCTTGCTCGAATTAGTGCATTGCTTCGCCGTGGACAGCCAAGTGTTAAAGCGATTGAAGAACTTCAATTTGGTGATTTATCAATAGATAAAACCAGCCGCATTGTAAAGCTAAGCGGTGTTGAAATTGTCCTGACTTCTCATGAATTTGAATTGCTGTGGTTATTGGCTTCAAATGCTGGTGAAGTGCTCAGTCGAGAGCATGTCCATCAACATATGATAGGGCGTGAGTACGACGGGTTAGACCGCACGGTGGATGTTCGTGTATCACGCATTCGTAAAAAGCTCGGTGATAACAGTGATAAACCATACCGTATTAAAACGGTGTGGGGGCAAGGCTATTTATTTGTATCAGATGCGTGGGATATGTAATAAATGCAAGGTGTTAGGCTAGGTTAATGGGAAAGCTATTTATAAGCCTTTACGTGTATATTATTGCCTCTTTGTTTATTGTTAGTGGCGTTATAGAGCAGTTTTGGCCCTATGATGAATCTCAGCAAAGTGTATTGTTAGATGACGAATTCGGGCAGTCTTTATGGCTGCTTTCACAAACCCCAGATGGGCTTGAGCAGCTTAAACATAATTTTGATAGCCAAGTCATTGCCCAGCAAGATCTAGTGCTCCCACCTGAACAGCAAGCACAACTATTTCAAAACCATTACCTTTATTTATATGATAAACAGCAGCGTATCGTTTGGTATGTAACACTAAATAATTCACAATTGCTACAAGTAGGCCCTGTGGGTGTTAAACACAGCAGCTCAGGAACTGTGTTACCGTATTTACTGGTGTTGTTTATTATAAGTTTACCAATAGGTTTGTGGAGCTTTTTGTTGTGGCGAGACTTTGCAAAGCTGAGTCATGCATGCGAAGCGGTGGGTGGCTCGCAAGATTTTCAATTAAGCCATGGCTCAAAGTCATTCTTCTTACCCATCACCGATACATTGCAAGTAATGCAGCAACGTATTGAGTTTTTACTTAGTGCTCAGCAAGAGCTCACCTCTTCTGTATCTCATGAATTTAGAACGCCATTAGCGCGGTTGAAGTTTGCTATTGCAATACTCGAGGATAAAACCCACGATACCAAAGC
Organism: Pseudoalteromonas sp. DSM 26666; assembly: GCF_900116475.1. Lineage (NCBI taxonomy): Bacteria > Pseudomonadati > Pseudomonadota > Gammaproteobacteria > Alteromonadales > Pseudoalteromonadaceae > Pseudoalteromonas > Pseudoalteromonas sp. DSM 26666. The sequence goes on along the minus strand of NZ_FPAR01000005.1, from coordinate 249,932 downwards.
ACAGCAATATTTATCTGACATGCAAATGGATATTCATGAACTTGAGTCCTTGGTATCTGAAATGTTGGAATACGCCCGTTTAGATACACAGCAACCTAGTTTACAATTAGCCCCTTGCGATATCGTTGCATTAATTAAAACTAATATTGAAAAAGTAAACTTTGATACCCGTATTAAACTAACAACAACGCTCCCCACTCAATTTATTTACTTATGCGATAGTCATTTTATGTCGCGGGTGCTGCAAAACTTAATCAGTAATGCACTTAAACATGCCTCGAAAAGTGTACATATTAGTTTAAGTACTGCCGATGAAAAGTTACTGCTAGTGGTTGAAGATGATGGCCCCGGCATTGCCTTCTCTGAGCGCGAAAAAGTATTTAAGCCGTTTACACGCTTAGATAAAAGTCGTGATAAAAAAACCGGTGGGTTTGGGTTAGGGCTGGCGATAGTGAGTAAAATTGTGTCATGGCATAAAGGGCAGTGCACGATTGAAGACTCTACACTGGGTGGGGTTAAGTTTATTATTAGCTTAGACTAGTAAATTCCACACAATAAAAAAGCGCCGTAAAGGCGCTTTTTTGCGGTTTAAAACCAAAAAATCAACAAGTAGCAAATAGATAGACAGGCCACTTATAGAAAAGTTCTATTTTATTTACTATTTTTTTCTAGTAATGGCATCAACATTTGCTCTAAACCATTAAGCTTCACTTCGTACATCATTGCAAGTTGAGAGCCGAGCTTGCTATCAGGAAAGCCTTGCTGTTTAAACCACACTAAATAAGGCTCAGGCAGCAAAAGTAAGGGGCGTCCCGCATATTTACCAAACGGCATAATGGTATTAATGGCGACTTTAAGTTGTTGAGGATCCATTATTGACATCTTTTATGAGTAGAGGTGTTAAGTGTAAGGGATAATAAAGAAATAAAATAGGCTGTAACGGGCAAGTAACAGCCTATTGATAGAGGGAGTAGGCCCTCTAATTTGAGAATCTTATTGGTTAATTAAAAGCAAGGGGTCCAGTTGTGTATATTTTTATTTAAATACACACTTAGGTATTAGCTTTACTAAACCAACACAGACATTTTACCTTATTTTTAAACCAATAAAATACGCAGATGTAAAGGAATGTAAATGCAATCCATTTGCATCTAAACCCTATTAAGGAAACAGGGTTTGCTTTACATGCTCTGCAAAACCGCTACCTGCTTCTAAGTAAAAGTTGTAAGTAGAGTCTATTCCCATTTCTTCTAATTCTTTTTGCTGATCGGGGTAGTTGGCAATCGCCGTTACTTGTCCTTTATAACCCGATGCTTGCAATTGCTCTAAGGCAAAAATATTTTGCATGTGCTTAGGCATAGCTAGCATTACCATTTCAACGTGGGAGTGGTTAACACGTTGCCAAAAATCAGGATCGGTGGCATCGGCAATTAATACTCGGCGACCTCGCTTTACATGCTTATCAACTACCTCAGGCTTAATATCAATACCTGCAACAACATCCGGATGAGTTGCGTTTATTGTTTCATAGGCACCTGTGCCAATTCTACCCATACCAAAAATAACAATTTTTGTGTCATTTAAGTTTACTGGGAGCTCTTCAGCTAAGCGGGTTTTGCTTTCAAACTTTAATAAAAAGCGTTCAATTTTAACGTATAGCTCGTTAGAGCGTTTATTTAAAGGAGAAGCAATTACAAAGGTGATCGACACCGCAATCGCAATAACAGCAAGCCACTCAGAGGTAACCATGCCGGTAGATGCGGCAACTGCACACACAATCAAACCAAATTCGCTAAAGTTAGCTAGGCTAAATGCTGTTAACAAAGAGGTACGCGCACGAAGTTTAAATAGGTTGGTTAGTATGTAATAAAGCAGGGTTTTAATTGGAATAATTAATACCAGCACTAAAGCGACGACTAAGGAGTGGGCAGTAAGCTCTGCACTTAAACCAATGCTTAGGAAAAAGCCAACTAGCAATATATCTTTTAGGCTAAGCAATGACTTAGACAATTCACCTGCTTTTTTGTGTGGTGCGAACATCATACCTACAATCAAAGCACCTAAATCACCTTTGAGACCTGCAAATTCAAAGGCGTTATAACCTGCTACTAAGGCAAAGAAAAACCCAAATAGCGGCAGTAACTCACCATGTTTAGAGCGGTTTAACACCCAGTACATAACAGGGCGAAATAAAGGTAAGGCAATAATTAACCCTAAGGCCCAAATATTCGGCAACTTACCGGTACTGACCGCTAAAAATATAACCGCAAATATATCCTGCATAACTAAAATACCAATGGCTATTTTACCGTGCAGGCTTGCCATTTCACCGCGCTCTTCAAGAACTTTTACCGCAAATACGGTGCTTGAAAAGCTCAGAGCAAAACCAACTAACAGCGCACTTTGCCAACTTAAATCGACGAATAATGGCAGTGCAAAAACACCCAGTAATAGCATAAAGCCACTAAATAAAGCGCTGCTTAGAATTATATGTAAGGTGGCCGGAGCCCAGACTTGAGGTTTTATTAAATTTGAAATTTTAAGCTTGAGGCCAATACTAAAAAGAAGCAGTGTAACCCCTAAAGATGCAATTGTTTCCAGCAGTTCCGTGCTTTTATAACCCGCTAAATTAAGAATAAATCCAGCCATAAGAAAGCCGATAAGTGGCGGCAATTTTAGCTGGTATATACCAAAACCGCAGACGAAGGCGGTAGCAAAATAAATTAGTTCCATAGTTATTAATACCACTTTTTTAGGCATTGTAGTGTAGCGAAAAACAATGCTTATTGACAATTAATCTACTTATTTAACGCAGTTAGTTACGTGATAGTGAGTATTTATCAAATGATTGCTACTGTCAGTTTATGCAGAGGTAAAGTAGCTTCAATGTATAAAAAATGCACATATATGGCTAGTTTTATGGTAAACAGCATGTAAATAGCAGTTTTTCGCTGACAAGAGCTTTTAAATGTGGTTAAGATGCCATAACGAAGGAGTTTAAGCGTAAGCAAACATTAGAGTTGCTTAGCTTAAGGAGAAAATATGTTTAAAAAGATTTTAGCATCGGTAGGCATTGGTGCCGCCAAAGTAGATACTATTTTAGAGACCGAGCATCTTCAGCCGGGGCAATTATTTAACGCGCAAATTGTAATTACTGCAGGCGATGTGAGCCAAGAAATTACCGGTTTAGACTTAATGTTAGTTACCCGTGTCAAAGTGGCGAGTGAAGACGGTGATTATTTCACTAATCATGTGATTGACCAGTGGCGCATTACCGATATTGGTATTATTGAGCCCGGTGAAGTAAGAACTATTCCGTTTGAAGCCCGTTTACACTCAGAAACGCCTATAACCGAAATTAATGCAGGTTATAACCAATCTTATGTATGGTTAGAAACAGGCCTTGATATCGACCTTGCGCTTGATCCAACAGATAAAGACCATTTACACATTTATCCTAATGAAGCGGTTAAAACATGCATGCAAGCGATGGAAAAGCTTGGTTTTAGTTTAGTTAAAGCCGATGTAGAGCAAGGCCATTTACGTGCTCCTACTTTTCAATCTGTGTCGGGGTGTTATCAAGAGCTTGAGTATCAGCCTAATAGCCGCAGTTTGTTTGGCATAAAAGAAATAGAGTTGTCGTTTATTCCTGAAGCGCATAAAACCCATGTATTGATTGAATTAGACAGAGCGTTTAGAAGTGATGGCTATGTTGATTTAACCATAGAGCATGACCATGTTAATTTATCGCAGTTATGTGATCAGTTAGAACGATTATTTGCTTAATCGCTTTAGGGGCTTACTTTAGGTAAGCCTTTGCAATAAAAAAGGTGTTTAAATGGCGTTTAAATGTGAGCCATTCTCTGCGCTCGACTCCCAAACCCTGTTTTCAATCATGCGTGTACGTGTCGGCGTATTCGTTGTAGAACAAGCATGTCCTTACCCCGAACTTGATGATCACGATATCGCAGACTCTACACGTCATGTCTATTTACTTGATGGGCTATCGGTGCATGCCTATGCCCGTTGTTATGAAAAAGATGCTCAGTACAGTGCGATAGGGCGTGTATTGGTTGCTCAATCACAGCGAAGTTCTGGATTAGGCAAACAGTTAGTCAATGAAGCAATAGCATGCTGTAAGGCGCAATGGCCGACTCGCGATATTTATATTGGCGCACAAACCTACCTACTGAATTTTTATCGCTCATTCGGTTTTGAATGTGTTGGTGATGAATATATAGAAGATGGCATACCCCATCAGGATATGATTTTAAAGCAGTAGTATTGCTCCACTAAAAAGGCCCACTGATGTGGGCCTTTTTTATGCATCTTTTAACTAGCTTAGTAGGGAATGTAAGAATACTAAGCTAATGGCAATAGGGCATACAAACTTAGTATACCAAGGCCATATCTTCCAAAATAACGTATTATGCACCTCAGGGTTACCTTGTTGAATCGCTTTTAGTAGTGACGATCTGTACCAGATCCAACCTACAAATATACAGCACATAAGCCCTAATAAAGGTTGTGCAACTTTGGTTGTTAGGGTGATCACTAAGCCAAATAAAGTGCCTAGGTTACACACTATGGTAATGCTCACAATGGCAATTAAAGCGCCTATTAACCACGTTGCTTGAACACGTTTCATCGCAAAGCGCTCTACCGTGTACGACACTGGCGCTTCTAACATGGAAATAGATGAAGTTAGTGCGGCAATACTCATCAATGCAAAAAAAGCAAAGCCAACAAATAAACCTACACCACCCATGCCATCAAATAAGGCAGGCAATACCTGAAATACGAGAGTATCTTCAGAGAGAAGTTTACCTGTAGTTGAAGAGAATATTTCAACACCTTGCGCTTGTGCCACGTACATAGCAGGGATGATCAATAAACCCGCTACAAACGCTATAAACACATCAATTAAGGTTACATACGCGCCAAGGGACACAAGGTTTTCTTTTTTACTGATATATGAGCCATATATAATCATCACACTGGTGCCCAGTGACAGTGAAAAGAAAGCTTGGCCTAAGGCACTCACTAACAATGTAGGGTCAAAAATAGAAGAAAAGTCAGGGACTAAGTAAGCTTTTAACCCCTCAACAGCGCCTTCTTGAGTCATCACGTAGGCAATTAAGGCAAACAAAATACCGAGCAGAGCGGGCATTAAGCGTTTAGACCATTTTTCAATGCCGTTTTCTACACCGCGGCTGATAATAGCAACAGTTAAAATAATAAATAAAACAGTGAAAAGAATATTACGAGTAAGCGACTGCTCACTTAACCATAAAGAGGCGGCATCAGCGCCGACCAATGTGGTTACCGGTTCTAAAGTGGCACTTAACATCCAACCGGCAACAATGGCATAAAAACTTAAAATAAATCCAGCACATAAAATACCACCAAAACCGACAGCAAAGGCAAATTGCTTTTGCCATGGTCGCGTGGTTAATTTAGTTAATGAAGAAACCGCATTAGCTTGCCCATGGCGACCTATCATCAGTTCTGCCATTAAAGCGGGGTAGGCTAAAAAGAAAGCCAGTACTAAATACGCGACTAAAAATGCAGCGCCCCCATTACTTGCTGTTTGAGTCGGAAAACCCCAAATATTACCCAAGCCAACAGCTGATCCTGCCGCAGCCATTATAAAACCAAAGCGGGAGCTAAACTCACCTCTTACTGCACTCATATTATTCTGCTTCTCTATTTTTTCGACGCCGTGACAATCTACTGGAATTATAATTAAATAAAAAGTGCTTATTTGTCTCTGTTGCACAATTATTGCGTTTTATTTAGCTGTATAAATAACACGTGCGTATTTTGATTATAAATAGCACAATTTTTTTAATTATATTTCGTTAATCAGCTGTATTGAGCATCTTTGCATTGTTGATTAATGTTCAAACTGAGCGATGGTTAATGTGAAACAGGCGCCTGAGAGTCGTTCACTTTTACTCACTTTTACGGTGCCATGATGCCAATCGGCAACTTTGGCGACGATTGCTAACCCCAAGCCATAACTATTATCACTGCGATTACGGTGGCTGCGTTCACGAAAAAATGGGCTAAATACTTTATGATTATTTTCTTGAGCAATGCCTGGTCCGTCGTCGGCGATGTTCACCACCAGAAAACGTTCTTGTACTGAAGCGGTTACTTGAATGCTGTGATTTGCAAAGTCGCAGGCATTATTAATTAAGTTGGTGATTGCTCTTGCCAGCCAATGTAAGTCAGCATAAACGGTATGATCATCACATTCTAAAGAAATATTAAGCGAGCGAGAGGTTATTCTAGGCTCAAGTTGCAATACAATATCACTTAGGTATTGTTTAAGGTTTGCTGATGAGTAAGTAAGCTTATTCGCATTTTGCTCTAAAGTAGCAAACGTTAAATAGCTTTTTAGCATTGACTCCATATGGTCTAAGTCGGTTTCCATGCGAGTTAAATAATGCTTTATTTTATTTTCGTCATGACTATCAAGAGCGGCGTCGACACCAAAGCGTAAGCAAGCAATTGGAGTTCTAATATCATGCGATAAGCTGGAGGCCATTAGCTTGTTTTCAGCAACTAGCTTTTCAATTTGACTCGCCATACGGTTAAAGGTCAGTTCCACATCTTTTATATAGGTAAATCGAGAGGGGGTAATACGCGCTTTAACATTACCAGATGCAAATTGCTTTGCTGCTTCGTTTAACACCGTAAGGCGCTTTGCTAAAGGGGTAATAATAAAACCCATAAAAACACATAAGCCAGTGTAAAATAATAGCGTTAAAATAATATCGTTTCGTTGTGTGGCCTCATAGGGTTTATCTAAACGCATGGTTAAATGATAAGGACTTAACTCATCATTTGTGTAGAGCATATAAAAGCCTTGCTCGTCTTCGAGTATTAATCCGCCTTGGGTTTGCATTTTATCTAATAGCGCTAAGGGCAGTGCCAGCGACTGATTTAATTTGTAGTTAAGTATAAGGTCAAAGTCAGCGGCGAGCTTTGTTACTTGTTGCGGGCGAGCATCGGGTTTAAGCGCCGTGAGCTGTTTACTTAACCCGACAATAATCTGGCTTTGAACGCTAAACTCATCCAAAGGCGCATGCGCTTGTTGGCTAAATGCATCAATAAGCCAACCTAAAACAATAATTGAAAGCAGCGCACTGCCTAGTAGTGAAATATAAAACTTTTTCATTGATGCTATTCCATAATAGGCTGGGTGTATTGAAGTGACTTTTATTACTATCGCGCTAATTATTTTAAGCACTCAGGCATTAAAACTTACCACGCTGTAGTCACAAACAAATAACCACGTCCCCAAATGGTTTTAATTTTTTCTGGTTTTTGTGGGTCATCATTAAACTTTTTACGCAAGGCAGAAATAAGCACATCAACGCTTCTATCTAAGCCATCATATTCCCTGCCTTTGGTTGCTTTAAACACCGCATCGCGGGAAACAACTTGTCCAGCATTACTGGCTAAGTAATGCAGTAATAAATACTCTGCGCTTGAAATGTTCACATCCTGTTGGTTAAGGGTAACGTTGCGTGACTCGGTATTAATACTTAATTGACCGATATTGATCATATTTGCTTGATCATCGGTTTTAGGCGTGTCGCTACTGTAGCGCAAGGCAGATTTAATGCGTGCAAGCAATGCGCGAGGGCGTACTGGTTTTATTATATAATCGGTAGCACCGACTTCTAGCCCAATGACTTCATCCATTTCTTCATCGCGGGCAGTAAGCATTATAATTGGGGCATGATAAAAGCTACGTAGCTCACGACATACACTAATACCATCAAGCCCTGGCAGCATAATGTCGAGTAAAATAAGTTGTGGGTTTAAACGTTTTACTTGGCTTATTACCTCATCACCTCGATGACATACATGTACAACATAGCCTTGCTCTGTTAAATACTCAGTGACCCATTGTGCAAGAGAAATATCATCTTCAACCAGTAAAATAGTACCGTAATTATCCATAAGCTTTCTTCGCATACCTAAATGATGTTTAGCTATCATAATGTTTATAGTGTGTGACTAAAATAACCGCCAACGCCGCTTTTTTTGCCTATTTTGATACACCCATTGTAATTTTACTTCTGTGACGGCAATGACTTGTGATGTATTACTGTCAAATAGTTCAAACGAAATACTTTGCGTTGAGTCAAAGGCATAATTAAACGAACCTTGTCGCTGTTTAAGCCAGCACTGCATAATGTACTTTGAGGTGGCATCGCGTAGACAATAATTTCCCACTTCTACTTGCTGCCATGACAAAACAACATCGGCGTAACAGTGACGTCCTTCACGTAAGGCCACACAGGTATCAGGTACTGCACTCAATTGAGCGGGTATTTGCACTGGGGCTGCCAGCAAAGAGCCTGAATAACTAAACAATAAACAGTAAAAAAATCTAAAGTACATAACGCACGCCTACCTTGGCTTTGTGTTGATATCCTTGGGAAATAATTGGGCTGTCATCAATTTCTTTTGAAAACCACGTCGTTAACCAGCCTGCTAAAAAGACCCAATCTTGGTTAATGGGGTATTCAGCATGAAATTCAAACATAATACTGGTACTGGCATTGGTTTGATAAATAGGGCGAGTTGCGTTTGCTTCATCGCTATCAATACCAAAATAATAGTTTGTAAAATCTGCAGAGTAGGCACTTAGGCCAATACCAGAGCGAAACTCCCAATTACGCCAAGGCTGAATATGACTAAAAAATACGTTTGCCACCCAGCCATTATGAGCACCAGATATATCATGTAAGTATTCAAGGGAAATTTGTGAGTTTTCAAATCGACGTGTTAATCGAAGGCCAGTATCAAAATCATAGTTACGTTTTTTGATACCGCGCAGTGGCTCAATAATGCCATCGTTATAAATACCTAAGCCTTGTTCGTCAAACCCGGCTTGGGAATTAGTGCCTAATAAATCAAGGCCCCAATCGTATTTGTTAATTAAGCTATAGCCTAAAACAAGTCCACCGCTGAGTTGATTATGATCAAAATCAAGGTAAAAATTATCGTAAGAAACCGCAAGGCTTAAATCTAACTCGGCGCCAACATCATAAGAATTCATGCCCACCAAATAAGAATCTTCTATGTAATAACCTGCTCCCGCACTCCAGTCCCAGGCAAACCCTGTAGTGGGTTCCAATGTGTTATCGGCATAGTAACGATTGCTTGCTGTGCTCTGGCCACTAAAAATGAGCGCAAACAATAAGGCTGCACAACGGAAAAAATGTCTTTGTGGGAAATGCTTCATCCTTGGAACCTAAATTAGAGTTTGCTTAAAAGGGTAGTATATTGTCAAACTCTTGGCTAAATCTGTAAAAAAATGTAGCGGTCGTCCTGCAACTACTGAACCTTAATTTTATCGATAAGTATACTGCTTAAGTAAAATTGCATCATGGGAGTTAATGCGCTGATCTCAGTACGTGTACATGGCCCATTTAATTTAGTTAAACGACTCAGTTTAGTAATGGTTTTATAAGCAGGGGCCGTTACTTCATTTTTAAGTTCAGCACGCTTAAGCCGAGCCTGTTCGGTATTATGTTTATGAATAAACGCAACAACTTCTAACTCGTTAGTGATCTTTTTTTCTTCAGTAAAGCTATAGATTAGGGGCTCACGATGAAAGCTTGCACTATCTATTGATGATTTGGCAAACCACACTACATCTCCCGATGCTTTGTGTGTAAGGCGCATACTAACTTGTGCCAGTATATTTGCGCATTGTTGAGAAGGGAATTGCTGTGCTACTTTTGAAAACAATGAATAAGGTTTTTCTGGCTGCGCTAGGATGTACTTAGCATCATCTATAAACTCAAGGTCAACTTGATGGATAGCTAACGTGTAATCACTGTTATCGGTTGTGGTAACTTTTAGTTGTTTATCGTTAAGTGCTTGGCTAATTTGAGATACTAATGTGTCGGTGACACTTGCACGGTCTACGATCACTCTGACAGTCTGATTTTTTTTAATGTTATGTGCAGGTAATTGCACCGATTTTACTTTCGGTGAAGCATGCTCGGTTTCATATTTAAGTTGGTAAGTTTGACTCTTAAGCAAAGGTTTTGCAGGCATTGCTAAAGGTTCTGCAGGCTGCTTAACTACGGCACAACCTGAAGCTAATACAATAAAAAGTGATACAACTAAAAAACGCATAAATATTTTACATCCACTCAAAAGCCATTAATCGAACATATTGTACGTTAGTCCGAGCAAAAGTTCATGATATTATAGAGGCTGATTATGACTAAAAAAGAAAAATTAGCTAAGAATGAAGTATTTTAACTCCTTACCCTTTTATTTTTTTGCTTTATGTATTTTAGGGACGCATTTACAGGCAAGCGCAAGCACAGATCCTGACTGGGAAGCTTTTGTTAAAAATTATGGACGCTACGTAGAAAAAAAACTAAAAGTAAAAAAGATTCCGGGCGGAGCGCTTTCCATCGTCAACGCACAAGCGCGTGACTATATACATACTATGGGGCATACCAAAGTGCGCAGTGGGCAAAAAATTAATCCACACACTCGGTTTCGTTTGGCCTCAGTATCTAAAACGTTTGCAGGGTCGTTAGCGGCAAAACTTGCAAATGAAGAACAACTTAATTTGTATTTTCCTGTTAGTCATTACATTCCTGAATTTAAACAAACCGACTACAAAGATGATTTAAAGGTTTTTCATATTTTAAGCCATTCTAGTGGGCTAGTACCGAATGCATACGATAATTTAATCGAATCGCGAATGGGGTATAGCGATATTGTAGAAAAGCTATTAAGTGTAAAACCCATATGCGAACCCGGTGACTGTTATGGCTATCAAAATGTCATGTTTAGTTTAATTGATGACGTGATTTTAAAAAGCACCAACAAAACTTATACTCAGTGGCTCAATGACGCATTTTTTATCCCTCTAAAAATGAACGATGCAAGCTTAGGCTACGATGCCATGGTACAAGATAGTAACTACGCACACCCTCATGTGCGTGGGAAAAAGCGTTGGTACAGTGCCCGTTTGAAAAAGAATTATTATAAAGTCGCTCCGGCGGCTGGGGTAAACGCCAGTGCGTCAGATATGGCTATTTGGTTAAATGCGCAATTAGGGCAATATCCATCGGTATTATCCTTAGATGCATTGGCCACGCAAACGCGTCCTTATACACATACTAAAAAAGAACGCTACAGACGAGTATGGCGAGAGCACATGAACGAAGCCTACTATGGGCTAGGCTGGCGTGTGTATGATTATGATGATGAAACGCTTTATTACCACAGTGGTTGGGTGCAAGGTTATCGCAGTGATTTGGTTGTGTTTCCACACTTAAATGTTGGCTTTAGCTTAATTTTAAATGCAGAAACTGGACTCATAAATGAGCTTACAACTGAGTTTATAAATCGCCTATTAGCATATAAACGAGAGAAGCAATAATGAACGCCCACATAAAAACATTGTTAATAGCATTATTACTTATTTGCCAACCCGCCTTTTCTGCCCCTGAACAGGTTTACTTGTTTCGACATAGCGAAAAACAAACAGGGGAAAATCCATTTCTAACTGCCCAAGGCCAAGCGCGTGCTGAGCACTTGGTTTCGTTAGTTAACACCTATCCAAACATAACGTTATTCAGCAGTAACTATAACCGTACCCTAAACACGGCAGCGCCATTAGCCGCGTATTATAATATTAAAGTTATTACCTATGATGCTGCTGATCTAATGACATTGAAAAAACAATTATTAGCACAAAATGGCGTTGTGGTAGTAATAGGGCATAGTAATACCACACCGCAGTTGGCTTCATTATTGAGTAACCAAGCTATTGAAAGTATGGATGAGAGTCAGTACGGGCATTATTATTTAGTGAGTAAACTAGAAAATAATAGTTATGAAGTTAAAACGCTGACAATGGGTTTTTAAGCAGGCATAAAAAAACCAGCAATGGCTGGTTTTTTTTGTTTTACCTTTAAATGGCCTTATTAGCCACGAGGTAATTGAATTTTTTTCTCAGGGCTTTGACGATAAAGCACAATCGTATGACCGATAGTCTGTAATTTAGTAGCCCCTGTTTCGCGAACAATAGCATCAAAAATAAGCTTTTTGGTTTCACGATCGTCTGTTGGCACCTTCACTTTAATTAATTCGTGAATTTCTAGTGCGCTTTGGATTTCAACTACTACGCCTTCGGTTAAACCGTTAGAACCTAGTAAAACTACAGGCTTAAGGCTATGCGCCTGACCTTTTAAAAACTGCTTTTGTTTGTTTGATAATGTCATGATATTACAAATTTTGCTGAATATGGCTTGAATTAAGGGTATTCTAACGCCATCTAGAGAATATTACTAATTAGTTGCGTGTTAATTTATGACAAATAAAAAACAGTCAGCCAGTTCACAACGTTGGCTTAAAGAACATTTTGATGATAAATATGTTCAAGAAGCGCAAAAAAAAGGCTGGCGCTCTCGAGCTGTTTTCAAATTAGACGAAATCCAAAACAAAGATAAGTTATTGCGCCCAGCGATGACCGTTGTTGATTTAGGCGCAGCCCCAGGGAGTTGGTCACAATACTTAGCTGAAAAAGTGGGTGACAAAGGCCAAGTGGTTGCGTGTGATATTTTACCTATGGACTCTTTAGCGGGCGTTGACTTTTTACAAGGCGATTTTCGTGAAGAAGCGGTACTTGATGCATTGTTAAAACGCATTGATGGTAAAAATGTAGATGTGGTATTGTCTGATATGGCACCTAACATGAGTGGCAATAACTCGGTTGATCAGGCAGGTAGCATGTACTTGGTTGAGCTTGCACTTGATATGTGCAACCAAGTTTTAAAGAAAAATGGCGCGTTTATTGTTAAAGTATTCCAAGGTGAAGGCTTTGATCAATATTTGCAAGATGTACGTAATAGTTTTAAAGCAGTGAAGATACGTAAACCGGATGCCTCGCGTCCCCGTTCTCGGGAAGTATATATAGTAGCGACTGGATACAAACTGTAGTACAGTTGCTTGGCGTTTAGTTGAATTTAAATTAATTGGATACAAGAGGTTAACCCCTTGAGCGATATGGCGAAAAATCTAATACTCTGGCTGGTTATTGCAGTAGTGCTTATGTCAGTATTTCAGAGCTTTAATGGCGGCGATCAAGTTGATCGTCAAACAAGTTACAGTCAATTTGTAAAAGACGCCCGTAGCGGCTCTATACAAGAAGTGTCCATTGAAAGTGGTAGTGGCACAATTACTGGCATAAAAAATAGTGGCGAGCGTTTTCAAACCATTATGCCTATTTATGACAAAGACATTTTAAATGATTTGTTAAAAAGCGATGTGAACGTTAAAGGTGTTAAACCTGAAGAACAATCGTTTTTAGCAAGCATTTTTATTTCTTGGTTCCCTATGATCCTGCTTATTGGTGTGTGGATTTTCTTCATGCGTCAGATGCAAGGTGGCGGTGGCAAAGGCGCCATGTCATTTGGTAAAAGTAAAGCCCGCTTAATGAGTGAAGATCAAGTCAAAACGACCTTTGCTGATGTAGCTGGCTGTGATGAAGCCAAAGACGATGTAACTGAGCTGGTGGACTTTTTACGTGACCCTTCTAAGTTTCAAAAATTAGGCGGTAGTATTCCTAAAGGCGTACTTATGGTCGGTCCTCCAGGTACAGGTAAAACATTACTTGCTAAGGCTGTTGCTGGTGAAGCAAAAGTACCGTTCTTTACTATTTCGGGTTCTGACTTTGTTGAAATGTTTGTAGGTGTAGGTGCATCACGTGTACGTGACATGTTCGAACAAGCTAAAAAAGCAGCTCCTTGTATTATCTTTATCGATGAAATTGATGCGGTAGGGCGTAAACGTGGCGCTGGTATGGGGGGCGGCCATGATGAACGTGAGCAAACTCTAAACCAAATGCTTGTTGAAATGGACGGCTTTGAAGGTAATGAAGGTATTATCGTTATTGCTGCGACAAACCGTCCTGACGTACTAGACCCTGCGTTACTTCGTCCTGGTCGTTTTGACCGTCAAGTAGTGGTCGGTTTACCTGATATTCGCGGTCGTGAACAAATTCTCAAAGTACATATGCGTAAAGTGCCATTAGGCGATAACGTTGAAGCGGCCGTGATTGCACGTGGTACACCAGGATTCTCGGGTGCTGATCTCGCTAACCTTGTAAATGAAGCTGCTTTGTATGCTGCACGTGGCAATAAACGTGTTGTTAGTATGGCTGAATTCGACGCTGCGAAAGATAAAATCATGATGGGCGCTGAGCGCAAGACCATGGTTATGAGTGAGCAAGAGAAAGAAATGACGGCTTACCATGAAGCTGGCCACGCAATTGTAGGTCGTATGGTGCCAGAGCACGACCCAGTTTATAAAGTATCTATTATCCCACGTGGCCGAGCGCTAGGTGTGACTATGTATTTACCAGAACAAGATCGTGTTAGTCACTCTAAAGAGCTTTTAGAATCAATGATTTCAAGCCTTTACGGTGGTCGTATTGCTGAGGCAATCATTTATGGTGAAGACAAAGTAACCACGGGTGCAAGCAACGACATTGAACGTGCCACTGATATTGCGCGTAAGATGGTGACTCAGTGGGGCTTAAGCGAAAAATTAGGTCCATTACTTTACGCTGAAGATCAAAGTGAGATGTACATGGGTGGCGGCGGTGGTCGCTCTATGAGCATGTCTGATGAGACGGCGAAAGTAATTGATGCAGAAGTACGTTTATTCTCAGACCGCAACTATCAACGTGCAGAATCAATATTGAAAGAAAACATTGATATTCTGCATGCAATGAAAGATGCATTAATGAAGTATGAAACCATTGATGCGAAGCAAATTGATGATTTAATGGCTCGTCAGCCTGTACGTGAACCACGTGATGCGCATGACCGTCATGAAGCTAAACCAGAAAAAGAAGATGTTTCTAAAGACAAACCAGTTGATGAAGTACAAAAACCAGCTGATGAAGTACAAAAACCAGCTGATGAATCTAAAAAAGATGAAACAAACCTTGATGATAAAGCTGAATAATCGTTAAAATAACATATCCAAAAGCCCCGAAGTTCGGGGCTTTTTTGTATCAGTTTGATGTAAATAACTAAAATTATCACATATTAAGGTTAGCGATGAATAATAAAATTAACCTTGCGCGTGGCCGAACGCTTGATTTTGCAGAGCCTGTGATTATGGGGATCGTGAATGTTACCCCTGATTCATTTTCTGATGGCGGTCAGTTCTTAAATACAACTGCCGCGCTGAGTCATGCGATGCAATTACTTGATGATGGTGCGACCATTTTAGATATCGGTGGCGAGTCAACACGCCCAGGCGCACCTGATGTTAGCCTTGAAGATGAGCTAAAGCGTGTTATTCCTATTATTAAAGCTATTCGTGAGCAAAGTGACTGCGTTATTTCAATCGATACCAGTAAAGCTGAGGTGATGCGCCAAGCGATTGAAGCCGGTGCTGATATTGTCAACGATGTACGGGCATTGCAAGAGCCCGGCGCAATCGATGTGGTTGCACAGTTTCCTGAGGTAGCAGTGTGTTTAATGCATATGCAAGGGCAACCTCGTAGTATGCAACACGCTCCTCACTATAATGACTTAGCGGGTGAGATAAACGATTTTTTTAGCCAGCGAATAGCCGCATGTGAAGCTGCTGGCATTAAACAAAGCCAGTTAATTTTAGATCCTGGTTTTGGTTTTGGAAAAACACTAAAGCATAATTATCAAATATTGGCTCAATTTAACGATTATGCAAAATTGGGACTTCCTTTGCTCGCGGGATTATCGCGTAAGTCAATGATTGGTAAATTATTAAATAGAGACACAGACGATAGATTGGCAGGCAGTTTAGCTGGAGCACTGATCGCCGCACAAAACGGTGCACACATTATTCGTGTGCATGATGTAAAAGAAACCGCAGATGTGCTTGGCGTATATCAAGCCTGCAAACAAGGAGTACTTTAAATGAAAGAAAGAAAATATTTTGGCACGGACGGTGTGCGTGGTTTAGTAGGTCAAGGTCCTATTAACCCAGAGTTTGCGATGAAATTGGGTTGGGCCGCAGGGCGTGTACTCTCACTTCATGGCACTAAAAAAGTCATTATAGGTAAAGACACTCGTATTTCAGGTTACATGCTGGAGACTGCTTTAGAGGCTGGATTAATTGCAGCAGGTATTGATGTTATTCTTTTAGGGCCCATGCCAACGCCTGCAGTTGCTTATTTAGCGCAAACGTTTCGCGCTGAAGCGGGGATAGTGATCAGCGCATCACATAATCCTTATTATGATAACGGCATTAAGTTTTTCAATGGCCAAGGTTTAAAGTTAGATGATGAGGTAGAGCTACAAATTGAAGCGATGCTTGACGAGCCTATGACATGTGTTGCTTCTGACAAGTTAGGTAAAGCAACACGTTTATCTAGCGCTGATGGCCGTTATATTGAATTTTGTAAAAGCCAGTTTCCACAAGGATTATCCCTTGAAGGAATTAAAATTGTTTTAGATTGTGCTAATGGTGCTACATACCATATTGCTCCTTCTGTAATGCGAGAGCTTGGTGCAGAGGTGATCACCCATGCATGTGAGCCAAATGGCGTAAACATTAACCATGAATGTGGCGCAACCCATGTTGATACATTAAAGCGTAAAGTACTAGAGCATAAAGCGGATGTCGGTATCGCCTATGATGGCGACGGCGACCGTGTGATGATGGTTGATCATAATGGCCGCGTATTCGACGGTGATGATTTGGTTTATATTATTGCTTGCCAAGCTGCACAAGATGACAATTTAGGCGGTGGTGTTGTTGGCACGGTTATGTCGAATATGGGACTTGAAAATGCGTTAAAAGCAAAAAACATTGCTTTTGCTCGCAGTAAAGTCGGTGATCGTTATGTGATGGAACTGCTGCAGCAAAAAGGCTGGAAAATTGGCGGTGAAAGCTCAGGGCATGTGTTGAATTTAGATTTAATCAGCACGGGTGATGGTATCATCTCAAGCTTACAAGTGCTTGCTGCTATGGTAGCACAAAATCGTACACTTCAAGACTTAGGAGCCGGTTTTACTAAGTACCCAATGAAAATGATTAACGTACGTTACACTGCCGGTACTGATCCGACCCAAGCACCCGAAGTGCTCGCTGCAGTTGCTGAAGTAGAGCAAAGCTTAGCAGATAAAGGGCGCGTATTACTGCGTAAATCAGGCACTGAGCCTGTAGTACGAGTAATGGTTGAAGCTGAGCAAGAAAAAATAGTAATTGATAGTGCACAGAAAATAGCAGCGGTTGTCGAATCTATGAGCAAACAAACTGATTGATAACAATAACCTCTTGTAACTTTGGGCGAGTCGAGTTAATATCTCGCCCGCTTTCTAATGTGGAGTGGAAAAATGGCAGCACGCAAAGCGATGGTCGCAGGCAACTGGAAAATGAATGGTTCATTAGAACTCGTTCAACAACTGTCTGATGCTATTAACGATGTTAAATCTTCTGAAGTAAACATTGTTTTATTTCCTCCGTTTCCTCTAGTCCCAGCAATGATTGCAAGTGGTGTAACAACAGGCACGCAAACAGTGTCTGAAAATACCCCAGGTGCATTTACTGGTGAAGTAGATGCCGAGCTAATTAAGCAGCTCGGTGCGAAATATGTACTGGTTGGTCACTCTGAACGACGCAGCATATACAAAGAAAGCAATGATACCGTTGCTGCAAAATTTGCTCGCGCGCAACAAGTAGGTCTAACGCCTATTTTATGTGTTGGCGAAAGCGAAACAGAGCAAGAAAGCGGTCAAACAGAACAAGTAGTTGCTGCGCAGATTGACGCGGTAATTAATAAATTAGGTGTAGCAGCACTAAAAGAATCTGTGATAGCATATGAGCCCGTTTGGGCTATAGGCACAGGTAAGACTGCATCGCCTGAACAGGCACAAAGTGTTCACAAATTTATCCGTGACAAAATTGCTGCACTAGATAGCGATTTAGCACAAGGGCTAACCATCTTATATGGTGGTAGCGTTAATGAAAAAAATAGCGAATTATTATTTGCGCAAACAGATATAGACGGCGGCCTAATTGGAGGCGCAAGTTTAAAAGCAGAATCATTTACTGCTATCTGCAATAGTGCAAAAGGGACCGTATAAGATGTACGAAATTTTATTAGTAGTGTATTTAATTGTAGCTTTAGCGCTTGTTGGTATGGTTTTGATCCAACAAGGTAAAGGTGCGGACATGGGGTCATCATTTGGTGCCGGCGCATCGTCTACAGTTTTCGGTTCTTCTGGGGCTGGGAATTTCATGACGAAAACGACAACGGTATTAGCTACAATCTTTTTTGTGCTTAGTATTGTGTTAGGTAACCTAACTGCCGGTCAAATTAAAAAGACTGACGAATGGGAAAACCTAGAAGCGGCTCCAACTGTTGAAACAGTGACTCCAGTTGAAGAAGATGTGCCAGTCACATCAACTAAAGAGCAAAGCTCTGACGTACCAAATTAATTTAGTTTTAAATCGTTAAGTTGTTTATTTCCCTCAAATAAACATGCGGACTTAACACTAAGCAATAGCTTAAAAAATGCGGATGTGGTGGAATTGGTAGACACGCTACCTTGAGGGGGTAGTGCTTTCGGGCGTGGGGGTTCAAGTCCCCCCATCCGCACCAAATACAAAAACCAGTAACAGTAATGTTACTGGTTTTTTTGTGCCTAAAATTTAAAATATTGAACAACTCTTTTAGGATTAATGTTGATCATTGAGTAGAACACTCTATATTTCAATTGTTAGTGTTTACAAAAGAATATTACGGTATATTTAACTTTATGTATAAAAAGCGTCTAAAGTTAAAAATAAAGTTAACATTTATGCATCTTAAGCCGATAATAACTATAGATAATTAAACGGAGTAAATGAATATGGCTTCAGGTTTCTCTTTTAAAAACCTCAGCATTACTAAAAAAATACATGCAATTACATCTATAGCGATCATCGCATTCTTAGTAATCGTTTTGGTTAACTACTTTGCCATGAACGAAAATCGCATATCACTCAATGAAATGGAGAAATCGTCTTATAAAGTAGCCAAATTAACCTTGGCTAACGTTAGTATTTTAGAAAAATTAGATGAATTATACACCCAGGCTGTAACCTTTGGTGAGCAAGACTTAGTAACAAAGGCGAGTGAAACCTATGCGCAGTTGGTTACTAATCTTGGTGCGATTGAGGCAATTAATACCTCTTATATTGATAATGATACAAAAACACGACTAGCTAATTACGAAAAAATATCTGCAACTATTGCCAATGGTATGGTTAATGGCACGGCAGATTTCAGTAAAATTCAACAACAAGCTCAGCTTAAAACAAGCCTATATGAAGCCGTATTAACCAGCTTTAAAAGCGCACAGCAAAAAGCAGATGATCGCTTTTTCCAGCTTGTTGCTAATACAAAAGCTCGCTCAGATGACGCACTTAACTTAATGCTGGTTGTTGCGGTAGTTTCATTAGCACTGTTATTACTTATGGCTATTTGGATAGCGCGTAATATCGGTTCATCCGCTAGTGATGCCGCTAATAATTTAAGCCTTTTGGCAAGTGGTAAAGGGTCGTTAAGTACCAAGCTTGCTGTTAACTCAGAGGATGAAATAGGACAGGTATCTATAAACTTTAATGCTTTTATTAGCCTGCTTAGAGAAACCGTTTTAGAAGTCATCGCGGTATGTGAACCGTTAATGGAAAATTCAACCCGTCTTGTACAAGGGATGGAGCGAGCGGAGAGAGCGACCACCAAACAAACCACCGATGCAGATGTTGTTAAACAGTCGATGGAAGAAATGAAGCAAAGCGTGGGTGATATTTCACAATCAGCTGCAAGCGCATCTAATGCCGTGCAAACCGCAGAAAAAGAAGTAGATCAAAGCCGAATACAAGTAAAAATGTCTGTAAATGCGTCGCGAACGCTAAGTGATGAAATTAATATAGCGGCCAGCACCATTAATAAGTTAGCTGATGACACTAAAAATGTATCGCAAATATTAAATGTAATTACATCCATTGCCGAGCAAACAAACTTATTAGCCCTAAATGCCGCAATAGAAGCTGCACGCGCGGGTGAACATGGCCGAGGCTTTGCCGTGGTTGCAGATGAAGTCCGTGAGCTTGCCTCTCGTACGGCGCAGTCAACTAATGAAATACGTGAATTGTTAAGTACATTAAGTGTGGCAGCTAATGAATCTGTAAGCGCGATGACCTCTGCAAGAGATATGGCAACCGATAATGCTAGTGCAGCAGAGCAAACCGGTGTTTCGATTGAAAAAATTGCAGAGCAAATACTAGAAATTAATGGCATGAACTCGCAAATTGCAGCTGCAACAGAAGAGCAAACCTCTGTTGCTGCAATGGTTGTAGACAACGTATCTAATATGCATGTTTCATTTGAAGATACTATGAGCTCACTAAAAGCAGTAAGAGATGTGGCTAAAAACTTACATTACCTTTCAGATAACTTATTAGATGCAACTGCTAAGTTTAAAATTGAATAGTTGCTAAAGCACATTACTTTAACGTTTTATGATTTTGTAAAACGTTAAGGGATAAAAAAGCCCGCAATAAAGTATTTATTGCGGGCTTTTATTTTAATTTAGCAGATTAATACTTACCCACTACTTTAACTTTATCACTTACTTTGGCGCTATCGATATAGCCAATTGCATCTGCATTAGCAGCGACAAAATCAATCACAGCTTGGTCATTATCAAGTTTACCCGGCGGTGTGCCTTTACCTGTAAATACGAGCTTTGACCAATAGGCATTTAACTGACTACCCGATTTACCAACAAGTTTGTCGTTAAATTCATCAGCGACTGCAGTGCCATTTTGATTAACAGGGTTCACTTTGGTGCCATCGGCAAACGATTTGCTCTTGCCAAGGTATATTTTTTTAATATCGTCTTGGCTTACTGCATTAGCATTCGCAGGGTTAATGATGACTGCAACTTCAGCAAAAACTGCTGAGCTACATAATGTTAGCATGCTGGCTAAAATTAATTTTTTCATGATTCGCTCCAATTAAAATACTAAATCAACGCCAACGGCCACTACGTCGGTTTCAGTATTTGTTATGTCATCTTTTAAGCGGCTAAAGTCTACTTTTAAGGCAGCCATTGGGTGGAAATCATAACGAGCACCAATAGTGTACACATTACTTTTTGCTTTAGAGCCTTCCAAAACTTGGTTAAGGCCAGCATTTAATTGCGGCACAGTTGGGATTGCATTATAACGATTACTGTCATGCTCATCATCGTTATTTTCATAGGTTAAATGAACAAGCCATTCATCCATACGGTAGCCTAAGGATGTGTAATATTGAGTTTGCTTAGCGAGCGCACTGTTATCTACTTCAAACTGTGTGTATTCAGCGTCAAACAAGATATTGTTGTAATCAATTGAAAAGCCAAGCGCTAAAAATGCACCATCGTCTTCGTCAATAGCAATACTGTTTGCTTGGTCAACAAAACCTGAGTTACGAAGGGCTTGTTCTAAGCCGTTAAGGGCCATACCTTCGGCCGTATCATTTTCAATCTCAATACTCGTTTCGGCAACAAAGTAAGCAGCGCGAGCACTGAACCAATCGTAACTTAATGTCCAGTTTAACCCTGCAATATCATTAAGCTCGGTATCACCATTTACTGATACAACCGCGATATTATCATCGAAGCTGCCGTAAATAACCTGTAGAGTAGAGTCCCAATCACCAAGCTGAGTTGTATGTAATAAGCTTAGGCCTTCATAGGTTGAAAAAGGTAAGTTATATACAGACTGAGGTGGGCGCACCCAGCGGTAGGTATAGCCAACATCTAAAAAGTCAGAGTAACGATAAAACGGTGCACGCATTTTACCAGCACTGATCTGTAATTCGTCAGATATCTCATAAGTTAAGTATGCCCATTCAAAATCGGCATCAAAATCATTTTCGCCGCGAGCCACTATTTGGGCTGTAGCGGATAGCTTCTCTTGCAAATCAGCAGTTAGCTGAAGAGCAAATACGCTTTCATTTTTGAATGAAATATCATCATCATATCCATATAAAGTTTGATCACTATCGAGCGACTTACCACCGACAATAGAAGCAAACCCATTAATACGAACTTCAGCACTCGCGTTGCTTGTGGCAAGTGCGCAACAAATTGCTACTGCTACAGATAGTTTTTTCATTGTGTATCCTATTTAATTTCATGTGTATCCCGCTGCAGTATAAGACGAGTATTAACTTTTTTCTAATTAAAATTAATAAATTAAGTACTTTTCACTACCTTTTTGCAACAAGAACACATGACTGTGATTGAAAATTAAGGCTTTTATATTTTAAGGTAATGTAACTAGCTGAGTTTTTTGAATTATTTATGATGAGATAATATTTACTGCAGTACGTATTAAGTAGTAATTATTTTTTTAGTTATAAACGTGAATTTATATTTTTTAAGTTATCTTGGCACCAACGAATTGCTTGCTGTTTATTTTTGACCGCTATTTTTTTATAAATTTTATGTAAGTGCACTCTCACCGTCGCTTCACTTATAAATAAACTATCAGCAATAGCACTGGAATGAAGTCCGCTAAAGAGTAGATTGAGTACTTTAATTTCTTTATCGGTTAGGTTAGTTGTTTGCAAAGCGTTTTTTTGCTCTGTATCGAGCATTTGGCGCATCCAAATGTCACTAATGGTTCGTGGAAACCACAATTCACCTTGTTTAATTGCATCTAACCCTCTATTGAACAACTCTTCACTAGTATCTTGATAAAAAAGACCTTGTAAATTTGGCCATTCTTTGAGTGAAGCCGCATCGGTATTTTTAGGGATATTAAAAATAACGAGCCCTTGGTAATTATTTGTATGAATAAATTGGTTTAAAAGTTCGTAATTAGTAAGAGAATTTAGGGCTGAATAGCAGACTAACAATATGTCGTTATTCAATGTAGTAAAAAATAATGGATTATAGTGGTTGTTGTTAAAAAGCATGTTAGCTGATTGTGTGGTCTGTTTTTTTGTCATGCTTTTCACCTAAAAATGGCTTTGCTGTAGACTTAAATATAAAGGGTCTTTGGATATTGTCATAATCTCATGTAGCTTTAATGTGTTTTTCACAATAAATTATGTGTGCGATTTATGCACAACATGGCTGCTGGCTAATGTTAAAGTCTTAATTTAAAACCAAAGTTGCGTCATTATTGAGATAATTAGTTCAGATTAAAAACTGAAAATTAATTTTTTTGTATAAACTAAAGTTAAATATACATTTTGTAACTTTTATGTAATACAATACACTCCCAGAGGAAAGATGCATCTAAGCATCTTTTTTTATGCCTACAGTTTATGTTTACACAACATATAACGCATAATTAAATTAATACCCTTTGGAGAAAACCTTGAAATTACGCACCCTCTCACAGTTAAGTTTAGCGGTTATTGCAGCCCTAACAACTTCCGTAAATGCACAAGAAGCTAAAACCACTGCCAAACAAGACGCGTTTGAAAAAATTGAAGTTACAGCACGTAAACGTACCGAGAGCTTGTTCGAATCTCCAACTGCAATTACATCAATAGGCGCTAACCTTATTGATAAAGCCAATATGGGTAACTTAGAAGACATTGGCAAATACGTTCCTAACTTAAACATTACTCGTTATGGTGTTGGTAACGCGGCACATGCTTCTGTATTTATTCGCGGCATTGGTTTACAAGATCACATTATAACAACCGATCCCGGTGTAGGTGTTTACCTAGATGGCGTTTACCTAGGTCGCCAAATGGGGTCTAACTTATCGCTTCCTAATGTTGAGCGAGTTGAAGTTCTACGTGGACCACAAGGCACGCTTTATGGCCGTAATACATTAGGTGGTGCAGTAAACGTAATTACTAAGCAGCCTGGTGATGAAGGTATTTTAACGACAACTGCTAAAGTGGGTAGCCGTGGGCGTATTGCTGGCGATATTTACTTTAATAATGCACTAACCAATGATTTAAGCATGTCAGCCAGTGCGTCATACAAACAACGTGACGGTGTAGGTACGGCGGTAAATTTAGCTAACCCTGAAAAAGAAATTGGTGAAGAGCAAGAGTTTAGTGGTCGTATCGCGCTTAAATACGAAGCCACCAGCGACTTAGCGTTTACTTTCTCATTAGATGGGGTTGATAATGAATCAGGTCAATCACCTTATACTATTGAACTAACAGATTCATTAGATTCAAATGATGTATTCAATGGCGATTTCCCATTATTAACTGAAGACTTAATTCCATCGAATCCAGATGATTTAGGCACAACAGTTGCCGGTATTGAATCAACCTCATATTCAGGTTGGGGTACGTCATTTACCGCTGATTGGGCAATTAATAACACGTATACAACTAAGTTTATTTCAAGCTACCGCACTTCTGAGTATGAAGGTGGCTTAGATGATGATGCATCACCACTTAACTTATCTGAGTTCCCAGAAGTAGGCGGTGCAGATCAATACTCTTTTGAAGTTCAGTTAAACGCAACGTTTGACAAAATGGACTTTGTATCAGGCTTATATTTCTTTAATGAAGATGGTTTTACTCGCTCAGAAGATTTTGTATTTAGCCCGTTTAACACGCCAAATGGTCTGTTAAATGATGGAGTTACTCCGTCATTTGGTGGCTTTGGATTTTTTGAAATCAATCAAGAAACAAACTCATACGCAGCTTACATTAACGGTAGCTATGATTTAACGGATGATTTAACAATTGGCGGTGGTCTTCGTTACTCAGAAGATAAAAAAGACGCGAATGCGATTTTCCCAAGCTTTTCAGAGCGTAAATACATTAGTGCAGACTTTAATGCAGTGACATGGGATATTAATGCTTCATATCAGCTTAGCAATAATATGAATGTGTACGGCCAAGTACAAAAAGGCTATCAAACAGGTGGTTTCCCGCCGCGCCCATTTGGTGGTCCAGATCAGTTTGTATCGTTTGATGAAACCAAAGCAGTTAACTACGAAATTGGTTTAAAAGGCCAAGTACATGAAAATGTGTCTATGATGCTTGCGATGTTTGTTACCGACTACACTGACTTAGCACTACCATTCTCAGATCCAACTGCGGGTGGTGGCTTTGTAACTATTGTTGAGAATGCAGGTCAGTCTAAAGCGCAAGGTATTGAACTTGAAACCACAATTGCAATAACTGATGACTTTACTATTCGCAGTGCGGTAGGTTATTTAGACTCAGAGATTACCGAAGTCGCCGAGGGCGTACAAGGTATTGGTAAAGGTGATTCACCAGCATTGACTCCGCGTTGGACAGTGATGGTTGCGCCTTCTTACTTTGTAGATTTAAGTAATGGTGGCACAGTTGCATTGAATGCAAATTACTCATACCGCAGTGAAATGCAAGGTCAATCAGTTTTCAATAAGAGTGAAACGATTGATTCGCGTGAGCTCGTTGGCTTTAATATTTCTTACACTAACCCATACGGTGATATGGAAGTAACGTTATATGGCGAAAACGTATTAAACGAAGTTTACGATGTAGGACGTCTACAGCAAACTGGCTTTGTTGGCGTTATGCGCAGTAATGATCGTAGTGAGTTTGGTTTAAAATTCAAAAAAGACTTTGAACTATAATCTATATTTTACTTTAAAAGTAAAACAAAAAAGGTAAGCCATGGCTTACCTTTTTTTTATGGTTAAAAATAATTAACCTTCTTTATGTTCTTTACGTGCCTGCTCAATTTCTGCGGCAATTTCACGTGCTTTTTGCTTGGTTTTTTCAGTCAGCTCGCCAGCCGCTTCTTTGCTTTTAATCCATGCATCAACAGCTACTTCTTTGCCGTCGTCGTACATGTCTAAGCCCATTTCTTTACTCTCTTCAAGTAGCTCATTTAATGATTCATCATTTTTAAGCTCATTGGTTTTTTCCTTTACTTCATTCCAAGTTTCATCAAGCTTTTCTTTCACTTGAGCGCTTGTTTCTTTTGCATCTTGTTTTACTTCGTTGGCATCTTCACAGCCAGTTAACGTAATTAAAGTGCCTAATAAAGCTAAACCTGCTAATTTCTTCATTTACTATCTCCTTTAGAGAAAATTATATTTCAGGGGTAACTATACAACAATGAAAATGAACATAGCTGTAACAACACGATTAAGTTTTAAATTAATGGACGAACATGATTGGCCGCAATTATACGAGCTCGATCAAGACCCAGCCGTTATGCAGTATTTAACACAAGGTAAACCCACTTCGCTTGAAGAGATAAAAACAGTCAGTATTCCTAGAATGCTTGCTTATCGTAACGAGCAACAAGGGTGGGGGTTATGGCAAGTAACCTTGCGTGAAAGCAATACCTTTATAGGATGGGTGCTTGTTCGGCCGATGGGCTTTTTTTCAGATACGCCTGATTTTAGTGATATTGAAGTGGGCTGGCGGTTTAAGCAAGTGAGTTGGGGCAAAGGGTATGCTATCGAAGCGGCAGGCGCTATTTGTTCAGAGCTTGAAAAACAACGCCAAGTAAAGGCAATTAGCGCTACAGCACTGACCTCAAATGTTGGCTCAATTAATGTTATGAAAAAACTCGGTATGCAGCTTAAACATTATTATATTCATACAGAGGATGGCTCAAATTTAACAGCCGTACTTTATTCAAAGTCATGTGGATAATCTAACAACAATCCTAAGCTCTTTAAATGTGGCGTATAAATATTGACCTAGTGTTTGTTACTGTGCATTAATGTTTGCCATCAATGTATAAAAATAACCTAAGGATATGGGATGGGATCACTTTTTTCACCACGCAAGCTAATTATTAGCAGTGTCTTAATAATACAAGTAGGCTTTTTTAATGTAGCGGCTAAACAAAGTGCGGTGGCGATGCCCGACACATTTAGTGCCCACGCTGCAAAAGCCGTGTTAGAGCAAGGCGGCAACGCGATTGATGCAGCTATTGCTGCTCAGTTTGTATTAGCCGTTACGCTCCCCGAAGCGGGTAATATTGGTGGCGGTGGGTTTATGCTTATCCATAAAGATGGAAAAGGTGATTTTATAGATTACCGCGAAACCGCGCCCAGTGCCGCGCATCGTGATATGTATTTAGATGAGCAGGGGCAAGTAATTGAAAATAAATCTATTTACGGCATACACGCTAGTGGCGTGCCTGGCAGTGTCGCAGGAATGTGGTTAGCCCATAAAAAGCATGGTACGTTACCGTGGAAAGCGTTAGTGCAACCTGCGGTAACATTAGCAGAGCAGGGCTTTGTTGTGCCTGAAAAGTTGGCTCAGCTGATTGAGGACTATATAGCGCATCTAAATAATAAAAACATTAAAGTAAATTTTGCCAGTTATTTTGCTACAGCTACGGCAGGTGCGCTTTTTAAACAACCAGAGCTAGCTGCCACACTCAAACGCATTCGCGATGACGGTCAAGATGGCTTTTATCAAGGTGAAACTGCCGCAATTATTGCAAAATTTATGCACCAACATGGCGGGATCATTAACCAAGATGACTTAAAACGTTATCGTGCTAAATCGCGGACTCCTATAAAAGCGAACTGGAATGGCTACCAAGTGCTTACTTCACCGCCACCAAGTTCAGGCGGCATTGCTATATTGCAATGGCTGAAAATGTATGAGCTTAAAAAACCAACGCCTGCACAACAACATAATTCAGTAGGGTATGTGCATTTATTGGCTGAAATAGGTAAGCGAGTATTTGCCGATAGAGCAGAGTACTTAGGCGATCCTGATTTTTACCAAGTACCTACAGCAAAACTACTTGCAGAAAATTATCTTAAAAACCGTAGTAGCAGTATAGATTTAAAGGCTATTTCAACCACCGAAAACATTAAACCCGGTTTAAAAGAAAGCGAGCAAACCACTCACTTTTCCATTGTCGATAACATGGGTAACGCTGTAGCTAATACCACCACCATTAATTTAGGCTTTGGTAGTGGTGTGGTGGTAGAAGGCGCAGGCTTTATTTTAAACGATGAAATGGATGACTTTAGCGCTAAACCCGGGGTTATGAATGTATTTGGTGCCATTGGCGGCAAAGCAAATGAAATTCAGCCGCATAAACGTATGCTCAGCTCTATGACCCCCACTATTTTATTAAGTAATAACCAAGTGAAAATGGTAACAGGTTCACCGGGTGGCACCACCATTATTAGCTCGGTGTATCAATCAATACTCAACGCGATTGAATTTAACATGAGCGCCGATGATGTGGTAAATAGCCCACGTTTTCATCATCAGTTATGGCCAAAAAATGTGATCAGAGCACATGCCGGCTTGGAGCCATCAGTAAAACAACAGCTGATAAAAATGGGCTACACAGTGGATGAACGCCACTTTGGTGATATGCATGTGATTATTAATCATAATGGCAAATTAGATGCGGCGTCAGAGCAAAGCGGCCGAGGAAAAGCAATCGTGTTTTAACGTTAGCGTTTGCATGGCAATCCCCCCAAACTCTTGTTTGGGGGGATTGCCAATAGAATATTACTTATTATTGGGTATTAACCTATTGCAGGTATTAAGCCTGCCATTTGTAGGCATTGCGCACTAATAATTGAAATACCACACAATGCTGCTATGGCTAAACCAATATTACCGCTTCGTACTTTATAACCGCTTTTTTCAACGCCTTGACGCTGTTTGTACACCATACTCACCGGCAAAAATACAGCCAATATCACCAATGCAATAGCGGCATAACCTAATGCCATAATAAATCCTTGCGGATAAAATAAAGCAAACCCAAGAGGAGGAATAAAGGTAATAAATGCAGTTTTTATTCTATCTGCGCCCGTATCTGCTTTTTTGAATGTGTCGGCAAAAAAGTCAAACAACCCTAAGCTCACTCCCAAAAATGACGTTGCCAGCGCTAAATCAGCAAAAAGCTTAACCGCTGTAGAAACGCTCGTGTTGTTAGCAATACTTGCCACACTGGCTACAAACCCGCTTAAGCCTTCACTTTCGAGAAGTTGGGCTTGGCTCATTATACCTTGGCTTAACACTTGCCAAAAAATATAAATAACCAGCGGTAAAGAGGCACCTGCAATCATTACTTTGCGTAATGTTTTTATTTCAAGGCCAACGTATTTAACAATAGAAGGAATAGAGCCATGAAAACCAAAAGAGGTAAATACCACAGGGATGGCCGATAATATAAGCCCTTGCTCAACCGGCATTTCAAGTAAGTGCTGGCCATGCACATAAGGCGTAAGCATATAAAATAAGCTACCCAATACCACTATTTTTATACTAAACAGCACTCTATTAAGCTTATCTACCTTGCTGGTGCCTAAAGTGACAACAC
The DNA here is from genome assembly GCF_900116475.1 of Pseudoalteromonas sp. DSM 26666. NCBI lineage: Bacteria > Pseudomonadati > Pseudomonadota > Gammaproteobacteria > Alteromonadales > Pseudoalteromonadaceae > Pseudoalteromonas > Pseudoalteromonas sp. DSM 26666. The sequence goes on along the minus strand of NZ_FPAR01000005.1, from coordinate 220,599 downwards.
CTGCAATCACCACCGCTAAAATAACGGAGCCTAACTGTGGGGCAATACTTAAGTTAAAACCAGTGTTTATACGTTCTTGTAGCTGGGCTCCGCCACCTGCTATGTAGGCCGCGCATAACGCATAAAATAAAAATATCATTGAAAAGTTAGCTACATACTGACCGCGCTTACCTAGCCAAAGCTTAGCCAAGGTATTTAAGGTGGCGTCGCGAGGGGCGTATTGATGTAGTTCCAACATAAGTAAAGCGGTGTAGGTCATAAGTAACCAACAACCGATAATTAATACCATCGCGGTATTAAATCCAAGCCCTGCAGAGGCGATAGGCAGGGCAAGCATACCTGCACCTATGGTGGTTCCTGCAACAATTAACATGCTACCTATTGTTTTATTTTTAAGCACTTAATGATCCTGATCAAACGTGAGAGACACGCAAGATATAACTAGTTGTGTAAAACTTAAATAGTTTTGTCATAAAAGAGACAAAATAAAATGTAATCTTCTATTTACAACTGTATTAAAAAAGCCAAAATCATCAAAAAAAGGAAATTTAACTTATTAATATAAATGAAAAAATAAAAAGCTAAATGTTAATAATTAAAAGGGAGGTTGTTTGCTATGTATAAAATAGGCATCACAAAAATGGTATGTATTGACCGAAAGCGTTATCCATTACACCGTCGGTCGAAAAGGAATACGACAATTTACATTTTAGCGATTTGAATCACTAAGCGGCGGTTTTTATCACGGCCTAAAATATTGTCATTAGTATCTACAAAGCGTTTTTCACCAAAGCCTTCAGTAACCACTTTAGCTTCATCAACGCCTAAGCCAACCATGTAATCTTTAATCTCCTTAGCACGCTTTCTTGATAAATCGAGGTTATTCCAGCGACCGCCATAACTATCGGTGTACGATGCAATACTAATTGATTCTATACTCGGGTCGTTTTTTAAATACTCAGCAATTTTATCAAGGCGCTGCTGAGATGATTTGGTTAATTTACTGCTATTCGATTCGTAGTTCATTATAGTGAACGAAATATCTTCAAAATTATATGGCAGTAATTCGTCGCGACATTGTAAAAACGCCCAATAAGCTTGTTTAAAGTTGATATTAGACATTCCCACGGCAATTTTGTCGGCACTATTTTGCCAATCTTGATAGTAAAAGGTAGGTTGGTTGCCTTTTTCAAGCTCAGTTAGCATTTCCCACGCTGTTTTATTACCTAGTTCACCATCAAACTTTTTAAGTAATTTCATATCAGCAATATCACGGGCAGGGCGACCTGCTCGCCAACTAGGTGGCACCGCTTTTAAACCGGCAATCGCGTAATTTTCTGGGCGTACCACCATGTCTAAATTAAAGGTAAGATCTTTATTTTTACTTGCAGATGCTTTAAAAACAGCCTCACCATAGTAGGGAACTTCATGATTTAATTGGCATTGTAAGCGAGTTGTTTTAACCAAGTTCCAATTTGAATTATCTTGGTCAGCAGTATATTGGCGCATAGCTGCAGTCGTATTAAAACTATACAGTACACCGCTAATGCTTAGGCTAATAAATAACAACTTATACTTCATCAAGAACTCTCCATTAAGCTCTGCCAAAAAAGTGACAAAAACCGTAAAATATTACGCAACAGCAAATAATTCAGCGCAAACGCTAGGGTCTGTTGACCTTTCAAGGTTAAATTTGCAGCAGCCTGTTTGGTATTTAGGCAAGGCAGAGCCTATGTGGTGTGGTTATTCCCCATAAATAGGCGATAACACAGCATTAATGCCAAACAGGCGCTGCCCTTTGGGTTCTGCCTAGGGGCGATTTACTCTTTGTTGCTCGGTTTTTACTTAGCCCACTAGGTTACAAACCTCGCGCCGCGATTAAACCGCCCCTAGCTTGAACAAATTTTAATCCGCAAAGGTCAACAGACCCTAATTACCAAGCAAGTAACATGCCTATAGTTTAGCTGTAATAAATCAATAAATCCCCTAGCCGACAGCCCCCTAATTTTGACATAATAGATAGCTAATCCCTATAAACCAAGAATACTATGGCAAATACTGAGCAAACACTTTTCGCACAACGCTTTCGTGGCTTTTTTCCAGTGGTTATTGATGTTGAAACCGCCGGTTTTAACAAAGAAACCGACGCACTACTTGAAATTGCAGCATCCGTTTTAAAAATGGATGACGAGGGATTGCTTAGCATAGATCATACCGTTCATTTTCATGTGCAACCCTTTGAGGGAGCAAACATTGAACAAGCCGCCATTGAGTTCAATGGTATTGAGCCTTTTTCAGCACTTAGAGGCGCAGTACCCGAAGAAGAAGCCATTAAAGAAATTTGTAAAGTAGTGCGAAAAGCGCAAAAAGCGGCAGGGTGCCAGCGCTCTGTGGTGGTTGCTCACAATGCGGCTTTTGATCATGGCTTTTTAAATGCGGCAATTGAGCGTAATAATATTAAACGCACACCATTTCATCCATTTGTAAGTTTTGATACCACATCACTTGCAGGGTTAGCGCTAGGCCAAACTGTATTGGCTAAAGCGTGCCGCGCGGCAGGAATAGAGTTTGATAACAAACAAGCACATTCTGCGTTATACGATACAGAACGCACCGCTGAATTATATTGTTTAATTGTTAATCGTTGGCAGCAACTAGGTGGTTGGCCACTTGCTATAGATGAAACACAACAAAACGAAGACGAAGTAAGCAACCAAGATTAGCATAAACTCAGCTCATATTAATGAGTGTTCACTGTGTGGGCTGAGCCAGTCTTAATATGCGTTATTAAAACGATTGCGTTATTTTACCTTCACTGTGGGTGATTAAATGAGGAGGATAATTACGCGAAAAGCTAATTGATTCTCGTGCAATTTTAAGCTCCACCCCGGGGTGCATAAGCTCATTAACTTTCAAACGACTGAGCGCTAAAAGCTGCGCCATTTTCTTTCTTAGCAACTGCTTTTGCTGACTGATACTGGCGCTTCGGTTTGCTATGTGTTCTTCATTCGTTGTTATTTTATTCAAAAACTGCTGACGCTGTGCGCTTGCAACTTGTTTATTAATTCGCTGGCGCGCTTGCTGTAGTTCAATTGACTTACTGATTAAAACTTTTTCAAAGTCAGTGATTTGCGCTTGTTTTTGTTTTAGCACATACCATCGCTGTGCGATGCAAACACGGGTTTTAGTTCCTGCTGGTGCGCCCAATTCACCTGTTTCAATGCGCATTGCGTCTAGAATATGACCACCAATAATTTTCCCTTTAGGATCTTTTGCGCTGCCAACCCTAATTAAATTTCCAGCACTCAAGTCACAATGTAATGATTGGCGTTCTATTAATAAGTTTTGCTCCGTTTTTATGTCACAGTATTGAGAGTAACCAAGTGCAACGGTTCGTTTAGCAAAAATAGAACAGGTGAATGGCTCATCGGCTTCTCGTTTTCTGCCAATTGCCCCCTTTACTATTGTGATGGCGTTATTACTTTTTAACTGCGCCGATTCAACAAAACCTAAAACAGTAATATCGCCGGTAGCAGTCACGCGCATGCCATCTTTTATATCACCACTGACTATAATACTGCCATCAAATTCAACATGGCCGGTACTTGGGTCAATATTATGAAAACATAAAACATCATCAACACGCATACCACGGGGAAGGGCAACCGGTACACCAGTACAGTCGGCAATTAGTAAGTTGGGGTTATCGGGCGCAATTTTAGTACCGTCAAAAGGTTGTAATTTATGCTCTTTGCCAGGGATTGCAGTTAGCACATCTCCAAACACAGTAAAGCCATCAACTCCCGATGTTGCTGGAATACGCCGCATTAGTTCACACCCAGGTTTTACAGTAATAATATCACCTAGGTTTCTCATATCGACTTTACCACCGCCCTTAGCTTGCGGGCTAAGTACGCGGTCTTGCGCTGTGCAGCAAAGACGCACAAATTTGGCATCGTTACCCACTTTAGGCGCGCGACCAAAAGCGACTTCAGCGCAATGCGTGCTTCCTGAGGGTTGTTCAAATTGTTGTGCCAATAACTGTTCTAATGCATGAGAGCTAATACCCTTTACAATCCCTGCCTGAGCTAACACGTCAATTGCTTGTTCCATGTTAAGTAATTTACCGCCCTTAGCAGTAATAAGGGTAGCTTCAACAAGCATATTTTTTTCATCAATGTTAATGGTTAGCTTTGCATCAATGGCTTGAGCAACCACCAAAGAGGAGATCTCTTCGTCGTTATTTTGAGCAAACAACTTACCAATATTGCTAACAATAATGTCACACTCGCAATATTCTGACTGACTAATTAATTCAATAAGCTGTGTTGCTGTTGAGGCTAAACCTGAGACATTAGGGTGGGAGAGCAAAGAGATATGCCCCGTTTGCTCATCAAAAGAAAAAACCGACATTTATAAATCCTCTAGGTAATATGCCTGTTATTATTTTTTTATATTGTATTAGACCAAGGTCTAGCCCTACATTTGAGCATAAAGCATCATGCTTGTTAAGTAATTGTTTCTTAATTGTCCAATATTTTACATTTAAAAGTGTGTTTGATGCAGGATTAACCAACCAATAAAATAAAACGCCTAAGGTGTTGAGTATTGATGGGTTACTCAGTTATACTGCTCGCACGCTCTGAATGAGTAACCTTATTCAGGGGCTGATTAGGATTCGACGGAATTCAAGAAGCCCAAGGTGCATGTCGAGGTGCGGTTTGCCTCGTAAAAAAGCCGCAATTTAAAGTAATCGCAAACGACGATAACTACTCTCTAGCAGCTTAGGCTGGCTAGCGCTCCTTCCATGTATTCTTGTGGACTGGATTTTGGAGTGTCACCCTAACACCTGATCGCGACGGAAACCCTGGCCGGGGTTGAAGCGTTAAAACTAAGCGGCCTCGCCTTTATCTACCGTGTTTGTCCGGGATTTAAAGGTTAATTAAATGACAATACTAAACATGTAGTACCGACGGTCGAGGCTTTTCGGACGGGGGTTCAAATCCCCCCAGCTCCACCAATAAAGGTTTTTAGATACGTTGCTAAGAACCGTAAAAGACCCGCAACGCTAGTTAATTCGAGCCTTGCGGGTTTTTTTATGCCTATAGCTTAACCATTAAAGACCGTTTAAAACTTGTAACAACCGCGATTTGTTGTAACACTAAACGTAACAACTGGAATTTTACATAGGGATCGTTGTTACAAATGGCTATTCACAAACTCACTGCAAACCGAGTCAAATCAGCTGAACCAGATGATAAAGAATATAACCTTACTGACGGTGGCGGCTTAACATTACGAATAAAGCCCAGTGGAGGTAAATTTTGGCTTTATAACTACACAGCGCCAATTACTAAAAAACGTAAAAATATGGGGCTTGGCTCTTACCCTGATATAAGCCTTAAAACTGCTAGAGAACGTCATAAGAAATATAAAGCCCTAGTACTTGAAAATATCGACCCTATCCACCAGCGCCAGCTAGATGAAAAGCAAGCACAAGAAACACACCTACAAACATTTAAAGCAGTTTCTTTAATGTGGTTTGAAAAAAAGAAAACAGAAATAAAACCACAAACAGCACAAGCCGCTTTAAATCTGCTAACTAATCATGCCTTTCCTGCGTTTGGTGATGAACCAATAAGTAAATTAAAAGCCTTTCAAGTAATAGAGCTAGTGCGACCCATAGAGGCAAAGGGCAGTTTAGAGACTGTAAAAAGACTATGCCAGCGTATTAACGAAGTAATGGTGCATGCGGTTAACTGTGGGCTTATAGAAGCCAATCCACTAGCGAATATAAGGCAAGCTTTCCAAGCGCCTAAAAAAAGCGCTATGCCGTCTATTGAAGTGGATAGATTGCCAGAGCTTATGAGCGCCTTAAATCGCGCCAGTATTAAGCTTACAACACGTTGTTTAATAGAATGGCAGTTACACACCATGACACGCCCTAATGAGGCTGCAACAGCTAAATGGCAAGATATAGACTTAAATAGTGGTGTGTGGGTTATACCTGCCGAGCAAATGAAAAAGGGCAAAGAGCAACGCGTACCCCTTACACCGCAAACACTCGCTTTACTTGAACTAATGAAACCATTAAGCGCACACCGACAATATGTATTTCCCGCAGACAGAGACCCACGCAGCCATACAAACGTGCAAACAGCCAATGCAGCAATAAAGCGTATGGGATTTAAAGGCGAGCTGGTGGCGCATGGTTTACGCTCGCTTGCCAGTACAACGCTTAATGCACAAGGGTTTGATCCTGACGTAATAGAAGCGGCACTCGCGCATGTTGATACAAACGAAGTAAGGAGAGCATATAACCGTACAGATTACTTTGAGCGTAGAAAAGTGATGATGTGCTGGTGGTCTGAATATATCGAAAATGCGGCTAGTGGGAGTAGCTCCTTGGCAGGGATCAAGGGGTTGAAAGTAATATGAAAAGAAATGAGTTAGTTACTTACTCTGAGCTTGAGGGTAATAAAACCGTTAACTATTTAGCTAAAAATATAATGATAGAATTGGGGTTAAAGGATCATGAAAATAACACACTTATACTGAACGGGATAAACCTGCTTGTGATGATTGCAACCTCTAACATTGAGCAGGCAACAGATGGCACTAAATCTGACTTAATGAAAAATGAAATTGCTGAAATATCAAAGCTTGAAAAAAAACTATCAGAAATAAAAAAAATAAGAAATGATTTAAGGTATTACAAAGGTGAAAAAGTACGTGAACAATGGAGTTCTATTGATACCCTTGAAAAGGATTTAACAAATTTTAAGCTAAAACATAGAAAGCTAACATCTAAGGATTATTTCATTATTCGATTGTTTGGTGGTTGGTGCAGAGTTGCTAATAAAGCAGGCTTAAACGATGACAAAAAAACTATGTTTAGAAAAATATTGGTTTGTATATTTGAGGAGTATCACATTTCAGGCTCTAATATTGATGCAGTCAAAAAAGCTATTAAAAAGCTAGAAAGGGAAAATCTTCTTTAATTTTTTAAATTATCTTCCCCGTTAGCTACTTTAAAATCTCATAAATTACCTCTTAGTTTATTAACAACACTCAACAAGAGGTAACAAGATGGTAGATATTCTTAAATTAATTCGCACCAAAGAGCTAATGGAAATTGTTCCTTGGGCTCGAACTAAGCAGCAAGAAAAAATAAAAGCTGGACTAATGCCCCCACCAATATCAACTGGACAACGTGGTGTCGCTTATTATGAAACAGAAATAAACGCAACGCTTGCCGTAACAATAGTAGGCTATAACGATGAGCAAATTAAAAAATTTGTTTCTGAACTTGTAGCAAGACGCAAAGAGTTACTAAAAAAATACACTCACTTGGAGGCAGCTAATGATTAATTTAAATGAACTGCCAACACCAATCACATTAGAATATTTGGAAAAATTAGCACCAGCAGCTTTTGAGGAGCTAGTTCGAATGGACATTATTCACCGTTCAATCTTGCTCGCATGGCTCAACGGTCAATCTACAAGCCCAATTGGTAGAGGGTATGCCGATGTTGAATTAGATAAGGAAGATGCAAAGCATAGCCACCTTAAAATGAAATGCTTTATTGATTATCAAAGTAAGCGTGAGGTTGGGCTAAAGGTTTCTCACTCTATGAGTGAGCAACAACGGTTTGAGTTTTTTAATAAGCGAGAGGCACAGCGCGAAAAAGTTAAGTGTAAAGTCAAAAAGGAAAGAGAACAAAGGGCAAAAAAGAACCTCGTTAGAATCCTTGAACAACTCGGTATAGAGCAGGTTAAAACCATTATTGTGACTGAGCATTTAAAGATTACTGGTGCGGCTAATGATCCTCTCTTTTGAGAAAGAAAAACCGACTAAGGATTAGTTAGACGGTTTTGGATTGGTTATTTTGAGGGCTGGTGTGAGTAGCTAAACTACCACCAGCTTTTATATTATACAGTGCACTTCATTACCTACACAAACCTAGCTAACTAAGTAGGTACTAACCGCTAAGCCCAGAAAAAGTTTGCCTTAATTAATTTTATAGCTATTTCACGGTCATTAACGGTAGTCATTAATAGGTTTAATTTTTGTTATTTCAGTTGAATGTTGGTAGTTACTAACCGCGCAGGATTTATATGAAGTGTGTCTTAGGTAATTATATTGTTTTATTTTACCTGAAATTTATCGGTTATTTATATTATCTATTTAGAGGGGTTTGTTAGTGGCTAACTATCACTACGTAAGTCATTCACCTATATTTCAGCATTGCGGCAACTTGTGGCATGTTAACGCAGCAAAGAGCGGTTTATATACCCAGCAATTGAAAAGCATATTAGATCAATTAGAGGCTGTTTTGAGTCATTGTAGCCAAGTATTAGTGCTGCGATTTGATATTCGTACTCCAGAACAAACTAATGATAATCGGTATATTTTGGCTGTTATAAAAAATTTGAGTCGATTTCTCAAGCAAAATTACCAAATGTCAGTATTTGGCTATCATTGGGCGCGTGAGCAAGAAAAATCAAAAAGTCAGCATTACCATGTGGTGTTTATTTTAGACGCTAATAAGGTGAATCACCCGAGCAGAATTAATGATTTTATATTGGAAATGGGGAATACCCTTGGTGTTCAGCCATGGATACCAAAGAACTGCTATTACAGATTTAAACGCAATGAGTATGATAAAAAGCAAGGCGCTATATGGCGTATGTCTTACCTTGCTAAAGCCAGAGGGAAGGGCTATAAACCAGCACAAACTAAAAACCACGGCTCAAGTAGGGTTAAACCTAAGCTTTAAGGAATGTATACAATACAAAGCAATTAAACACTTTATATCTAACTTTGTTTGCTGTCAGGTTATCAAACATTGTCAAAAGTTGATTATAAATGGCTCTACTTATTTTAAGAGCTTAGCGAATGTATTTGTTTTTGTACTGATGAAATCTAAATTATCCTAGCCTTTATACCTGATAAAACCTCAACTGTATGAGCAGTTAATACTTAGTAAAACTTAGTTTAATAAGCCTAACAAAACCTTACAAAACCTATCATTTTAGGCTTATAAAAAGACAGTATCAAATAAACACCTTACAGCTGTTTTGCGGAGAGATATGCACGTGTATTCATTAAGCTCTTAAACATGCATCTTATTAGGCTTATAGCTTTGCAAGCTTTTTGCTACATAGTTTTAAGTCGATATCTTACATTTGTTTGCATAAATACTCGCAAGCCATTTAGATTTGGGTGATAGTATAAGGCTATGGTTTGTATCTTTACTCTATTACTACTTATTAGCTGCTAAATTTAAGGGGAGCCATGAGACTGTTTTTAAGTATTTTATTTTTATTCTTTTCGCTACATTCAAAGGCTGCAACTATTACGGAACTATTTGGTGATGGTGTTTTTGGTACTCAGTGGGGTGATTCGTTTGAAACGGTTTTAGCCAAATACCCAAAAGCGAAGAAAAAAAATATTAGTGATATCGTTTGGTTGGAGTTAAAAGATACGCGTAAGGTTTTTGAGATCGACAGAGATAGGCAAAGATTACACTTTTCGTTTGACTCAGAAATGAGGTTAATCGGTGTTGGTGTTACTTTTGATACTGAAAGTTATATTACTTTAACAAATAAGCTAACTACTATGTTTGGTGATTTTGAAAAGCCGAATATGGCATCTGCTACACTAATATGGAAAGATAAAAAAACATATATAAATCTAGCATTGATACCATCAACATTTGGCATGGAGACAATGTTAAGTGTTGGTTACGTTGGCTTAGATAAACCAGAAAGTGACAAAAAAAGTTTAGGTTTTAATTAATTTGTTGAGAGGGAATTTATGAGAAATATCTATTTATTAATTTTTGTGCTTTTTAGTTTTCATTCAGTGGGCAAAGAATATTACATTGATGGATATGAATTTAAATGGGTTGTCACAGAGTTTTCAGGCGCTAGTCTTGCCGTTATCAAAACTGATGAGACAACTTATCTTAGATTAACTACTAAAGGTTCAGCGTATAAGCAATTACGTCTTACTGAACATGAAGCTAAAGAGTTATCGATTGCGTTACAGAAGACTCGTGAATATTTTAATGAGCAAAAAGGAACAACAAAAGACGTATCAGCAAAGTTAATGGCAGCCGAGTATGAAGTGAGCTTTAGTTCATCACCAAAGTATGGCTTTTCAGTTTATATACGTAAAAAGTCGGGTTCACTTTTTGATTCAATTATTCTTGATAAAGCAGAAGCAATAGGTTTACAGCCTTATTTCGAGCAAGCAGAAGAATTAATTAACTTTGTAGATACAAAGATAAAAATTTAATGTAATTATTATATTCATGTTCAGCTGCAAAACGCGAATTTGAACCCACACAAAAACAAATAGTAACAACAATAGTAACAGCAAGTGATTTGATGTTGTTGTTAGTTGTTTTATTTCAAGTGGTTGCGGGTTTAATTAAGATTCCCCCAGCTCCACCAATAACGGTTTTTAAATTCGTTTGTTTAAAAACCCTAAAAAACCCGCAACTTGAGCAATCAAGTCGCGGGTTTTTTTATGGCTAAAATTATTGAATTTATTGTGCTTTGGTTTATCTTGCGAACCCCGAACCCCGAACCCCGAACCCCGAACCCCGAACCCCGAACCCCGAACCCCTTACAACTAATAGACTAGTCGCTTACTTGCTTATTTTTTGTATTATGAGCCAATGATTAACTGCGAGCTTTGATATGGATATTTTTACAGCTGAACACATTTCCCCTTTGATCTCGCTTTTACTTATTTTACTGGCGGGGTTTACTTCGTTTGTATCGGCGGCCTTTGGTGCGGGTGGCGGTTTAATGCTGTTGGTGGTAATGGCGTCGGTTATGCCGATGGCAATGGTTGTGCCGGTTCATGGTTTAGTGCAGTTAGGCTCTAATGCCAATCGATTATTGTTAAGTATTGCTCATCTTGATAAGCCGATGTTGTTGTATTTTACGCTGGGTGGGTTAATTGGCGCGGGGTTGTCGAGCCAAGTAGTGAGCGATATTAACCTTGATAGCATGAAGTTGTTTGTGGCTTTATTTGTGATTTATTTACTGTGGGGAACAATCCCTGAATTTAATAAAGACTCACGATTAGGGCGTTTAATAGCGGGTTTAATTACGGCATTTATTTCTACTTTTGTGGGAGCAAGTGGGCCTCTGGTGGCAAGTTATTTACACATTAATAACTACGATAAGCTTAAATTTACCGCGACTTTTTCAAGTATTATGACCTTGCAGCATAGCTTAAAAGCCGTTGTTTATGCGGGGCTGGGTTTTAGCTTTTGGCAATGGTTGCCGTTAACACTGGCGATGATTTTAAGCGGAGCCATTGGCACTTGGTTAGGGATTCGTTTACTTAAGCGGCTCTCTGTGGCACGTTTTAGGGTTATTTTTAAAGTGATTTTAACTCTGCTTGCCATGCAGCTTGCATGGCAAGGGGTGAGTGTAATGCTTACTTAATAGCGGCTTTTATTGGTTTATCGCCATCAAATAACTCAAAAATACGATTGCTATTAAATGAGTTTGTAGCAACGTAAAGCAATGCGTTGGCTACATTTTCGCGGCTAATTTTAGCCTTTGACTGATCGCTAGGGCGCTCTGTTGTTACTTCCAAAGAGGCACTTTCGTCAGTTAATGTTCCTGGGCGGACAATTGTGTAATTGAGTCCACTGTGAATTAAATGCTCATCAGCCATATGTTTTGCTACAAGATAAGGCTTTAAGTCACTATCTATCGCATCAGGATCGTCTGCGCCAATGGAGCTGACCATAATAAAGTGTTTTACACCGTGCTCTTTAGAATAAGTTGCTGCTTTTGTCGCTGCCCACAAATCAATAAGTACGGTTTTATCTGTGCCTGTACTTCCACCTGAACCTGCTGCAAAGATAACTTGGTCGCAGCCATTAATGGCACTTGAAAAGTCACCTTCTAAATCCTGTTCAACAATACTTAAAAATGGGCTATCTAAATCACGCAGTTTGCTTTTGTCTCTTACAAGTGCAACAACATTTTGCTCATTTTCTAAAAGTAGTTTGGTAGCCATTTTACCAATTTGACCACTTGCGCCAATAATTAAAGTCTTACTCATAATTAATTCCTTCTCAATATAGTGTAAAGATTGTTCGTACAAACAGACCTTGGGGTAGGAAATTATTTTTAAAGAGTAAATGGGATTTAAACGAGCTTATTTAAAAAAAACATATTAGTGAAAAGTTATTACTTAACTGAGTATTAAAATTAGCTATTTTTTTAGGCGTTTTTTAGAACTTTTTACTCGATCATTATACTTACTTCGGTTACAAAGCTACGGTGGTATAAGCCAATACGTACACTGCGTTCTTGGTAATTACAGTAAAGGGCTTTGTAGGTATTATTACCTTTAAATTTTATTGCGAATAAGGTCACGAACAATAAAGCGGCCTGGGTGAATAGCTTGGCTTACGCGTTCGCTTAGTGGGCGAGGTTCATTGTTTAAACTACTAATTATGTGCTCGGCAGATAGCGGTGCACTGCATAATGCTCGCGCGCCAAAGCCGGTAAAAATATGCAGGCCCTGTTGTGGTTTTTTTAATGCTTGGTATTGATAGCGTTTGCCCAAACGTAAATTAGCAAATGCATGTGTATAGTCAGTTTGCTCCACCCATTCACCGGCCATAGGTAAGTGATCAATAAAACTACAGCGAACAGCGGCTTTAGCAGAGCTAATATCGCCTAAGCTGGTGGCAAATTCAGTGTTGTTATAAAAGCTCAGCAGTTGCTCGCGGTTGGTTTGATTATCTTGCTCGGTCACTTCACGGCTTTTACTGTTTTTTTCAAAGGTGGCGCCCATACAATGGTGATCTAAATAAGCGGGGGTGAAATACCCCTTGTGACACAACACGGTTTTTAGCTTACGTGATTGCGTGCTTGCTTGAACATGTGACACCTGTCCGCGTACGCCAACAATAGGGAGCGTTTTAGTTTGCGCAAATGCATCGCTGTGTTCACCGGCGCAAATAATCACATCGCTAAAGGGGCCAAATGTTTGTTTTTGCGTGGTTAAGTACCAGCCATCGGGTTGTTTGTTAAGTTGCTCAATGTGGCAATTAAATAGGCTCTCAAACTCATTTAATTGCTGTGCGGCATCTAACATAGCACTGACTAACTGGGGGGGATTAACCCAGCCGCCTTGTTCAAAAAACACCCCTGAGTAACCTGTTTTAACCCCAGCAATAGCATCACCCTCATCAGCAGTCACATTTCGCATAAGCTGCTCTGGCCACAGTTGTTTATCAGCGAGATTTTGATGACGCTCTGCCAATGGTTTTTTTACTGCATGTTGCAGCACACCACACCACTGGTGATCAAACAAAAAGCCATTGTTGAGTAATTGATTGTAAAGCCGCTTTGCGTATAAAAAACTATGGGCAAATAGTTCACTGTGTGGCGAATTTTTTGCTTGTAAATGCGGATATATCGCCCCTTGTACATTGTGAGATGCCCCCATGGCCGGTTGTTTATCTTGGCAAAATAAGTGGCTTGGTATACCGCGTTTCGCGAGGCTATAAAGAATACAACTGCTCGCTATACCACCGCCAATAACAGCCACATTGGTAAGGGGAGAGAAGTGATGCTCAAAATAGGCGGGGGCCGATTGTTTTGAATTAGCCTGAGCGAGTGTGCCAACTAGCATCTCTCGTTTTCGGCCAAAGCCTTTAGCTTTTTGCATGCTAAAGCCTGCTTCAATTAAGCCCCGACGAACAAAGCCCGCAGCGGTAAACGTGGCTAATGTCGCGTTGCATCTGGAAATATCAACCATGGCGTTAAATACACTTTGCTGCCACATGTCGGGGTTTTTACTCGGTGCAAAACCATCTAAAAACCATGCGTCAACGAGTCCACTTTGTGGGTAGCTCATGCTATTAATACATTCCAGCACATCACCAAAGTAGAGGTCGAGCACCACAAGGCCATTGGCAAATTCAAGGCGATGACAACCGGTTAAATTAATCGGGTAGTGGGAGACGAGTTGGGCGCTTAAATGACTTAAACTAGGCCAAGCTTGCAAGGCTTGTTTTAAATCATTTACGCTAAGTGGATATTTTTCAAAAGAAATAAAATGCAGTCGTTGCACGTTATTAGACTGTTGACTTTGAACTTGTGGGCATTGCAGGTGGTCATAAAACTGCTGCCATGCATTTAAAAAATTAAGCCCTGTACCAAAACCGGTTTCGGCTATAACAAAGTGCTCACGGTCATGATTTTGTAACCGTGACTCTATATTGTTTTGTTGATAAAACACATAATGAGACTCAGCGAGGCCGTTGTCATTAGAAAAATAAACATCATCAAAGTCATTAGCAACCGGTGTCCCTAAATCATTAAAGTGTATGTGGGCGTTTTTTATCATGACCAATTCAATTTTATAGATAATTTTTTAATTATTTTACGTGTTTTCTTTGAAATAGTCTGGCGTTATTTATAAGCTGTAGGTTCAGAGTACAAGTGTACGCTAGAAAGCTGACCACTTAGGTGATTAAATTCGCGTAAAATAGAACACAATTAAGTATTAAGCTAAGGGAATTACCCATGAGAAGAGCCGTAATAACAGGCATCGGTGTTGTATCAAGCATCGGCAATAATAAAGAAGAAGTATTAGAGTCACTAAGAGCGGGTAAAAGCGGTATTGCTTTTAACCAAGAATTTGCTGATTACAAATTGCGCAGCAATGTATCAGGTAAAATTGATATTGATGTTAAAGAGCATGTTGACCGCAAAGCAATGCGCTTTATGGGTGATGCAGCGGCTTATTCTTATATCTCAATGGCACAAGCGATTGAAGATGCGGGCCTTAGCGACGAACAAGTATCAAACGAGCGCACTGGTTTATTAGTGGGTTCTGGCGGCGGTTCATCAAAATGGCAAGTAGAAGCGGCCGATATCCTTCGCGAAAAAGGCGTTAAGCGCGTTGGCCCTTACATGGTGCCACGTACTATGGCGAGCACCACCTCGGCTTGTTTAGCAACGCCATTTAAAATTAAAGGCGTTAACTATTCAATTAGCTCTGCGTGTGCAACCTCTGCGCATTGTATTGGCCATGCCGTTGAGCAGATTCAACTAGGCAAGCAAGACGTTATTTTTGCAGGTGGGGGTGAAGAACTTCACTGGACGCTAGCGATGGAATTTGACGCTATGGGCGCGCTTTCGACTAAATATAACGACACACCTGAAAAAGCATCACGTACATACGATGCTAACCGTGATGGTTTTGTGATTTCAGCCGGTGGCGGTATTGTGGTTGTTGAAGAGCTAGAACACGCACTTGCACGTGGCGCGCACATTTATGCTGAAATTACCGGTTACGGCGCAACCTCAGATGGTTACGATATGGTTGCACCATCAGGTGAGGGCGCAGTACGTTGTATGCGCCAAGCAATGCAAAACGTTGATAGCATTGATTACTTGAATACCCATGGTACGTCAACACCCGTAGGCGATGTGAAAGAGCTGGGCGCTATTCAAGAAGTATTTGGTGGTAACTCGCCAATGATCAGCGCAACTAAAGCAATGACAGGCCATGCACTGGGTGCGGCAGGTGTACACGAAGCCATCTTTTCATTGCTAATGCTTGAGCATGGTTTTGTTGCGCCATCTATCAATATTGATGAGCTTGATGAGCAAGCAGCGGGCTTGAACATTGTAACTGAAGCCAAAGACGTTGAACTAAATACGGTTATGTCTAACAGTTTTGGTTTTGGCGGCACCAATGCCACATTAGTAATGAGCAAATACAAAGGCTAAGTAAACCTTTAACTATTTTAAAGCCGAGCAAAATGCTCGGCTTTTTCGTTTGTGCAAATAGGCGGTTGTTCGTTACAATAAGGTCCCATTTTGCCAAACGGATTCACAATGAAAATTCTTGCCGATCAAAATATGCCTTTAGTTGAGCAATTCTTTAAAGATATGGGTGAGGTTGAACGATTTGATGGCAGGCAATTAACTCCAGAACAACTCATTGATGTTGATGTATTACTCACTCGTTCAGTCACGCAGGTCAATAGTGAATTATTAGCACAGGCTAATAAGCTAAGCTTTGTAGGTACAGCCACTATTGGTGTGGATCATATTGATACCGATTTGCTCAACGCAAAAAATATTGATTTTACCAGTGCGCCTGGCTGCAATGCGATTGCGGTTGCTGAATATGTGATCAGTAGTTTATTTGCATTAAGTCAAGAAAACGCCAGCCCATTAAGCGGTAAAACAATCGGTATTGTGGGTGTAGGTAATATTGGCAGTTGCCTCGCGCAAAAATTAAAAGCGCTTAACGTTAATTTACTATTGTGCGACCCAATTAAGCATGAGCAAGGGCTATTAACCGAGCATGTTGAGCTTGATGAGCTATTAGCGCAGTCAGATATAGTCACGTTTCATGTGCCGTTAGTAAAAACAGGTACGCATAAAACACTGCACATGCTTGATAAAAAGCGCTTAACTACGCTTAAACCTGGACTTACTTTAATTAACGCCAGCCGAGGTGATGTGATTGATAATCAAGCATTACTTGAGGTGATGGAAGCAGGCGCTGAGCTCGATTTAGTGTTGGATGTGTGGGAAAACGAACCTAACATTTTAACCGAGTTACTTGAGCATGTTCGCTATGCCAGTGTGCACATTGCCGGACATACTCTTGAGGGTAAAGCTCGGGGTACACAAATGTTGTATCAAAGCTTGTGTGAGCTAAAAGGGGTTAACGCAATAAAATCACTGGATGATTTTTTACCGCCTCCTGCAATTAAAAAAGTCGCCCTAGGAAGTAGTTTTAGCGAAACAGATATAGCCCGTTTAGTGCACTTAGTTTATGACGTACGCCGTGATGATGGCATTTTACTGCGTCATTTGGCCGATGAAGGCTTTGACAGTTTACGAAAAAATTATCCAACCCGACGTGAGTTTAGCACCGTGGTGGTTGAAGGTGATAGCACCGAGCTTGCTGCACTTGCGCAGCTTGGTTTTACTACAGCAAACTAATTTAATTAGCACGGTTGTTTTAATCGTGCTTACAGAGGATGAAATATGTCGCAAAAATATAACGTTGCCGTGCTCGGCGCTACAGGCCTTGTAGGTCGTCAAATCATTGAAACTTTGGAAGATCGTAAATTTCCGGTCGATCAGCTGTTTTTATTAGCAAGCAGCCGCAGTGCTGGCGAAGATATAAAGTTTCGTGGTGAGACCATAGAAGTACGTGATGTTGAAGGCTTTGACTTTAGCCAAGCGCATATCGGTTTATTTTCTGCTGGTGGCAGTGTATCAGAAAAATATGCCCCTATTGCCGCAGACGCTGGCTGTATCGTTATTGATAACACATCGCACTTTAGAAATGACTTTGAAGTGCCGCTCATTGTGCCAGAAGTAAATGCATCGAGCTTAGCCGATTTTAGAAATCGTAATATTATTGCCAACCCTAATTGTTCAACCATTCAAATGATGCTTGCGCTTAAGCCTATTTATGATGCATACGGCATTGATCGTATTAACGTTTCAACTTACCAAGCGGTGTCGGGAGCAGGTAAAGAGGCAGTTGATGAACTGGCTAAACAAACTGCAAATTTAATGAATGCACGCCCAATGGAAAACGAAATATTTCCTAAGCAAATTGCGTTTAATGTAATACCGCAAATCGATAGCTTTGAAGACAATGGCTATACGCGCGAAGAAATGAAGATGGTAAACGAAACGCATAAAATTTTAGGCGATACAACCATTGCGGTAAACCCGACTTGTGTTCGCGTCCCTGTATTTTTTGGTCATTCTGAGTCAATTAATATTGAAACGCGTATGCCTTATGATTTTGAGCATGTAAAGCAACTATTGAGTGATGCGCCAGGTGTTGAGCTAATTGATGATGCTGGCGACTACCCAACGGCTGTGTCGGATGCCAGTGGTAATGATACTGTTTATATCGGCCGTTTACGTGCTGATATTTCACACCCACATGGATTAAATATGTGGGTAGTAAGTGATAATACCCGTAAAGGGGCTGCAACCAATAGTGTACAAATAGCAGAAGAACTGATTGCTAATTATATGTAATTAGCCTGAAAATAGTGATAATTTCAATAAACGGCAAACCACAGTGGTTTGCCGTTTTTTTATGCTTTAACCGCCATTTTTTTGCCACTTATTAACTGAGAGAGTGTAAACATCTTGATAAACAACATAAAAACATTTTTATCATGATGTTTAAGGTATTTATTTTCAATGCGTTGCGATGGATATTATGGCTTAACTGGTTTATAGTTTGTAACTGGAATAGAGCTTGCAATAAAAATAGATTGTAATAAAAATGTGCGTTGGCCACGTGGCTAACAACGGCAAGAATAATCAATGTTTAAGCGCCAATTTTAAAGCGCTGCGTTAACATTTAAACATTAAAGGATCAGCATGCGCGGTTTCGTTTCACTTATTATATTAGCGTCTGCACTGATGGTAACGACTGTTTACTCTCAAGACAGTACCCAATTAAGAGGGCCTAAAGGCGCAGATTACGGCGCGCAGGGTCGCTCTATTGGGCCAATAAAACCAACCGATACACTTTGGCGTATTGCCGTTAAAGTTCGCCCAGATAACTCAGTCAGCATATATCAAGTTATGCAGGCCTTGTATAACAAAAACCCCAACTCATTTTTAGAACAAAACTTAAATCACATGCAAAGTGGTTCGTATTTAAAAATACCTACTTTGGCAGAAATTAGACGAGTAAACCCGCAATTAGCTAAGCAACGTTCTGAGCAAGACGATGAACTGTGGGAAAAAAAGAAAAATGGCACACTCACTCAAGCAGAGATCAATTCAGCACAAACACAAGTAACCCAAGCCCGCAAAGCAGACGTTGATGAAGCCAAAAAAGAATTACAACAAGAATTAAAAGCGATTAAAACAGATCAAGGTAATAAATTAGTTGAGCTTCAGCAGCAGTTTAAAAGTTCGGTTAGTAACGTAGAAGAGATTTTAGTTGAAAACAACAACCTTAAAAAACAGCTGACAGGTATTTCAAACGAGTTAGAAAACGTTCGTTTACAACTAGGCCAAGATAGTGAAATTCAACAACAGTTAAAAGAATTAATCGTTAAGCAAAACGAGATCATTGCACAGCAAAAATTAAAAGATGCAGAGCAAGAGAATGAATTTAGCTTTGCTGCATTACTCTCGAGTCCTTTGGTACTCATTTTATTAATGACCATTCCAGCGTTGTTGATTATTTTTGCTGTAGTTATGTGGCTGCGTAAGCGTGGTAATAACCAAGAGCCTGAGAGTAACGATGATGAATTTATACCACAAGCGCCTGCTTATACTGACCCTCTAGATGAAATGCCAGAACCCACGCTTGACGAAGCGCCTGCTCCCGATCCACTTGATGATTTAAGTGTGCAGTTAGATGAGAACATGGATGACGTATTACTTGATGATGATGTGGAGTTTAATGATGATCTCGATGATGACAGTTTATTAGATCAAGATGAGTTAGAAAGCTTACTTAATGATGATGTTGTTTTTGAAGATGAAAATACTGAGGGCGATGAACTTGATGTTTTCATGCAACAAGATTTTGATAGCCCTGATGAAGATGACACGGGCGATACAATTAATCTTGACGAATCGGATGATATTTTAAGTGCGGATGATTTAGATAGCCTGTTTGATGAAGAAGATGACGATTCATTACCAGATGAACCCCAAGGTGAATCGAATGATGATATGGCTGCACTCAGTGAAGAGCTCGCCGAAGAGGGCGAAGACTTCGACATTGATGATTTACTCGATGAAAATAATGAGCAGGCAACTGACACATCAGCAGACGATGACGAATTTGATATTGACGATTTACTCGATGCAGAGCAACCCGCTACTGCACAGAGTGAAGAAACCGATATTGACAGCTTAGTTGATGAAGATGACGAATTTGATATCGACGATTTACTCGATGCAGAGCAACCCGCTACTGCACAGAGTGAAGAAACTAATATTGACAGCTTAGTTGAAGAAGATGACGAGATTGACATTGATGACTTGCTTGATGCAGAGCAACCCGCTGCTGCAGAGAGTGAAGA
>NZ_FPAR01000005.1:44273-200350 GCF_900116475.1 Pseudoalteromonas sp. DSM 26666 | reverse complement strand
GAAGATGACGAGATTGACATTGATGACTTGCTTGATGCAGAGCAACCCGCTGCTGCAGAGAGTGAAGACGCGGATATTGACAGCTTAGTTGAAGTTAATATTGACGATTTACTTGATGCAGAACAATCGGCTACTGAGGCTCAAAGTGAAGAGCCAGACATCGACAGCCTAGTTGATGAAGACGAAGTAGATATTGACGATGTACTGGATGCGGAGCAACCTGAAAGTGATGTTCATGATTCTGAAATAGATCATGCATTAGCGGACTCAATTGAAGATTTAGCTGACGCGCAAGAAGAGTTAAATAGTGAAGATGTAGAATCTATCGCTTCATCTTTTGCTGAGCCAGAAGTAGAGCCAGAGCCAGGCGTTGAAGCTGAGCCAGGCGTTGAAGCTGAGCCGGAGCTTGAAGTAGAACCAGAGCTTGAAGCTGAACCTGAACCTGAACTTGAAGTAGAGCCTGAGCTTGAAGCAGCAGAGCCAGAACTTGAAGCTGAACCTGAACTTGAAGTAGAGCCTGAACTTGAAGTAGAACCTGAACTTGAAGTAGAACCAGAGCTTGAAGCAGAGCCAGAACTTGAAGTAGAGCCTGAGCTTGAAGCAGAGCCTGAACTTGAAGTAGAACCAGAGCTTGAAGCAGAGCCTGAACTTGAAGTAGAACCAGAGCTTGAAGTAAAGCCTGAGCTTGAAGTAGAACCAGAACTTGAAGCTGAGCCAGAAGTTGCAGCTGAGCCAGAAGTTGCAGCTGAGCCGGAGCTTGAAGAAGAACCTGAACTTGAAGTAGAACCAGAGCTTGAAGCTGAGCCGGAGCTTCAAGCAGAACTTGAACCTGAGCCTGAGTTTGACGTTGGATCTGAAGGTGATTTCACCGATACATCTTCTACATTACTCGATCAAGAGGATGCCTTAGATGAATTTAACGATGAAAACCTTGAAAGTATTGATGATCTGTTAAGTGAGTTAGAACAACCTACCGACGACTATGTAGAAACACCAGATTGGTCAGTTGATGGTGTAGATGATGAACTTAAAGCAGAATCTGAACTTGAAGTAGAAGCTGAGCCAGAAATTGAACTTGAAGCAGAGCCTGAACTTGAAGCAGAGCCTGAGCTTGAAGCAGAGCCTGAACTTGAAGCAGAGCCTGAGCTTGAAGCAGAGCCTGAGCTTGAAGCAGAGCCTGAACTTGAAGCAGAGCCTGAGCTTGAAGTAGAACCTGAGCTTAAAGTAGAGCCAGAACTTGAAACTGACCCTGAGCTTGAAGCAGAGCCTGAGCTTGAAGCAGAGCCTGAACTTGAAGCAGAGCCTGAGCTTGAAGTAGAACCTGAGCTTAAAGTAGAGCCAGAACTTGAAACTGACCCTGAGCTTGAAGCAGAGCCTGAGCTTGAAGCAGAGCCTGAACTTGAAGCAGAGCCTGAGCTTGAAGTAGAAACTGTGGTTGAAGTAGAGCCAGAACTTGAAACTGACCCTGAGCTTGAAGTTGAGCCTGAACTTGAAGCAGAACCAGAGCTTGAAGTTGAGCCTGAGCTTGAAGCAGAGCCTGAACTTGAAGTTGAGCCTGAACTTGAAGTAGAACCAGAGCTTGAAGTAGAACCAGAGCTTGAAGCAGAGCCTGAGCTTGAAGTAGAGCCTGAACTTGAAGTAGAACCAGAGCTTGAAGCAGAACCAGAGCCTGAGCTTGAAGCAGAGCCTGAGCTTGAAGTAGAACCAGAGCTTGAACAAGATCCTGAGTTTGACGTTGAATCAGAAGATGACTTTACCGATACGTCTTCAACCTTACTCGACCCAGAAGATGCGCTTGACGAGTACGACGGTGAAAACTTTAAAAGCGTTGATGATCTTTTAAGTGAACTTGAGCAAACAAGCGATGCAGATGAACACGTTCCTGATTGGTCACTCGACGATTTAAACGATGAGCTTGATGAAGATGAAATTGATTTAGGTGATGATCCGCTTGCTGGTGATATCCAAAACAATGATTTATCGACAGATGACGATGAGCTATACGAGCCAGAAATAGTTACACCGAGTGAAGAGCTTGAAGAATATCCTGAGTTAGAGCTTGATGATGAGTTGCCTTTATCTGATGAAGAGCATCAATCACTAACACCAGAAGAGCTACAAGGTGATAATTTAGACGGTGATGCAACGGGTATGTCACCAAGTCAAGCAGAGCAAGATCTCGCTAATGCACTATCCGCAGGTAATGATCTCGATAGCTTAGAAGACGATTTTGATGATGAATTATTACTAGACAATGAGTTTTCAGAGTCAAACACTGCGCAAGGTCTAGATAATGAAGTTTCAGAGCCTGAAAAGCTGACTGAACAAATTATAGATGAGCAAAGCGTTAGCACAGACGATGAGTTTGATGATGAACAACTTGATGCTTTAGGTGAATCATCAGAGTTTACTGACGAGCAAACGAACGCTGACCGTGAAGCTGATTTAACGCAAAGCCCAGTATCGCCAGAATCAGACATGATTTCAGATGATGAGCTTGACGATGAGTTCATGGCTGATTTAACACAAACTGATTTTGATGCCTTGCTTAATGAACTGGCAGAACCTGAAAATGTTGATTTAAGTGACAGCAGTGAGTTTGATGTTGATTTTAATAGCTTACTAAGTGAAGACTTAGCTGACGAAAGCGCATCCTCGTTGCAAGAGCCTATTGAGCAGCCTGAGGTTACTGAGCCATTAGCGCAGGATGACTTTGTTGATATTGATGCATTGTTAGAGCAAAGCGATGAAGCTGATTTAGATCACGAACCTTACACAGACGTCGATATGGATGTTGGTCTAGGTGAGTATGATTCATTACTGGCTGGTGATAACCCTATGGATGTTGATACCCAAAGCGGAGGTTACTCAGCTAAGCTTGATCTTGCACATGCCTATATTGAGATAGATGATGCAGACTCAGCAGTTAAAATCCTGGATGAGATCATTAATAATGGCCCTGATGATGTGCAAGAAGAAGCGCAAAGTTTAAAGGCTAAACTTAAAAATTAATAACCAAGCTCCCGTAAGGTATGGTTGATACGAAAACCCCGTTATTAGTGATGCTAATAGCGGGTTTTTTGTATTGCATAGTTAGGAACCTTAGTTCGCTGCTTTTATTGGGACGCCATATAGCATAAAATGCAGCGTCGATTAGCACAGTAGGTAAAGCAGTAATTATGCGAGTAGCACTTGGAGTAGAATACAATGGCGCACGTTACAGTGGTTGGCAGCGTCAATCACACGTAAATAGTGTACAACAAGAAGTAGAAAAAGCGTTGTCGCGCATTTGTAATCATCCAGTTGAAATTGTATGTGCAGGGCGTACCGATGCCGGTGTACATGGCACTGGACAAGTAGTGCATTTTGATACACATGCTGAGCGTGAAATGGTGGCCTTTACATTAGGCATGAACACCTTATTACCCAAAGATATTGCTATTCGTTTTGCACAACCTGTGGCGGAAGACTTTCATGCCCGCTTTAGTGCAACTGCTCGTCGTTATCGTTATGTTATTTACAATTATGCGTTTCGTGGTGCGGTATTAAATGAAGGTGTTACACATTTTCATCACCCATTAGATGAAGTGAAAATGCAGCAGGCGTGTCAATATTTACTAGGTGAGCATGACTTTACCTCGTTTAGAGCGCTGCACTGCCAAGCTAATACGGCAACGCGAACGATTCATCATTTATCGGTACAGCGCCAAGGTGCTTATGTCATTATTGATATTAAAGCCAATGCGTTTTTACACCATATGGTACGTAATATTACGGGTTGTTTAATGGATATTGGCTTACACAAACATGAACCAATTTGGTTAAAAGAGCTGCTAGATGTTAAAGAGCGAGCTAAAGCGAGCGCTACAGCAAAAGCAGCAGGTTTATATTTAGTGGATGTTGATTATCCAGATCATTTTAATATCCCTAGAACGCCGCTAGGACCATTGTTTTTAGCCGACAGTGATATTTGATAAGTAACGAGATGTGTATATTTTGAGGCTAAATTTATACGCTGTTATTCGTATTGCTAACTACTAAGACCAGTTTTTTATACCGTGACAGCGTAATTCATGTTTTAATTGGAAAAATTTGTTTGCATGGTTAACATGTAGACTCGCGACACAGAACAGCATTAAGAGAGTTGCAAATGAGTTGGCTAGAAAAAATCTTACCAAAAACGACTAAATCTTCAGGTCGTAAAGAAATTCCAGAAGGTGTATGGGCTAAATGTACGTCATGTGATTCAATTTTATATAAAGCAGAATTAGAAAAATCACTGAACGTATGCCCTAAATGCGATCATCATATGCGTGTTAGTGGTCGTAAACGTCTTGAACAGTTTTTAGATGAAGGCGATCGTCACGAGTTAGGTGCCCAACACGAACCTAAAGATGTGCTTAAATTTAGAGACTCAAAAAAATACTCAGATCGTATCAATGCAGCTCAAAAGTCAAGCGGTGAAAAAGATGCGCTTGTCGCAATGAAAGGGAACCTAAAAGGCATTCCGGTTGCTGCTGTTGCATTTGAATTCTCATTTATGGGTGGCTCAATGGCATCGGTAGTGGGTGCTCGTTTTGTTGACGCGGTTGACCAATGTTTAGAGCATAATATGCCGCTGATTTGTTTTTCTGCATCGGGCGGTGCTCGTATGCAAGAAGCCCTTATGTCACTTATGCAAATGGCTAAAACCAGTGCGGCACTGGCTAAAATGACTGAAAAAGGCCTACCGTTTATTTCTGTAATGACAGATCCAACAATGGGTGGTGTATCAGCATCATTGGCAATGCTTGGTGATATTAATGTTGCAGAGCCTAAAGCTTTGATTGGTTTTGCCGGTCCGCGTGTTATTGAACAAACTGTTCGCGAAACGCTACCAGAGGGTTTCCAACGCAGTGAATTCTTGTTAGAACATGGCGCAATCGACATGATTATAGACCGTCGAGAAATGCGCGATACGCTAGCACGTATCTTAGCAAAATTTATGAACTTGCCTTCTACGGAACAAGAGCATAGAGTAGCGTAAATTTCAGCTTTACTGATTACATGCTATGACAAAAACAATTCCTAGCCAATCATCAAGCCTTGATGATTGGCTTTGTTATTTAGAGAGTGTTCACCCTGCTAATATAGAAATGGGTTTAGAACGCGTTGCTTGTGTTGCTAACAACATTGGGCTTTTAACCTCCTCAAGTAAAATCATTCTTATTGCAGGCACCAATGGCAAAGGCACAACAGCACGTTGTTTAGAGTCACTGTTATTAGCCCAAGGTTATCGTGTTGGTACGTATGCTTCTCCGCATTTAATTCGTTACAATGAGCGCGTACGCGTTGATGGCGCAGAGCTTGACGATCAATACCATGTCGATGCGTTTAATTTATTAGAACAAGGTCGTGGTGACACCCCACTGACATATTTTGAATATGGCACCTTAGGCGCGTTAGCAATATTCAAGCGTTTAGAGGTTGATTACGTGCTGTTAGAGGTAGGTTTAGGCGGGCGTTTTGACGCGACCAATATTGTTACCCCCTATGCCAGCATCATCACCACCATCGACTTAGATCATAAAGAATACTTAGGTGACACGCGTGAATTAGTTGCTTATGACAAAGCGGGTATTTTTCGAGAGAGTACTCCTGCAATTATTGGGGACTTAAATATTCCGCATACAATGACCGATTATGGTAAAGAAATTAACGCTAATATGGTGTTATCTGGCAGCGACTTTATTTTTAAAGAGCACGCGCAGAGTTTTAGTTGGCAATTTAAAGAGCATAATCTTGAGTTACCTAAACCAGCAATTCCTTGTCAAAATGTAGCCACGGCATTAACCGCTCTATCGGTATTAAACTTATTACCGAGCGATGAGGTGATTACTCAGTGTTTAGCGAGCTTAGTCGTTGAGGGACGTTTTCAACAACTAAGTGCAGAGCCATTAGTGTATACCGATGTAGCACATAACCCTGAATCAGCTCGCTATTTAGCGACTAAATTAGCAAGCTATAAAGATAAAGGCTTTAAAATTCATGCATTAGCCGCTATGCTTGCTGATAAAGATAAGGTCGGAGTGCTTAAAGAAGTTAGTGATGTAGTAGATGAATGGTCGTTTGCGAGCTTAGAGGGCCCCCGCGGCGATAGCGCTGCTAATTTACATCAGGCACTTCTAAGCATTCCTAATAGTTATTTTAAACAGGGTTATAATAGCGTAGAGGCAGCATTGGATGCTATCTTGCCAAACCAGCCAAGTAACACACTATTAATTGTATTTGGTTCATTTTTTACCGTGGCTGGCGCTATTCATTACTTTAAAAAATAGAGAGGATGTCGGTGAACTCAGGTTTTATTAATCGCTTAGTCGGAACAAGTATTGTGGTGATCGCAGCAATTGTGTTTATTCCCAATATACTCGATGGTGAAAAAGTGCACTATAAAGAAGGCTTTAAAGCGATTCCAGAACGCTCTGAGTTCAAGACCATTGATTTACAAGAATCAATCGATCAAAAAGTGGCAAATACACAGCCTTTAAAAGAGGATGAAGTTGAAGATATTCAGCCTGATGATGCCGCATTTGAACAGCAAAACAGTGCTGCTCAAACAGACATTACCGACCAGCCTGCAATGGTTGAAGCGGTAATACCTGATACAAACCAAAGCAGTACGGCTGCAACTCAAGAACCTACGCGCCCAGCTAACGAAAACTTAACTAGCATGGCGTATGTTATTCAGTTAGGTAGTTTTTCACATGCAGCCAATGTAAAAGCGTTGCAAGCTAAGCTCAAGGCTAAAGGGTTTAAAACTTTTACTAAACCAGTTAAAACGCCAAATGGGACGTTAACGAAAGTTTTTGTCGGACCATCACTGAATAAACAAGAACTGCAATCTCAACTTCCTGCACTTAAAGAGTTAACCAAACTCAACGGTAAAGTCACCCAATTTGAAGTGACCAAATAAATTCAATAAAAGGAAGTGTGTTTATCGCGAGATATTACACACTTACCTCGTCTTATTTTATACGTTTAAATAGACCTTTATCGCATTTTTAGCTCGCTACCTTTACTTATCAATGCCCACACAAAAATAGCAAAATAGATGCGCTATAAACAAAATGTTTGTTGTTTTTATAACGGTGAGTCTACGCTATTTTTAATCTAAAAATGGTGCGTGTTTACTCACCTGTAATCTCACGCTTAAACTTGCATCACAAGGAGGTTTAGGTATAGAATGCGCCCAAAATTAGCGACTAATTGGTTCTTATGATCTGGGTTGATTACGCCATTCTTGGCATTATTGCACTCTCTACCATCATCGGTTTAATACGCGGCTTTGTTAAAGAAGCTATGTCATTAGCGGTATGGGCAGGGGCTTTCATCATCTCCAGCTTATTTTATCAATATTTAGCTTCCTTCCTAACATCCATTTCTGAACCCCTTTTAAGAAATGCGGCGGCCATTGCCATATTATTCTTTGCGACGCTATTGTTAGGCGGTTTACTAAACTATATTTTAGGTGAGCTTGTACAGCGAACCGGATTATCCGGCACAGACCGTGTTTTTGGTTTGGTGTTTGGTGCTCTTCGAGGCGTGTTGGTCGTGAGCGCGTTACTCTTCTTTCTTGATGCTTTTACTGGTGCGCCAAGTACGCATTGGTGGGGCAACTCTATTTTGATTCCAGAATTTGGCTTTGTAGTTGAATGGTTCTTTTCGTACCTAGAAAACAACTCGAGCTTTTTAAATTCAGTAAACCGTTAATCGGCGAGGATAAATTACATGTGTGGTATCGTTGGAATAGTCGGAACATCGCCAGTTAATCAGGCGATTTATGATGGCTTAACCGTTTTGCAACACCGTGGCCAAGATGCTGCGGGTATCATAACTATTGAGAACAATACATTTAGCTTGCGCAAAGCAAATGGCCTAGTGAAAGATGTATTTCACACTCGTCATATGAAACGTTTGCAAGGCAATATTGGCATTGGCCATGTGCGTTACCCAACAGCGGGTTCTTCAAGTTCGTCAGAGGCTCAGCCGTTTTATGTAAACTCTCCATTTGGTATAGCGCTTGCGCATAATGGTAACTTAACCAATGCCGAGTCGTTAAAAGAGCAGTTATTTTCAGAGGCACGTCGCCATGTTAATACGACCTCTGATTCTGAAATTTTACTTAACATCATGGCGCATGAGCTAAGTAAATCAGACAAACTAAAATTAGACCCTGAAGATATTTTCACCGCGGTTACTGAAGTTAACAATAAAGTAAGTGGCGGTTATGCCACTATCGCCATGATTATCGGTCATGGTATTGTGGCGTTTCGCGATCCAAACGGTATTCGTCCATTGGTGTTTGGTAAACGTGAATCAGCAAACGGCACTGAATACATGTTTGCCTCAGAAAGCGTAGCATTAAAGCCTGACGGTTTTGAATTTGTTCGTGACGTTGCCCCAGGCGAAGCTATTTATGTCACTGAAAATGGAGAGTTTCACTCTTTAAGCTGTGCAGATAAAGTGTCTTACTCACCGTGTATTTTTGAATTTGTTTATTTTGCGCGACCGGATTCAACCATTGACCGTATGTCAGTGTATGCAGCGCGTGTAAATATGGGGACTAAGTTAGGTGAAAAAGTAGCGCGTGAATGGGCAGACAAAGACATTGATGTGGTTATTCCTATTCCAGAAACCTCGTGTGATATTGCATTAGAAATGGCACGCGTGCTTGACTTACCGTATCGCCAAGGCTTTGTTAAAAATCGTTATATTGGTCGTACGTTTATTATGCCTGGCCAAGAGCTTCGTAAAAAATCAGTTCGCCAAAAACTCAATGCGATTGACCGTGAGTTTAAAGGTAAAAATGTCCTACTTGTTGATGACTCAATTGTACGTGGTACCACCTCAGCACAAATTGTAGAGATGGCACGCGAGTCAGGCGCTAAAAATGTTTACTTTGCATCAGCAGCACCTGAAATACGCTTTCCAAATGTATACGGTATAGATATGCCATCTGCGGCAGAACTTATTGCACACGGCCGTGAAGTAGAAGATATTAACCAAAGCATTAGCTCTGATGGTTTAATCTTTCAATCGTTAAGCGATTTAATTGCTGCCGTTAGCCAAGAAAACCCAGAGATCACTAAGTTTGAAACATCAGTGTTTGACGGACAATACATTACTGGCGACATTGATCAAGATTACTTAAACCGTATAGATAAGCTGCGCAACGATTCAGCTAAAAGCATCCGTGAAAACGCAATGTCATCTGGTTTAGAAATACATAATCAAGATGAAAACGAATCTGATTAATAATGTAATGTTAGCCTGATAGTATTTTAAGGCTAATAAAAAAAGGAGCTTAACAGCTCCTTTTTTGCGTCTATAGAAAAGGAATATTTAAGTAAACATGGGGCTGATAATACCGTTGGTCCATAGCATAGCGGTAAGTGCTAATATAATAACCAGTAAAATTAATCCACAGGTAACAACAGAGCTTGCATAAATAAAGCCGCGCTCTTGCGGAATGTGCATCAAAATTGGCACGCCGGTGTACAGTAAATAAACTGAGTAGGCGAGTGCAACTAATCCAACACACACCACAAACCACAGCTCAGGCCAAAAAGCTGCCAATGCCGACATAAACACCGGTGTAGCGGTATAAGCTGCCAGCTCAATTGTTTGGGTAAAAGTTGGTTTAGCACCAAAAGTAACCGCCATCCAATGGGCTAAATAGGCCAGTGCAAATACACCGCCAATTAAAGCGACATACATGGCTGCGCCAATCATCAGTGCGCTTTCATGGGTTAAAAATACTGGATTACCTGTACCTATACTCCAGCCTAAGTAAACCGATGAGTAGTACCCCATTGCAGAGGGAAATAAAGCGATAAGCAAAATGTGCGATAAGCTATAGGTTAAGCTTTCGTGACGGTTATCAATTGTTTGCCATTCTTCGAGTGGGTGGGCGTATAAGCCCCATAGGTGATTTAGTATCATTGCGTGCTCTCCATAAAAGGATATATTACTGTTTGGTTATAATTGGTTTGTTTTTTATACAGTCCATTTAGTTATGGTTCAGTAAGTATACAAAGTCAAGTTATCCACATGCTTGCAATAAGGGCGAGTGTTTATTTTATTCAGAGTAATATTTCATGTTAAAATGCCATAATCGCAATTTTTAGCAATGAGTAGTCAGCGTGCCACATAGCCAGCTTTTAGAGCCAATTAACAATTTTTTATTATGCAGTACTCCCGATGAGTGGGTTGAACAAGCAATCAAAAAAGAAAACTTACCCATCATATTAATTGATCACTTAATATGTGAATTAAAAGCGGCGCAAAGTGCCATGTTTTTAATTCGTAAGTATGCGGTAGATAAAGAGAGCAGTGATGCACTGCTTGAATGGCTTAAACCGTTTGAAACGCTTATTTATAAACGTGAGGGAAATTGGCGTGATTTAGCGGCTAAAAATAAACTTACTAAATCCATTATCCCTAAATCTGACTCGCCTTATGGCCAAGATTTAATTGATAAAATGGTAATGCTGATAAAAGAAGAGCTGCATCATTTTTATCAAGTGTTGGAAATTATGGATGAATATGGCGTTGAGTATAAAAGCATTACGCCGTGTCGTTACGCCAAAGGTATGCTGCGTAATGTTAAAACGTTTGAACCCAACGCCTTAGTTGATAAGCTTATTGTAGGTGCGTACATAGAGGCACGCTCGTGTGAGCGTTTTGCCAAGCTTGCACCCCATGTAGATAAACGCTTAGGGGATTTTTATATTTCATTGCTGCGCTCTGAGGCACGTCATTACCAAGATTATTTAACCCTTGCTCAAGACATTGCTGATTTTGATATTACCGAGCGGGTAAAAGAATTTGCTGAAATAGAAGCACAGTTAATTTTATCTGATGACGAAGACTTTAAGTTTCACAGTGGAACACCGTTAAGTAAAAGTGCTTAGTATACTTGAGTGCTACAAATGGGTTATGTTGTTGTAGCACATACTTTAGTATCAAAATTATTTTTAAATTAGACACTTCCAAAACTCTCTCCTAATATTTAAGCAAGTCGAATTTTGAGTTATCAACGGTCTATATTGCTTTGTAATTCATTTTAATAAAAGGGCCATACCTTATTTATTATTGGGTGAGAATGTATGCAAGATAAAGAGGGATTATTTGTATTTGCAGCTGAAGAAGAACCAGCAGATACAGATCTGAAAACTTGGAAAATATTAACCGTTGAGGATGATCTTGATTATCAAAACGCGTTAGTTAACAGCTTAAAAGAGCTAAAAGCCAAAGATGGTTATAAATACGAGTTGTTAACAGCAAATTCGGTACCAGAGGCGGCTTTGGCGTTGAGCATGCACCCTGATATTGCACTTATTTTTATAGATGTGGTGATGGAGGAGGATGACTCAGGTCTGCGTTTAGTGAATACTATTCGAGAGGTCATCGGTAACGCAGAAATGCGTATTGTGCTCTTAACAGGGCAACCTGGTTTTGCACCAGAGAGCGATATCATGAAAATGCTTGATATCGATGAATACTGGAATAAATCAGACCTATCTGCCGAGAAGCTGCAATCCATTGTTAATAGTAACATGCGCACTTGGGAATATATTTCACAAATCAGATCAGCGAAGCAAGGTTTACAGTTGGTGCTTGATGCATCTAGAAGTATTAACGGTAAGCACGATATGGCCTCTTTCTCTTATGCTGTGCTTAAAGAAATTAGCAACATTTTAAAAATAACCGAAGGCGGCGGTATTTTTTGTTCGAGTAATACAGGATCCAAGTCTGAATGCTTAATACTCTCTACTCATGGTTGTTTTAGTGGCACTAAAGGGCAGCCAGTAGAAACTAGCCTGCCCGCAGAAATGCTACAAGACTTTAAACAAGCGATTAGAGAGCGTCGTCATATATTTTCAAAAAACCACAGTGTGTTTTTTTTCGAAACGCCAGAGCAGCAGGGTGCTGATTACATCACCATTGTAAAATCAGATAATCCGATTAGTGAGCAAAACGAATATTTACTTAAAGTATTTAGTGAAAATGTGAGCACAGGGTTTGCTAATATTTCGTTATTAAATCGCTTAACCGAGCTTGCCTATACTGATACGTCACTTAATTTACAAAACCGTAACTGGCTAACCCGTGAAATAAAAAATATGAATGCGCAGGAGCGGCTAAAAACGCGATTGGTCATTTTTGATATTTATCAGTTTGACGAAAAAGCATTTACCTTTGGTCATGAATTTTGTAATAAATTAATGAAGTTAGTTTACCAGAGTATTGTTGATAGCTTTACTGGGTATGACCCCCGCATAGCATTAGTTAGTAGCAAAACATTTGGCATGTTAGTCAGTGTTGACTTTGATATCTCAGGGGCTATTAGTTACTTTCAAAATAAACAAAAATTCGAAATTGAACAAGTTAAGCAATACATTGATGTTCGTATTTTAGAATTAAAATTAAATGCAGCTTTAAACTTAACACCTGAAAGAGTAATCAGCCTTGCAGAGTCGAGCCTGAACTCTTCGCAGCTAAACCAAACTAAGTATATTCAGCATACCGAGGAAAAAACAGATCAAATTACTCGTCGTTATGAGCTGATGGCTGAGCTCAGAACGGCTATAGGTAATAAAAGTTTACAGGTGGCGTTACAACCCAAAATCAGCTTATCAACCTTGAAACCAGCAGGTTTTGAAGCGCTCGCTAGGTGGCAAAGAGCTGATGGCAGCTTTGTACGCCCTGATGAATTTATAGAGTTAGCTGAAACAGCCGGATTAATTAATGAACTAGACCATGTGATTTTCGAAAAAATACTAGAGACTATTAATCAACTTAAAGAGCAAGGCTGCAACTTACCCGTTGCATTTAATGCATCCTCTTATGATTTAGTTGAACCTAGTTACTTTGAGCAAATAAAAACTAAAATTGAAGAGTACAACATTCTGCCTTCTATGCTTGAGCTAGAGGTGACAGAAACGCAAGCCATAAGTAACTATGACTTAATTAAAGAAGCACTTGAACGGTTTATCACCTTAGGTATGAAAGTCAGCATTGATGACTTTGGCACTGGTTACTCGTCGTTAGCTCACATCAATGAAATACCGTCTACGTCGATAAAAATAGATCGCTACTTTGTTAGTGATCTTGAATTTAATGACAACAATCAGTACATGATTAAGATGATATTATCTTTAGCGAATCAGTTTAACTTTTCGGTAATTGCTGAAGGTGTTGAGAATGAATTTGAGGCTCAGTGGTTACATCAGCAGGGGTGCGAAACTGCTCAAGGATACTACTTTTCTAAACCATTATTTTTAAAAGATTTAATTGTGTGGCTAAAACAGTCTGAAGTGAGTAAGAATGAATAGCTTCAGTAGCTTTCCGAACGGCTCAAAAAAAAGTGTGTTATTAAAGTCTTCGTTCAGTTTATTTATCACTTTATTTATTGGCTGGCTTATATACGAACAAACATATCAAGAAAAAATAAACACCCTAAAAGCTAAGCAAGATGAAAAGTTAGTCCTTATCAGTGGAGATTTTTCTAAAGAGCTCAGTAGTATTAAAAAGCTTACGCGTATCCTGGCCCAAGGGCCGATTTTAAAAAGCGACACACCAAATAAGCCTTTACAATCAAAGCAAAGAAGAGATGAAATAAATAACTATTTTTTAAATTTTGCTACTATCTCTACTAATATCGCGCAAATTCGCTGGCTAGATACACAAGGCCAAGAGCAATACCGCATTAACGCAGCCAATGGTATTGGCGAAATTGTATCGCCTGATGAGTTGCAAAATAAGCAAACCCGTTACTACTTTCAAAAAGGGATGCAGGTCAGTGCGCCTGACATTTTTGCCACAGAAATAGATTTAAATATCGAACGCAACCAAATTGTAATGCCTCATCAACCAACAATCCGTGTAACCTACCGTACGGATAAAGAAAATTACCTATTAGATGGTTTGCTAGTGGTAAACTTTAACTTAGATTATTTGTTTGATCAGATTAAAAGTTACAACCAAGAGAGCACTTTAATTAGCATTTTAAACCACGATGGCTTTTGGTTATTAAATACTGATGCTGAATTAGAGTGGGGGTTTATGTATGGTAAAAATGAGCAAACACTCGCTTTAAAAAAACCAGAGCTTTGGCAGCAAATTATTGATGGCAATGTAGAATATGGTTCGCACTTTTTTAACCATAGTCTTTATACCTACCGCCGTTTTTCTATTTTTTCGTTGCGCGAGAACAAAGGTAGAATTAGCAATGCTGACAAAGAATTAATTATTCTTATAAGTAGCCCCAATGAATTGTTAATAACTGTACGAAATGCGGCCTTACGGTTAGCGTTAATTTGCAGTGGATTACTATGTTTAATTAGCTTTGGTTTTATTTATCGTGAGTATAAGTTTCAAAATCAGCTATTAGCCCTGTCACATAAATTACATATTGAAAAGATAGAACTAGATATCGTTAACCGTGAGCTTGATGCCACAATTAAGCAGCAGCAGCAACTGCAAGAAGGGTTAATTGAAGCGCAAAAACTATCCTCATTAGGGTTGCTCGTGGCAGGTGTTGCTCATGAAATGAATACGCCTATCGGTGGAGCCGTTATTTCTGTTTCAAATGCAGATATGGCATTGAATAAATTAAATGAAGCGATGAAACAGGGGCTGACTAAATCAACGTTAGAAAGTACTACAACAAGTATTGGAGAGAACCTAGCGCTGGCTAAAATTAATTTAAATAAAACCGCCGTATTAGTAAAAAGTTTTAAAAAAATGGCGATTGATCGCCATAATGATGAATTTATAGCATGTGATATTGAAAAAATTATTGAAGAGCTATTATTGTCATTAAACTCCAGGTTAAAAAACTCGCCAATAAAAGTGAAAACTGTTTTTTTACTTAATAAACAGGTAATTAGCTTGCCAGGTATTATTTCTCAGGTGGTCGAAAACTTAGTGGTTAATGCGCTAAACCATGCTTTTGATGAAAAGCAGGAGGGGGTAATAGAAATAAAAGTCGAACAAGCGACTAATAATAGGGTGAGGCTGAGCGTGTCAGATAATGGCAAAGGTGTTGATGGTGAGATAAAGGCAGATATATTTGAACCCTTTTATACTACAGCTAGAGGTAAAGGTAACACGGGATTAGGTTTATATATGGTTTATCAATGGGTAACCCAGATTTTAAAAGGGGACATCAAACTTCATTCAGAACCACAAAGCGATACCTATTTTAAAACGCAATTTATTATTACTTTACCTGACTTAAAAGCAAAGTCTCATTACGATTAGTCAATAAAGGCTAAAAACCCTACAAGGGGGTCGAAACTAACTCTTGAGAATCAGGAGTAACCACTAAATACGAACCTTGAGTATACCAATCGCCCAATACTGTGCGAGTAAGCGTTTGGTTATTAACTTCATAGGTATGTACATCAGGGCGGTGAGTATGGCCGTGGATCATATTAGCCACGTTATGTTTGGCGAAGGTTTCGAGTACTGCGCTTTGCACCACATCCAGTATTTCTATAGGTTTGTCTGCTTGGCTAAGTTTACTTTTTTCACGTGCATCACGCGCTATTTTTTTACGATACCACAATGGCATAGCAAGCATAAGTTTAGGCCACCACCAACCACGGCTCTTTCGACGAAACTTTTGGTACTCAACATCCTGGGTACACATTTCATCACCGTGCAAAATGACAGTAGGAGTGCCGTAGAGGTCGATCACTGTTTGCTCATTCAGTAAGGTCATTCCTGCCATATCGGCGTACTGTTCTCGCATGATAAAGTCGCGATTACCGTGTACAAAATAAATAGGAATACCTAAGTTATTAACCGCTTTTAGCTGTTCTGCCACTGCCGCTGAGAGTTCGCTAACATAATCGTCACCAACCCACACTTCAAAAAAATCACCTAAAATATATAGGGCGTCTACTTTTTGAGGAGTAATATGGGCGTGTAAAAATTTAAAAAATGCCGCTGTAATATCAGGGCGATTTTCACTCAAATGTAAATCGGCGATAAAGTAGGTTTGGCGAGTCATGGTGATTCCATTTAGATAAAAGCGGGTGAATACCCGCTTTATGTATTCTTTGAAGAATAATGCGGTCTTAGCTGACAGTTACACTTTCAATTACCACATCTTCAAGTGGTACATCTTGGTGGAAGCCATTGCTGCCTGTAGCAACACCTTTGATTTTATTTACTACGTCCATGCCTTCTACTACTTCAGCAAACACACAGTAACCCCAGCCCTGTGATGTTTCACTGCTGTGGTTTAAAAAGTCGTTGTTATTCACGTTAATGAAAAATTGCGCTGTAGCCGAGTGTGGATCAGGCGTGCGTGCCATTGCTAATGTACCTACTTTGTTAGATAGGCCGTTGTTCGCTTCATTTTCAATTGGGTCGTTTACTTCTTTTTGTTCCATACCCGGTGCAAAACCACCGCCTTGAACCATAAAACCATCAATTACACGATGAAAAATAGTGCCATTATAAAAACCTGAGTTTGCATACTCTAAAAAGTTTTTTACTGTATTTGGAGCTTCGCTTTCGTGCATTTTAATGGTGATATCACCAAAATTTGTGTGTAGAACAACCATGAGATTTCCTATAGCTGGTTTGAATATTGACGCTATTTTATCGTAGTTGACCCAGATTAACAAAGAGCTTTGATAAACCGCTAGAGCCCATGCTTAGCAAGTGGTAACATAGCTTTTCTGTTAATCGTGAAGGAAAGCAACTAAATGGTACAAATATACAACACACTGACACGCCAAAAAGAAGAGTTTAAACCTATGGTCGATGGAAAAATCGACATGTATGTGTGTGGTATCACCATTTATGATTACTGTCACATTGGCCATGCACGCACATTTGTGGGTTTTGATGTAATTGTTCGCTACCTTCGCCACTTAGGTTACGATTTAAAGTATGTACGTAATATTACCGATGTTGATGATAAAATTATCAAGCGCGCAAATGAAAACGGTGAGGCGATTAACGACTTAACCGTGCGTATGACTAAAGCCATGCATGAAGACTTTGACAGTTTAAATATGCTACGTCCTGATATAGAGCCAACCGTAACCGGCCACATGGATGAAATTATTGCTATGGTTGAGCGTTTGATTGCCAAAGGCCACGCTTATGTTGCAGCCGATGGCGACGTTTTATTTGATGTTTCTACCTTTGAGCAATACGGAGCGCTTTCGCAACAAGATTTAACCATGTTGCAATCAGGTTCGCGTGTTGAAGTAGCTCAAGATAAAGACGATCCTCTTGATTTTGTTTTATGGAAAAAAGCCAAAGCAGGGGAGCCGTCGTGGTCATCACCTTGGGGTGAGGGTCGCCCTGGTTGGCACATAGAATGTTCAGCAATGAGCTCTAAGCATTTAGGTGAGCATTTTGATATTCATGGTGGTGGTTCAGACCTACAGTTCCCGCACCACGAAAACGAAATCGCGCAATCATGTTGTGCAAATAATGGCCAGTATGTAAATACTTGGATCCACACCGGTATGGTACAAGTGAACAAAGAGAAGATGTCTAAATCGTTAGATAACTTTTTTACCGTTCGTGAGGTATTAAAACAATATGACGCAGAGTCGGTTCGTTACTTTTTAATATCAGGTCATTACCGCAGTCAGCTCAATTACTCGCAAGAAAACTTAGACCAAGCACGTTCGTCTCTTGAGCGTATTTACACCGCATTACGTGGCGTTGAGCCAGTTGAATGTGAGCTTGAGGGTAATGAGTATGTGGCTAAGTTTAGAAAAGCCATGAATGATGACTTTAATTCGCCAGAAGCATTACCGGTTGTGTTTGAAGTTGCTAAAGAGCTAAATCGTGTAAAAGACAGTGATAGCGAAAAAGCAGGACATTTAGCCTTTATTCTACGTAGCTTAGGTGAAATACTTGGTATTGCTCAACAAGCACCAGAGGCATTTTTACAAGGCGGTCAAAACGACGATGAAGTGGCTGAAATTGAGGCACTGATTGTAAAACGTAATGACGCACGTGCCAGTAAAAATTGGGCTGCAGCAGATGAAGCTCGCGATGCTCTAAATGCGTTAGGTGTAGTACTTGAAGATTCAGCGGGAAAAACAACGTGGCGTAAAGCTTAGGGTTTGTTGAGCTTTGCGGATTTAGCCATAACGCGCTGAACACAAAAAAAGGGTTGCCATAGGGTAACCCTTTTTTGGTTATATCAATTGCATTAGATTGATTATGCTTTTAATAAAATTGATATTGTTGACCTCAATTATAGTTGAGGTTTTAAACTCGCATTCATCAATTTAAAAATGGAAAATTAATGAATATTTTACTTGCCATGATCCCAGCTTTTTTATGGGGAACGACTTATGCGGTAACTAAATACGCAACCCCAGAGTGGCCGCCAATCTTGCTAGGAGCCATACGTGCACTCCCTGCTGGTTTATTATTGTTGTTATTTAAACCTTCTTGGCCAACTGCTAAACAGTGGCCAGGCATTTTTCTAATAGGCGCAATCAATATTGCGTTGTTTTTTAGTTTTATTTTTGTAATGGCGATTAATTTACCTGCTGCGATTGCAGGTGTCGGTATGGTGTCTGTACCGGTAGTGGCATTATTGTATGCCTGGCTTGTTAAACGGCAACAGCCAGCGTTAGTGCAAGGATTTTGTGCCCTTGCTTTAGTGGTTTTAGCATGGCGCTTATTTGACCCACAACATGTTACACTTAATTTATTGGGAGTAGTGGCACTGATAGGGGCGCTATTGACTATTGTTATAGGCAGTACGCTGGTAAAAAAAGTGACCGCTAAAGTACACTGGTGGACAGTATTAACGTGGCAATTAATCATTGGTGGCAGTTTGCTAGCGATTGCTGCTGCAATACAGGCTTTTTATTTTGCTCCCCAGCAGTATCAATTTTTAACTGCATCAATAAATACAACCCAATGGCTGGCGCTATTTTGGCTGGTGGTACCTAACACTGCTTTAGCCTATATTTTGTATGTTTGGTTATTAGGGCGAATGACAGTGGTTGAATTTACTTTTGGCACTATAGCTAACCCAATTGCCGGCATTTTATGTGCAGGGTTATTAATTAACGAACAATATGAAAGTTGGCAGTACGCGATTATGTTATTAATGATCGTGTTTTCGGTATTGCCACAAGGCTTGGCATTAATAAAACGAAGAATGATGATACAAAAAGCCCGCAATTAAGCGGGCTCTTCATTACTTTATTTTTTGTTTATTAGCTGTGATATTTTTCACACGCTTCTAGCGTATTTTCAATTAAGCTGGCAACCGTCATTGGGCCCACACCGCCTGGTACAGGGGTAATAAAGTCAGCTTTTTGCTCTGCAACTGCGTACTCTACATCACCCACTAATTTACCGTTGTCTAAACGGTTAATACCTACATCAATAACAATGGCGCCGTCTTTTATCCAATCGCCAGGAATAAATTCAGGTTTACCCACTGCTACAACCAGTAAGTCAGCACGGCGTACATGCGTTTCTAAATCTTGGGTAAACTTATGGCAAACAGTGGTGGTACATCCGGCGAGTAACAGCTCAAGTGACATAGGTCGACCCACAATATTAGAGGCACCAACAACCACAGCATGCATGCCTTTGTAACGTACGCCGGTTGAATCTAGTAAAGTAATAATACCCTTAGGTGTACATGGACGAAGAGCAGGCATACGCTGTGCTAATCGGCCAATATTATAAGGGTGAAAACCATCAACGTCTTTGTGTGGAGTAATACGCTCAAGAATTTTTTCTGCATCTAAGCCCTCTGGTAAAGGGAGCTGCACTAAAATACCATCAATTTCACCATCAACATTCAACTCATCAATTAATGCTAATAGCGCTTGCTCTGTGGTGTCTGCTGGTAAGTCGAATGACTTAGAAATAAAACCAACCTCTTCACAGGCTTTACGTTTTGAACCAACGTAAACTTGGCTTGCTGGATCTTGTCCAACAAGTACCACAGCTAATCCTGGGGCTCTAAGGTTTTGTGCAACACGTTCTGAAACTCGTTCAGCCACTGCGCTACGTACTTGTTTTGCTACTGCTTTACCATCAATGATGTTTGCCGTCATGGGTGACCTTTAATTAGGTTAATTAACTTGATACCGATACATTTAAAAAACGAATGCATATATAGGGGTTAAAATGCCGATAAAGAAAACACCTTTATCTTACTCATTTTTTAATATGGCGACTATTTTCGCAGAAAAGCGGTTAAGCGCCAAGTTGCTTTTAAAGTATAAGCGCTCGAATTATAAAAAAGAGTTTAAATTTTATCCCTGTATCGTAATATTTGACCATTATGAACTAAAAATGAGCAATTGATTTGTTTTCTTAAAAAAACGTTTGACCTAACCCAGTCAAATCACTATTATGCACCCCGTTGTCAACGAGGTCACTCGCAGACAATAGTAAGTATCGGCGATTAGCGCAGTTTGGTAGCGCACTTGGTTTGGGTCCAAGGGGTCGCAGGTTCAAATCCTGCATCGCCGACCATTTTTTATGTTTATTCATAACAATTTAACTTACTAGTGAACTATGAAGTTTTCGATGCGCCCATAGCTCAGCTGGATAGAGCAACGCCCTTCTAAGGCGTCGGTCGAAGGTTCGAATCCTTCTGGGTGCGCCATTTTGAAAACACTGTAATGCCGTGGTGATTGTAGCTCAGTTGGTAGAGCCCCGGATTGTGATTCCGGTTGTCGTGGGTTCGAGCCCCATCAGTCACCCCAATTTACAAAAAGAATATCGGCGATTAGCGCAGTTTGGTAGCGCACTTGGTTTGGGTCCAAGGGGTCGCAGGTTCAAATCCTGCATCGCCGACCACTTTCTTATAAGTGGTCTTAAATCCAACATTTAAGTATTCAAGAAAAGTTATATCGGCGATTAGCGCAGTTTGGTAGCGCACTTGGTTTGGGTCCAAGGGGTCGCAGGTTCAAATCCTGCATCGCCGACCATTTTCCCCTAAGTAAAACACATCTAAATTCTACTTTTATTACACAACACTCTTAATTTTTTCTTTATTAATCGTATTTTCACTTAATTAGTCTGTTTTTTATTCGCTTAGTCGTTATCTAGCCTGATCTACCCCAAATAATTGCCCCCCTACACTCGACTATCATAAATATTAGGTTATAATGCCGCGTCTATTTGTTTAATAATATAGTGCCCTAAGGGCAGAGCAGCAATGGTATCTCCTGGTAGCGACGGATTTTTTTAAGCCCCAAAGCTTGAATTTTATCAAGACGCCTATAGATTACTTTGTTTGTAAGGAAGGCGAACAGTCGCCAAAATTGAATATTGAGGTAAATCATGCAAGTTTCTGTTGAGACGACTCAAGGCCTTGAGCGCCGTCTGACCATCACCGTTCCTGCAGAGAACGTTGAGACCGAAGTAAAAAAACGCTTACAACAACTGTCAAAAACGCAGCGTATCGACGGTTTCCGTGCTGGTAAAGTTCCAGTATCAGTAATCAACAAGCGTTTCGGACCAGCTGTTCGTCAAGAAGTTGCTGGCGAAGTAATGCAACGTAATTACATTGAAGCAATTGTTGCTGAAAAAATTAACCCTGCAGGCGCACCGACATTTGCTCCTAAAGCACTTGAAGCAGGTAAAGATTTAGAATTCTCAGCAACATTTGAAGTTTACCCTGAAGTTGAAGTTCAAGGTTTAGAGAAAATTGCCGTTGAAAAACCAGCGGTAGAAGTTACTGACGAAGATTTAGCAAACATGCTAGAAACACTTCGTAAGCAACACGCTTCTTGGGCTGATGTTGATGCAGCGGCTGGCGCAAACGACCGTGTAACGGTTGATTTCGTTGGTACTATCGACGGCGAAGAATTTGAAGGCGGCAAAGCTGAAGACTTCCCATTAGAACTTGGTCAAGGTCGTATGATCCCAGGTTTTGAAGATAACATCGTTGGTAAAAAAGCAGGCGAAGAAGTGGTTGCTGATGTAAACTTCCCTGAAGATTACCATGCTGAAAACTTAAAAGGTAAAGCGGCTCAATTCACTATCACAGTGAAAAAAGTTGAAGCGCAAGAATTACCTGAATTAAGCGATGAGTTTGCAACTAAATTCGGTGTTACCGAAGGCGGCGTAGACGCGCTTAAAGAAGAAGTTAAAAAGAACATGACGCGTGAGCTAGACCAAGCGGTTAAAGCTAACGTTAAAGACCAAGCAATCAAAGGTCTTTTAGAGCAAAACGAAGTTGAAGTGCCTAAAGCATTAATCGACCAAGAAGTTGACGCACTACGTCAGCAAGCTGCTCAACGTTTTGGTGGCAATGGTCAAAACATGCCAGAGCTTCCAGCTGAATTGTTCCACGAACAAGCTGTAACACGTGTTAAAACTGGCCTATTATTAGGTGAAGTGATTAAAGCGAATGACATCAAAGTTGATGACGCTAAAGTTGAAGCATTGATTGCTACTGTAGCTTCTGCATACGAAGATCCAACTGAAGTAGTAGAATACTACAAAGCAAATGATCAACTAATGCAGCAAATGCGTAATGTAGCAATGGAAGAGCAAGCTGTTGAAGCTATTTTAGCTAAAGCAACTG
Organism: Pseudoalteromonas sp. DSM 26666; assembly: GCF_900116475.1. Classification (NCBI taxonomy): domain Bacteria; kingdom Pseudomonadati; phylum Pseudomonadota; class Gammaproteobacteria; order Alteromonadales; family Pseudoalteromonadaceae; genus Pseudoalteromonas; species Pseudoalteromonas sp. DSM 26666. The sequence continues at coordinate 177,750 of NZ_FPAR01000005.1, read as the reverse complement.
TGACTGATGTTGAAAAAGCATTTGATGACATCATGAATCCACAGCAAGGTGCATAATAAGTCATTGACTTAAGCGCTCGCTAACGATTAAATGGCTCGTGTTACTCTGTTTATGCAGTGTGCCCGGGCCATTTTAGTTTGTGGTTCTTAATTAGCTAAAAATGATCATTATGCTTTTCTTAGAATAAGTATAAGCGCATAAGGAATTAAATAAGTATGAACACTGGTATGACAGATCCCCTAAACGCATTAGTCCCTATGGTTGTTGAGCAAACAGCTAAAGGCGAGCGCTCGTTTGATATTTATTCGAGACTATTAAAAGAGCGTATTATCTTTTTAACGGGCCAAGTTGAAGACAACATGGCAAACCTGATCTTAGCGCAAATGCTATTTTTAGAATCAGAGAACCCAGAGAAAGATATTTTCTTATATATCAATTCACCGGGTGGCTCTGTCACTGCGGGAATGGCTATTTACGATACAATGAACTTCATTAAACCAGACGTAAGCACAATCTGTGTAGGCCAAGCGGCTAGCATGGGCGCATTTTTACTGTCTGGTGGCGCGAAGGGTAAACGTTTTTGTTTACCAAATTCACGCGTGATGATTCACCAACCGTTAGGTGGATTCCAAGGTCAAGCGTCTGACTTTGAAATACATGCAAAAGAAATCCTGTCTATTAAAGACAAGTTAAATCGCTTAATGGCTGAGCATACTGGCCAACCGCTTGACGTTGTTTCACGCGATACAGACCGTGACAATTTTATGAGTGCAAGCCAAGCTGTAGATTACGGTATTGTTGACTCAGTATTTACTAATCGCGGTAGCAAGTAAGTATGCCTGCAAGCAGTGATGCTTGCTAATGAGAGTTACTATGCGAAAAACACTAAATTTTGGTATAGTTAAAGCGTATTAAAATAGCCACCAAGACTTTGGTGGCCAACGTAATAAAATGAGGTAGCTGAATGTCTGACACTCCTACAGACGGCGACAAAAGTAATAAATTGTTATACTGCTCTTTTTGTGGCAAAAGCCAGCATGAAGTTCGAAAGTTAATTGCAGGACCTTCAGTATACGTTTGTGATGAATGTGTAGAGCTGTGTAATGATATTATCAGGGAAGAAATTAAAGACATCGCGCCTAAGCATGATGCCGCTGACAAATTACCTGTGCCAAAAGAAATTCGTAACCACTTAGACGACTACGTTATTGGTCAAGACCATGCGAAGAAAGTATTGTCTGTAGCGGTTTACAATCACTACAAGCGTTTACGCAATCAATCAACTAAACAAGACGTTGAACTAGGTAAAAGTAATATTTTATTAATTGGCCCAACCGGGAGTGGTAAAACATTATTAGCTGAAACGTTAGCTCGTTTACTTGATGTGCCGTTTACTATGGCCGATGCCACCACACTAACCGAAGCCGGTTATGTAGGTGAAGATGTTGAAAACATTATTCAAAAGCTTTTACAAAAATGTGACTACGACGTAGAAAAAGCACAACGTGGTATTGTTTACATTGATGAAATTGACAAAATTTCTCGTAAATCAGATAACCCATCAATCACACGTGATGTATCAGGTGAAGGTGTACAACAAGCCTTACTTAAACTGATTGAGGGTACAGTGGCTTCTGTTCCTCCACAAGGCGGGCGTAAACATCCACAACAAGAGTTTTTACAAGTAGATACTTCTAAGATCCTGTTTATTTGTGGTGGTGCATTTGCTGGTCTTGATAAAGTTATTGAACAGCGTAGTCATAAAAACACCGGTATTGGTTTTGGTGTTAACGTTAAAGAGTCGGCGGCGAGCCGTTCTTTGAGTGAAACATTTAAAGATGTCGAGCCAGAAGATTTAGTAAAATATGGTTTAATTCCAGAGTTTATTGGACGTTTACCTGTGGTTGCAACACTGACAGAACTTGATGAAGCTGCGCTGGTACAGATTTTAAGTGAGCCTAAAAATGCCATCACTAAGCAGTTTTCAGTATTGTTTGGTATGGAAGATGTTGAGCTTGAGTTTCGTGATGACGCACTGCGTGCTATTGCTCATAAAGCAATGGAACGTAAAACCGGTGCGCGTGGCTTACGTTCAATCGTAGAAGGTGTATTGCTTGATACCATGTATGAGCTGCCTTCAATTGATAACGTTAGCAAAGTGGTTGTTGATGAAACCGTTATTAAAGGTGAGTCTGATCCCATCTTAATTTATGATAGCAGTCATCAAGAACACGCTGCGGCAGATTAAATTCTGAGCGAATTATAAAAAAAGGGAGCCAATGGCTCCTTTTTTTATAATTAATTTAATCGAGTTAACAAAAATTGTTGAACTTTAATTAGGTTATCCCCATATACTTGAGTAATCTTTAAATAAATGAAGTGCAAAGAGAAAATACAATGACGCTTGAGAGAAACGATCGAGTCGAAATCCCTGTGCTAGCACTGCGCGATGTGGTGGTGTATCCACACATGGTGATCCCGCTTTTTGTAGGCCGTGAAAAATCAATAAAATGCCTTGAAGCGGCAATGGATAAAGACAAACAAATTTTCTTAGTTGCACAAAAAGATGCAACTGTAGATGAGCCTGAGAAAGACGATATTTATCGTGTTGGGACAATTGCGACTGTACTTCAATTATTAAAGCTACCCGATGGTACAGTAAAAGTATTAGTTGAAGGCACACAACGTGCGAATATCGAAGAGTTTGTTGATAACGAAGACTTTTTCGTTGCCAATGCACAGTTTATTGAATCGGATTCAGTGAACGAACAAGAACAAGATATCTTTATTCGCAGTGCATTAAGCCAGTTTGAAGGCTATGTAAAATTAAATAAAAAAATCCCACCTGAAGTCATGACCTCGGTCTCTGGTATTGATGAGCCAGCGCGTCTTGCTGATACCATGGCTGCGCATATGCCATTAAAAGTGCCTGAAAAACAAAAAGTACTCGAAATATCTAGCGTTACAGAACGTTTAGAGTACTTAATGGCGCTGATGGAAGGTGAAATAGACTTATTGCAAGTTGAGAAGAAAATTCGCACCCGCGTTAAAAAGCAAATGGAAAAATCGCAGCGTGAGTATTACCTCAATGAGCAAATGAAAGCGATTCAAAAAGAGTTGGGTGAAATTGATGACGTACCGGATGAATTTGAAGCGTTGAAAAAGCGCATTGAAGAGTCTGGCATGCCATCAGAAGCGAAAGAAAAAGCCACAGCTGAATTAAATAAGCTTAAAATGATGTCGCCAATGTCGGCAGAAGCCAGTGTTGTTCGCTCATACATAGATACGTTAATTAACGTACCGTGGAAAAAACGCTCCAAGGTGAAAAAAGACTTAGCCGGCGCGCAAAAAATATTAGATAGCGACCACCACGGCCTTGATAAAGTCAAAGAGCGCATTATTGAGTACCTCGCAGTACAGCAGCGCACAAATAAACTTAAAGGGCCAATCTTATGTTTAGTTGGACCGCCAGGTGTAGGTAAAACATCACTTGGACAGTCTATTGCGCGTTCAACGGGTCGTAAATACGTTCGTATGGCACTCGGTGGTGTACGCGATGAGGCTGAGATTCGTGGGCATCGTCGTACTTACATTGGCTCTATGCCTGGTAAGTTAATTCAAAACATGACTAAAGTGGGCGTTAAAAACCCATTATTCTTGTTAGATGAAATTGACAAAATGTCAGCAGATATGCGCGGTGACCCTGCATCAGCATTGTTAGAAGTATTGGATCCTGAGCAAAACAGTCACTTTGCGGACCATTACTTAGAAGTTGATTACGACTTATCTGATGTGATGTTTGTTGCAACCTCAAATAGCTTTAATATTCCAGGTCCTTTATTAGACCGCATGGAAGTGATTCGATTATCGGGTTACACCGAAGACGAAAAGCTAAATATTGCTAAAGAACATTTAATTCCTAAGCAAATTAAGCGTAATGGTTTAAAAGCTAAAGAAGTTGAAATTGCCGACAGTGCCATCATTGGTATTATCCGTTATTACACTCGTGAAGCGGGCGTGCGTAATTTAGAGCGTGAAGTATCTAAGCTATGTCGTAAAGCGGTTAAAAATATCTTAATCGAAAAAGACACTAAAACAGTGACAATTGATGCAGATAACCTTGAAGAATACTTAGGTGTGCAGCGCTTTGATTACGGTAAAGCAGAAGATGGCGACCGTATTGGCCAAGTTACAGGCCTTGCATGGACAGAAGTCGGTGGTGACTTACTCACGATTGAATGTGCTGCAGTACCAGGTAAAGGCAAATTGACTTACACCGGCTCGTTAGGCGATGTAATGCAAGAGTCGATTCAAGCGGCAATGACCGTTGTGCGTAATCGTGCTGATGAGCTGCGTATTAATAGCGACTTTTATGAAAAGCGCGATATTCACGTACACGTACCTGAGGGTGCAACACCTAAAGATGGCCCAAGTGCCGGTATTGCAATGGTAACGTGTTTGGTTTCAAGCTTAACCGGTAATGCGGTGCGCTCTGATGTAGCCATGACAGGTGAAATTACCTTACGTGGTGAAGTATTGCCTATTGGTGGTTTAAAAGAGAAATTATTAGCGGCTCACCGTGGTGGGATTAAAACGGTCATCATTCCAAAAATTAACGAACGTGACTTAAAAGAGATACCTGACAATGTATTGGCGGGTCTTGATATTCACCCAGTTACATGGATTGATGAGGTATTAAAGCTTGCTTTAGTGCATCCAGTTGATAGTTTTTCAGTCGAAACACCGAAAAAGCAGTAAAAAAGCCAAAAAAAGTGCTTTTAGGGGCTTTTCAAATCTAAACGGTATGATAAGTTAAGCACTGGTTTTCAAGCCTAGCCCTTGCAGGGCCTAGGCTTAAGAAAAATATAATCATATGAGCTTTAAATAAATGCTCAAAAATTTCAAAACAGTGATGTTAGTTTAAAAAAACAATCGCTCTTGATAACAACAATGAAAGAGGATGATATTGTGAATAAATCTCAATTAATCGATCAAATCGCAGCTGATGCTGACATTTCTAAAGCGGCTGCAGGTCGTGCACTAGATTCATTCATCGAATCTGTATCTGGCGCGCTAAAAGATGGCGACTCAGTTGCACTTGTTGGTTTTGGTACTTTCTCTGTACGTGAGCGTGCTGCTCGTGCAGGTCGTAACCCACAAACTGGTGAAACGATTCAAATTGCTGCTGCTAACATCCCAGCTTTTAAAGCCGGTAAAGCGCTTAAAGACGCAGTAAACTAATCACTGTGTAAACAAATTAGTTATGGCGAGTGAACAATACGCTTAATTATTCTAATCGATGAATTAAGTTACTTCACCGCCAGTTACTTCAAGTGAAAAAGCGTATCTGGTAAGATACGCTTTTTTTACATATGACAAGGTAGAAAAGACCTTGGTCAGAAAAGAGATAAACAAATGCTTGAGAAAATCAGAGAAGGTTCGCAAGGGCCGGTAGCCAAAGTCATTTTAGGCGCGGTGATTTTATCTTTTGCCTTAGCTGGGATCGGTAGTTACTTAGGTCAAACCACAGAACAACCCGTTGCTGAAGTAAATGGAATTAAAATTAGCCAAACAGAATTTAGCCGTGCGTTTCAAAATGAACGTAGCCGCTTAGAACAACAATTTGGTGAATATTTTACCCAAATAGCAGCCGATCCAACTTATATGGCTCAAATACGTCAAGGCGTGATTGACCGTTTAGTACAACAAGAATTACAAAGCCAGTTAGCGACTGAGCTGGGTCTGCGTGTGAGTGATGAAAGTATTCGTCAAACAATTTTAGAGCTTCCTTATTTTAAAATTGGCGATCAGTTTAATAACGACCGTTACTTACAAGTGATTCGTCAAATGAACTTCCAACCTGATTCATTTCGAGAGTACCTTCGTGATGATATGACACGTAGCCAGTTAGTGTCAGCGGTTGCAGGAACTGACTTTGCATTGCAAAACGAGCTTAAATCAGCCATTGCACTGCAACAACAAACTCGCAGCATTGATTATTTAGTCATTGATAAACAAGCAATGCAGGCTGATGTTGACGTTACTGATCAAGAAGTGGCTGATTATTACGAATTAAATGCAGGGCAATTTTTATCGCCAGAGCTTATTTCAGTTAATTACATTGAGTTAGATGCAGATGATATCGATGTTGCATCGGTAAGCGAAGACGACGTAAAAGCATATTATGAGCAGAGTAAAGCGCAATATGTTGAGCCTGAAAAACGTCGTGTATCACATATCTTAATTGATAACAGTGAAGATGACGATGCGGCAAAAGCGAAAGCTGAGTCTTTATTAGCACAGCTTAATGCGGGTGCTGATTTTGCACAATTAGCTGAATCGTCGTCAGATGATATTGTTAGCGCCGAAATGGGTGGTGACCTAGAGTGGATTGAACGTGATGTCATGGAGCCTGCATTTGAAGATGCTGCTTTTGCACTGCAAAACAAAGGTGATTACTCTGATGTAGTAGCCTCTGAATTTGGTTATCACATCATTAAACTTACAGACATTCAATCGCAGCAAGTTAAACCTTACGATGCCGTGAAAGCCGATTTACGTGCTGAACTTGAACAAGCTGAAAAAGTGGATGCGTTTTACGAGAAGCAAACAGAAATGGGTGCGTTAGCATTTGAGATTTCTGACCGCTTAGACGATGCTGCTGAAGTGGCGGGTGTTGAAGTGCAATCTACACCGCTATTAGCACTGAGTGCGCTTCCTGAGCCACTTAATAATCCTGCGGTTATAACCGCATTATCATCAGTTGAATTACTAGAAGATAAAGTAAACTCAGAAGTAATCGAACTAGGTAATGAGCACGTGATTGTGGTTCGTGTTAACGAGCATCAACCGGCTGCAACTAAAGCATTGAGCGAAGTAAGCGAGCAAATTAAAACACGCTTAGTAAACGAAAAAGCGTCGGATCTTGCTAAAGAAAAAGCACGTACCTTATTTGCACAAATCAAAGACGGTAAGAGCTTAAACGACGTTGCTATTGAGCAGTTACTAAGCGTTCGTCAAGAGTCGCAACTTACTCGTGAAAGCTTTGCTGTTTCGCCTGCTATTGTTACCCAAGTATTTAAAATGGCGCACCCACGTGATGGCGCAGTTTATGATGTAGTTAACTTAAACAATGGTGATGCTGCTATTGTTGCGCTTAACTCAGTCACGGATGCACCAGTGAGTGACAGCATTGAGCCACAAATGAAGCAAAATATCACGATGGCCCAAGCACAGAAAAACTATACGGTATTCATTGAGTCGCTTAAGCAACAAGCGGAACTAAATGTACCAAAAGCAGCGCAACCTGCGGAATAAATAATAGCTAAACTATAAAAGGCGCCAATTGGCGCCTTTTTTGTTTTTGTATTAACAGCTTAATAAGCGTTGAGTAACCTTTGACTGCGGGCTTTGAAAAATAGCTTCTGTGGGACCGTATTCAACAATTTCACCTTTATTGAGAACGACTAATTGGTCGCTAATATGACGCACTAAACTTAAGTGATGGGTGATCAAAATATAGGTTAAACCGGTTTCGAGCTGTAATTTAAGTAATAAGTTAACTATTTGCGCCCTCACAGAGGGGTCAAGCGACGAAAGTGCCTCATCGAGTACAACAACCTTGGGATCTAAAATAAGTGCGCGAGCGAGCGCTATACGCTGTAATTGCCCAATACTAAACATATGCGGATAGTATTGTTGATGATCAACCAGCAAACCGACCTTAAGTAAAGTACTGCCAATTTTTTCACTGCGCTGATCTTTATCAAAATCGGTATTAAATTTTAGGCAATCGTCGAGCATTTCTGCAATGGTTAGTGCTGGGTTTAACGAGGTGGCCGAATCTTGAAAAATCATTCGGATATAACGGCACTGAGCATCGCGCTGGCCGTTGTTTTCAATGGTGTTATTTTCTAATAATATTTGTCCGCTGTCTGCACTGTATGCGCCAACTAACAATTTAGCTAGGGTGCTTTTTCCTGAGCCGGTTTCACCAATAATGGCAATCGTTTCACCTTTACCAATACTAAATGAGATGTTTTTTAGTACATCAAATTTTTTACGGCTAAATAAGCCTGCACGCATGTTAAAGGCTTTTGATAAGGCTTGAACTTTTAACAAAGGTTGCATTATTTTACTTCCTTGATCAATGGAAAGTGACATGCGTAACTATGGCCGTGGTGTTTAGAGAGTTTAGGGGCAACCACACACTCTTTTTGTGCTTGCGGGCAACGCGGTCCTAAACGACAACCAATCGGTAAATGTTGTAGTGTAGGTATGGTGCCTTTTAATGCATAAAAAGGTTCTTTATGGGCTAAGCCGTGCTCATAATCAGGTAAGCTTTTTAATAAAGCCTGCGTATAAGGATGACGCGGTTGGCTAAAAATACGGTGCGTTGGACCCGCTTCAACCATTTGTCCGCAATACAAAACATGAATACCATGTGACCAATTTACTATTTCTTCTAGCTCATGGGAAATCATCAAAATAGACATATTCTTTAGCTGATTCAAACTTTTTAATAATCGAAATACCTGCGCACGAGTGGTACTTTCTAGTGCGGTTGTTGGCTCATCAGCAATGAGCAATTTAGGTGTACGCGCAATGGCCATGGCTATCATGACTTTTTGACAAACGCCTTCAGAGAGTTCATGAGGGTAGCTATCAAGCACGGCTTCATGATTTTTAATGCCCACTTTGTGTATCAGTGCTTTTACACGATCTTTACGCTCTCGGTTGCGTTTTAAGAAAAACCCTTTGGCGGCCACTTCAGGCAGTGTTTCAGCGATTTGGTTAAATATTTTTGCAGTAGGGTCAAGGCAGCGACTTGGATCTTGGTAAATCATTGCAATGTCTTGGCTGACGGTTTTACGGCGCTGCTCTGGTGTGAGGCGCATTAAATCGACACCGCGCCAATGCATTCTATCGGCGGTTATAACCCAGCGTTCGTTAAGTACGCCTACAATGGCTTTTGCAATTAAGCTTTTTCCTGAGCCGGATTCTCCCACTAAGGCGTGTACTTCACCTTCTTTTAAACTAAAACTTACCCGGTCAACAGCGCGAATAGCGGTTTCAGACGTTTGCAGCTCTATGGTTAAGTTTCGAATATCTAGTAAATGCATTTAATCGGCCTTACGCGCTTGTAAAACTTTGCGAAGTCCATCGCCCACCAAGTTTGTTGAAAGAACGGCTAAAAATAGCAGTACACCCGGAAGAGCCACTGTCCATGGCGCTAAATAAATAAGCCCTAAGTTTTCGGCCAAAATAGCACCCCATTCAGTGGTCGGCGGCTGTGCGCCAAGTTTTAAAAACCCTAGCGCAGCAATATCTAAAATAGCAGTAGAGAGGGCCATAGTAAAAATAACCACAATATATTCATACACATTAGGAAAAATACCGCGCGATAAAATATGCCACTTAGAGGCCCCATCGAGCCGGTACGCTGTGACATAATCTTTACCTAGCTCATCAACGATTAGGTTTCTAATGGAATGAATAAACTGTGGTAACAGCGCTAAAATAATTGCCCAAACGGTATTCATTAATCCAGGACCGAGTATGGCAATAATAATAATGGCCAATAATAATGAGGGGATAGACAAGGTTACATCAAGTAAATGGTTCAAAAAGCTAGAGCGTATGCCTTTGCTAATACCAGCAAATGTACCGACTAACACACCAATTATGGTGGTAATTAGTGCAGCCACGACCGACAAGCCAAATGTATAAGTCGCGCCATTCATTAAGCGTGAAAGCACATCTCGGCCTAAGTCATCGGTGCCTAAAATAAACCGCACATCGCCCATTTCATTCCATGAAGGTGGCAGCAGTAGTGCATTACTGTGCTGTTGGTTTACTCCATAGGGCGCAAGAAACGGCGCTGTTGCAGCTAATATACTAAAGGCAATAAACACCCATAAACCCACCAAAGCAGGATGGTTATTTTTAAATTTTCGCCATAGTCTCGCTAATGGCGATTTATTTGAATCTTCTGAAAATAAATTAAACTTTGCCATGCGCTTGGTTCCGAGACAGAGGATCGAGTAGGGTGTATGTTAGTTCAGCTATAATTGTGGCAATAATAATAAAAAAAGAAACGGCCATTAACCCCCCTTGTATGGCAGGGTAGTCACGTTGATAAATACTGTCTATTAACCAACGGCCAATCCCCGGCCATGAAAAAATAACCTCGGTGATCATAGCAAGGGTGATTAAGGTGCTAAATTGCAAACCTATTTGCTTTATGACTGGCAGTAATGCATTTCTCAGGGCGTGATGAATAATAAGCTGTCCACGGTTAAGGCCTTTGGCGCGAGCTGTTTTGATAAAGTTTTGATCCATTACTTTTAACATTGATTCGCGAGTAAAGCGCACCAATACAGTAGTCGGATACATAGCCAGTACAATGGTGGGTAACGTTAGGTGATGCAGTGCATCAAGCATTGCCATGCCATTGTAGGGAAAATCAGCTAGTAAAATATCCAGTAAGATAAACCCCGTACTGGCAGGTATTTCATACAATAAGCTCACTCGCCCCGACATAGGAAACCAACCAAGTTTGAGCGAAAAAACCATAATTAGTAATAACGCGAGCCAAAAAATAGGCATAGAATAGCCAACCATAGCTGTTGAGCTAATTAATTTATCAGGCCATTGTTTATGATAAGCCGATGCTAAAATCCCGACAGGCACGCCTACTACAACCGAGATGACTAACGCATAAATACTCAGCTCTAAGGTCGCTGGAATTAAATCAACCACGTGAGCAAAAACACTATCTCCTGAGGCAAACGACACGCCCCAATCGCCTTGTACTATTCGCCCAACAAAGGCAATGTACTGCATAAAGTAGTTACTGTTAAACAGGTACTTTTCTTCTAGCTGTGCATTTTGAGTAAAATTAGTGTCTGGTATGCCGCTTAAGTTACTCAGTGGATCGCCAGGGAATAAGTAGCTCAGCGAAAAAGTAAAAATACTCAGTAATAACACCATGAAAAATAACAATCCGAGGCGGCGTAAAATATAATCGAATAACATTACTTCTTCCTCGCGTTAGCCAATGAAATAGCGCCAAATGGCCCGAGTGTGATCCCCTCAACATCAGCACTACTTGCCTGAAAACGCATGCCGTGGGCTATTGGGTATAAGGGTAATTGTTCGATGATCATACTTTGTGCAGCGTCGTAATATTGTTTACGTAAATTTAAATCGGTCGTATCGAGAGCTTTAGTTAACAGTAAATCAAATTCAGGATTACACCAGTTCGCTGGGTTTTTGCCACTGAAGGTCGCGGTGCAGCTAAGTAACGGGCTAAAAAAGTTATCAGGATCAGGCGTATCTGCTGCCCAACCTAATAATACACTGTCGTGACGGTGCTCGCCTATGCGTTGAATAAAGGTGTTCCACTCATACTCGACAATATTAACGTTAACGCCAATTTTGCGTAAATCGCTTTGCATCAGCTCTGCCATTTTTCGTGCATTAGGGTTATAAATACGGCTGACAGGCATAGCCCAAATGCTCATATCAAACCCTTTTTCATAACCCGCTTCAGTTAATAGTTTTTTTGCCAGTTGTGGGTCAAAAATAGGCATGTTTTTTTGTGGTTCAAACGCCCACGACGTGGGTGGTAGTATTGACCGCGCACGAAGTCCATTACCGTAGTAAACTGCCTGCATTATTTTTTCTATATCAATGGCATGCACTAAGGCTTGGCGTACTTTTAAGTTATCAAACGGAGGGCGTTCGGTATTAAATGCCCAATAACCTATGTTTAAGTTGGTTTCCCTTTCAACGTTAATATCATCTCGCTGAGCTAAAATACTTAACTGTGCACTGCTAGGATGCGCAGTTACGTCACACTCTTTGGTAAGAATTTTAGCAATACGCGTTGTGCCATTAGGGGTAATGTCGTACACCAACTGCTCAAGTGCCACCTCGTGTTTCCAATAGTCAGCGTTTTTATAAAAGCGTACTAAATGGTCTCGTCGGTATTCTTTGTAAATATAAGGACCGGTGCCAACTGGATATTGATCAAATAGGTTTTCTTGGTTGTTGGCTTTGAGCGCCATGGCATATTCTTTAGAGAGCACCACTGCGAAATCGGTCGCCATATTCGCTAAAAAACTGCTTTCTGCGTTAAATAATTCAAACCGAACTTGGTGATCAGACACCCTGACAATTTTACGAATAAGTTGGTCAATACCCACACTTTGAAAGTAGGGGTAATTCGCATCACCGACAAAGTGATAGGGGTTGTATACATCAAATAAACGACTGAAAGTGAAAATGACATCATCAGCGTTAAATTCGCGTGTTGGAGTAAAATACGCGGTGGTATGAAATTTAACCCCTTTGCGCAGAGTAAAAGTGACAGACTTACCGTCTTTGCTAATTTTCCAGTCGGTGGCTAGTTCGCTTTTAAATTCAGCGGTCACAGGGTCAATACTAATTAACCGGTCGTACAACTGGTTAGCAATAATATCGATCGTTGATCCTGTGGTTGTGACTTGTGGATTGAACGACACAGGATTTGCCTCAGCGCAATAAACGAGGCCTTGGTTTTTTTCTTCTAAGATTTCTTCTTTACTATCAATGCAACCTACTAAACTCAATGATAATAAAGCAAGTAATAATTTATGCACCCGCACAACCTCTACTATTCCAGCAAATTGTATTTTTTCAAATAACCACGTAATTGATGATACGTTAAACCAAGTACTTCTGCAGTCTTCTTTTGATTAAATTGGCTATGTTCTAATGCTTTTTTTATTAATGTGATCTCAAATTCATTAGAGAGTGTTTTTAAGTCACAAGGAAACTCAGGTTCTGCGTTACTCAAACTCGGTGTTACAGGCGCTTCTGTGGGCTGGGTATTAACAACTTCATTTTGCACAGCAACAGGGGCTTGTGTATGTTTAATACGTGCTTTAGGTCTAAAGCGGCTTTCGAATGGGTCTAAAATAATTTTATGCACAGGGATGTGTTCATTGCCGTGGCGATAAAGGCTTCGCTCCACCACATTTTTAAGCTCACGCACATTACCCGGCCACTCATAACTAAGTAAACTTTCTTGTGCATTGCGAGTAAAGCCACTAAATAACTCCCACTCTAAGTCGCGTGCCATATTCATTGCAAATTGCTCAGCCAATAACATAATATCGTCTTGGCGTTCGCGCAGTGGCGGTAGAGTGATCACATCAAATGCGAGCCTATCGAGTAAATCGCTTCTGAATTCACCTTGCTGCGCTAAATGCGGTAAGTCTTCATTGGTCGCACAGACTAAGCGCGTATCTACTTTAACCGTTTGTTTGCCGCCAACACGCTCAAACTCACCATACTCGATTACCCTTAATAGCTTTTCTTGCACTAGGGCAGAAGTATTTGCCAACTCATCTAAAAATAAGGTGCCGCTATTAGCCCGCTCAAATCGGCCTTCATGGCGTTTACTTGCGCCGGTAAATGCACCACTTTCATGGCCAAATAATTCACTTTCGAGTAGATTTTCGTTTAATGCCGCACAGTTGAGTTTGACGTAACTTTGATCCCAGCGCTTGGATAAAAAGTGTAAACGTGCTGCTATAAGCTCTTTACCGGTACCACGTTCACCAATAATAAGTACGGGTTTATCTAGGTTTGCTAGCTGCGATACCTGATCAAGAACCGATAAAAAGCTGTCTGATTGGCCGAGCAAATTATCCTGTTGGCGATATTGACTCATATTTCCTAACTCTTAGTCATTTTTACTAACAGTTAGTGTATTTCATTATGATTGATAACAAAAGCAATTTGTAATTTGGATTTAACTGTTTGAAATTTATTGCTATTTTAAAATTAAAAAAGTTGGCAAGCATATTGATACTAATAAAAGCAGACACATTTAGATTAAATAATAGAGGTATATGTTATGGGAATTTTTTCACGTTTTGCAGACATTGTTAATTCTAATATCAATGCCATTTTAGATAAAGCAGAAGACCCTGAAAAAATGGTTCGTCTTATTATCCAAGAGATGGAAGATACACTGGTAGAGGTTCGCTCTACATCAGCAAAAACACTCGCTGAGAAAAAAGAATTAGTACGTCGCGTAGATACACTAAAAGCCCAAGTAAACGATTGGCAAGACAAAGCCGAACTGGCACTGAGCAAAGATCGTGACGATTTAGCACGCTCAGCATTACTTGAAAAGCAAAAATCAGCCGACGCAGTTGCTGCGGTAGAAAGTGAACTTGACCATGTAGAGTCTCATATTGAGAAGCTACAACAAGAGGTTACTACGCTACAAGAAAAGCTAGCAGATGCTAAGGCACGTCAAAAAGCGATTATTTTACGTCAACGCTCGGCTGAGTCGCGCCTTGAAGTTAAAAAAGCGCTTGATAGTTCTAAAGTAGAGGATGCACTTAATCGCTTTGAACGTTACGAAACCAAAATTGATGGGCTAGAATCTCAAATAGAGTCTTATGATTTAGGTAAACAAACGTTAGCTGATGAAATTGCAGACTTACAAAAGAATGAAAAGATTGATGACGAGTTAGCTGAACTTAAAAAGAAACTCGCAAATAAATAAAACGATAATATCAGGGGCCACGTGCCCCTGACATCAACATAGAATACGGATTGTCAGGAGAGGATTATGTTTGATCCAGAGATACTAGTTGCCCCCTTTATCTTATTTATGATTTTTGTTGCGCCACTGTGGTTAATTTTACACTACCGTAGCAAAAAGCAAGTAAGCCAAGGGTTGAGTGAGCATGAGCACCGCCAATTATTGGAGCTTGCACAAAAAGCTGAAAAAATGGCTGATAGAGTAGAAACATTAGAAGCGTTGCTTGATCAAGAGTCACCTCAGTGGAGACAAAAAGTATGAACACTAAACGCGAATTATTCAGAGACCCACAACGCGGCAAAATAGCTGGCGTATGTGCCGGTTTAAGTGACTACTTTAATATGGAGTTATGGTTAGTTCGCATTATATTTGTTAGTGCGGTACTACTAACCGGTGGCCCATTATTTGTGGTAGCGTACATTGCAGCATGGTTTATTTTAGATAAAAAGCCTGCTGCAACACATAAAACGCATTCAACTTATAGTGATGACCCACTAGAAGTTAAGTTTAAAGTATGGCAAAAGGGCGAGCCACCTCGTCGTGCATTACAAGACTTAAAAGAGCGTTTAACACGTGTTGATGTTCGCTTACAAGAGATGGAACGTTACGTTACCTCAAGCGAATTTACGGTCAGTCGTGAAATTAATAAACTTTAAAGGATTGATAAGCACCTTGTTTGTAACGTGAACAATTACGGCAGATAGGGTGCAAAACACTTTATGAGCCAATCATTTGCAAAAAAGACCTTTAAAACCTTTAAAGGCAAAGCACAAAAAGCCCTGCACCGTAGTTTAGACCAACATGTTAAGCTTGCCGTAACGGGGTTGAGCGGCAGTGGTAAAACCGCGTTTATCAGTGCGTTAGTTAAGCACTTAACCTCTCAGGCGAATGACAACAACTTACCTTTTTTTGATGTGATGCGCGAGCATCGTCATATTGCCACTAAAATTGTGCCGCAAGAGGCATTAAACGTGCCCACCTTTGACTATAACCGTGCAATAAATGCTTTACTGCCAATGGAAGGTGATCCTGCATGGCCGGCGTCTACAGAGCGAATAAATACCCTGCGCTTGGCGATTAAATACCAAAGTAATGCGGGTCTGCGAGGTCATTTTTCACCGCAATCAACGTTATACCTTGATATTATTGACTATCCAGGCGAATGGCTGCTCGATTTACCTATGCTTGAACAAAGCTATACTGCGTGGTGTGAACAGCAATACCCATTATTAAATCAGTCTCCTCGCAGCGCTACCTCAGGCGATTTTTTACACGCTGTAAAGCAACTTGATTTACATGCGCCTGTGGATGAAAGTGAGCTTGCTAACATTGCACAACTTTATCAACGCATGCTAGTAGGGCTAAAAAAAGACACTAAACTTGCGATGTTACAACCCGGGCGAATGTTAATGCCAGGCGACTTGCAAGGTGCGCCGTTATTGTTATTTTTTCCAATAAACCCTGAAATGATGAAAGACGATGTGGTGGCGGGTTCTAATTTAGCGCATTTAATTAAACGTTTTAATGCTTACGTGAAAGAAGTCGTTAAGCCATTTTATAATGAGCATTTTCGTCATTTTGACCGCCAAATTGTGTTGGTTGATGTACTCAGTGCATTAAATGAAGGCCATGAAACGTTGCATGAGCAAAGCCGTGTTATTAATCAATTGTTGGCACATTTTAGTTATGGGGAGTCTGGCTTTTTTAAACGTTTATTCAAACCGAATATTGATAAAATATTGTTTGCGGCTAATAAGTCAGATCACATCAGTGCTAAGCATCATAAAGCGTTAGCCTTGTTACTAGACTCGCTGGTTAAAGAGCAAAGTAATCATTTAAAGTTTGATGGTGTACAAATTGAAACTATGGCTATGTCATCAATTACCGCAACCCAACCTCGCCAAGTGGTTGATAAAGGTCAAACCCTTGATTGCGTTTACGGTAAACCTTTAAACGAGGATGAGTGGCTGACTTATTTACCACCAGAGCCGCCAAGTAGAATGCTTAATAAAAGTGAGTGGCCAGCGCAAGGGTTTGAATTTTTGTCATTTTCGCCGATGCCAAGCCCCGACAAGCAACTTAAACATATTCGATTAGATCATGTGATGCAGTACTTGCTAGGAGATAAATTAACATGAGTGAGTCAACGCAACAGTTTCAAGCAGGGCGTCGTATTAGTGCACAAAGTATTGAGCAAAACGAGCCTGCGTTAACACCTGCTAAAATTATTGAACACGGACAAAGTGATTACACCTCTGAGCTTGAGGATGATGCGCTTGAGCCTGAAGTTGATTTAGAGCCGGTGTATAAAAAGTCAAAATGGCAAACGCTCAAAGGCTTGTTTGCGCTCAGCTTTATTATTTTAGTACTGCTAGAGTTTGGGTTTTCTATTGTGCTTGCTTATCAGCAATCGCTTATTTTGGGCAGTGTTTATTTAACCGCCGTGGTAAGCGCTCTGCTATTAATAACAAGATTGTTATGGCGAGAGTATCGGATGTTGCGCAGTTTAAAGCGTAATCAGCTGCATCGCCATGAAGCCGATAGGCTATTAAACAGTGAGCAAGTGGGTGGTGCACTCCCTTGGCTTGAAAAATTGAACAAGCACCAGCAGTTAGATAATTTTGAAAACTTTAAAAACCAAGTTGCTACGCACCATAGTGATAAAGAAATAATGACACTTTACGCTAATAGCCTACTGGTAACGCAAGACACCCAAGCTAAAAAGCTTATAAACCGCTTTGCAACAGAGTCAGCCTTATTAGTCGCATTAAGCCCTCTTGCGCTGGTGGATATGATAGCTGTGCTATGGCGCGGTACAAAATTAATTGAACAAATAGGTAAAATTTATGGCATTGGTTTTGGTTACGCCAGTCGAATTAAACTCTATCGAATGCTGTTAAAACAAGTCATGTTTGTAGGCAGTGCAGAGCTTGTATCTGATTTAGCGGCCACGGCACTTAGTGCTGAGCTATTAGGCAAACTTTCAGGGCGAGCCGCGCAAGGCGTCAGTGCGGGTATATTTACAGCTCGTATAGGCTATAAAGCCATGGAATTAAGCCGACCCTTACCGCGTCTTGAAAATAAACGCAGCTTGTTAAAAGGCACTGTTCAAGGGATTGCGAGTAAAATTATGAGTCGCACTAAGAGAGCGGAGAGTAAATAGTTGGCAATATTTGTGTACAGCTTTTTGAGTAAAGTTTGCACAAATAGCCATCTGAGCATCCGGCATGCTTGTGATTTAAAGTGCGGTGCGTTTTATTTATGTAATTGACACACATAATAAAAACGAGAGCACACAATGAGCAAGCATCATCCACACACCCAATGTATCCATGGCCCACAAAAAGCCAACGATCCCCATGGCGCATTAACCTCGCCATTATACCAAACATCGACATTTCATTTTGAAAATGCCGCCCAAGGTGCTGCACGGTTTGCTGGCGATGAGCCAGGTTATATTTATACGCGTTTGGGTAACCCTACCACCACTGAACTTGAACAAAAAGTGGCGCAATTAGAGGGCTGTGAGGCTGCAGCGGCAACGGCTACAGGTATGGGAGCGGTATCGGCTTCAGTACTGAGCTTTTTATCACAAGGCGATCACTTAGTTGCATCAAGTGCGCTTTATGGTTGCACCTTTGCTTTTTTTGCGCATATGTTGCCGCGTTGGGGCATTGAAGTCACCTTTGTGGATATGACCAATGAAGATGAGTTACGTGCTGCAATAAAGCCAAACTCAAAAATGATATTTGCAGAAACCCCGATAAACCCAACGATGGCCGTTATTGATTTAGCACTTATTGGTGATGTATCAAAACAGCATAATTTAATAAGTGTGGTCGACAATACCTTTTTAACGCCGCTGCTACAGTCACCTAAACAATACGGCATCGATATTATTATGCACAGTGCTACCAAGTATTTAAATGGTCACGGCGATGTAGTCGCAGGTATTGTGTGTGGATCCCTTGAGCACATTACACATATTAAAATGACGGTGTTAAAAGATATAGGCGCGACGATTAGCCCACACGATGCATGGTTAATTAACCGAGGCTTAAAAACATTAGCTATACGGGTAGAGCGTCATTGCCAGAGTGCGCAAACAATTGCTGAATATTTAGAGGCTCACCCTCAAGTGAGTAAAGTGTACTATCCTGGACTGAAGTCGCACCCAGGTCATCGGTTTATTGGTAAGCAAATGAAAGCTGCTGGCGGTGTTATTGCTTTTGAAATTAAAGGGAGTTTAACCGACGGTGAGCAGTTTATTGATAGCATGAAGCTATGTACTTTAGCGGTTAGCTTAGGCGATGCCGAAACACTTATTCAACACCCTGCATCGATGACCCATTCGCCTTACACACCCGAAGAAAGATTAGCAGCCGGAATTAGTGATGGTTTAATTCGCTTATCTGTTGGGCTTGAAGATGTTAATGATATTATTAACGATCTCAACCAAGCATTTACTAAAATATCGTAACGTGTAATTTATTGTTTACAGTGATTTCGATCTGTAAGTACTGTTAAATATAGGGTGTGTTTTTATCTTTGCTCTGATGTAATTATAAATTTACGATCTGTGCAATATGCGAAAGTATTGATCTGAGTCAAGCTATTAAACTTTTGTTCACTTTTGCATAGTATGGCTACATCGAATAGCCGAGCATGTGGCTATTATTTTGACACCGATTTAGGGTTTAAACCCAAAGAAGGTATTTATGGCTAAAGCAAGTAATTACACCTCTAAAACACCAGATGAAAATGGCGTTATACATTGGAGCGATGAAGAAAATAAAATTTGGTCTGAGCTTGTAGCACGCCAACTTGCGTGCATTGAAGGCAAAGCCTGTAACGAGTACATGGAAGGGTTAAAAAAAATTAACCTACCGCATGATCGTATTCCACAGCTAAGTGAGCTAAACGAAGTG
This sequence comes from Pseudoalteromonas sp. DSM 26666, assembly GCF_900116475.1. Taxonomy (NCBI): domain Bacteria; kingdom Pseudomonadati; phylum Pseudomonadota; class Gammaproteobacteria; order Alteromonadales; family Pseudoalteromonadaceae; genus Pseudoalteromonas; species Pseudoalteromonas sp. DSM 26666. The sequence continues at coordinate 158,217 of NZ_FPAR01000005.1, read as the reverse complement.
TTATTGGCAACAACAGGTTGGCAAGTAGCACCTGTACCTGCACTTATCGACTTTGATGAGTTTTTTAGACTACTGGCCAACAAGCAGTTTCCTGTTGCTACGTTTATTCGTAGCCGTGAAGAATTTGATTATTTACAAGAGCCAGATATTTTTCATGAAATATTCGGCCACTGTGCCATGCTAACAAATCCTGACTTTGCTGAATTTACGCATAAGTACGGGCAACTAGGTTACGCGGCAGAGAAAAAAGACCGCGTTTATTTAGCGCGCATGTATTGGTTTACGGTCGAATTTGGTTTGATGCAAACTGAAAAAGGATTACGTATTTACGGGGGCGGTATTTTATCAAGCCCAGGAGAAACCCAATACGTGTATTCAGATACACCAGAAATTAATCCAATGAATGTGCTAGATGTGCTGCGCACGCCATACCGTATTGATATTATGCAGCCGCTGTACTACACCATTAATTCGATTCATGATCTGTTTGAAATATCGCAAATGGATATAATGACTTTAGTTGAGCAAGCTAAGGCGCTTGGTTTACACGAGCCGAAATTTCCCCCAAAAGAAAAATTAGCTAGTTAGTTTTTTAATAAAAGTAACACTAGAATTAAGGATTTAAAATGTCTTCATTAAGTGAACAAAAATGTGAAGCCTGTCATGCAGATGCTCCAAAAGTATCAGATGCAGAATTGGCTGAATTAATTAAAAAAATCCCTGATTGGGTGCCGGAAGTACGCGACGGTATTATGCAATTAGAGCGCGTTTATAAGTTTAAAAACTTTAAGCAGGCTATTGCATTTACCAATAAAGTTGGCGATATGGCTGAAGATGAAGGCCATCACCCTGGTCTATTAACCGAATGGGGTAAAGTAACTGTTACTTGGTGGAGCCATTCAATTAAAGGTTTGCATAAAAACGATTTTATTTGTGCCGCTAAAACAGATGATTTGTTTAACGCGCTGTAATTAATTATATTTGAGTTAATAAAAAGGCACTTTACAGTGCCTTTTTTATTTTTAATTACCGTTTTACCAATATTGACTGCATCCGTTAAGCTTTATCGGTATTTAACATGTCATCATGTTCGGCCATATCCCAAGGAAGTTCGCCTGGGCTATTACCTAGAAAGTGTAAGTAGTTCTCAAATTGGTCGAGAATATCTTTCACAATATCATCTTCAGTGTAGCCATAAACATCGTATGACAGACCACCACGACGTAAAAACACGTCGGCCTTATAATACTTTTCAGCATCGTTGTTATCAGGCTTTAGCTCTGAGTAAGCAAAGCTTGGCATAGGATGCTCGGTAAGGCGAATATCATAAACAAAATCCACATGTTCATGGCGCAGTACCGTTAAATGAGCGCGGCCTAAATCCGTATCAAATTCCACCACTGCATGCCATTGTCTAGATTTCAATTCTGCTTGTACGGCTTTCATTGCCTCAACTACCACGCTACCAATAAAAGTATGTACTTTTTCTTTATTAGGGTAATTGACCATAGCCGCTAAACGACGCTTCCAGTGAGACAAGTTAATGTTGCGGCTATTAAGTGTATGTGCTTGCAAGCTGGTGTCTCGATGGCCTTCAATTTTTAGAGCTCGCCAAAGCCCCGCCGTGGCAATTAGCATAATAATAGCAAAGGGTAAGGCACTGGCTATGGTCATGGTTTGCAGCGCACTTAGTCCGCCTGCCACTAATAAAACAGCCGCCACAGCACCTTCAAGTACCGCCCAAAACACGCGTTGCCAAGCCGGCGTATTAATGCTTCCTCCAGAGGCGAGTGAATCAATGACTAAAGAGCCTGAATCAGATGATGTAACAAAAAAAGTTATGATCAAAATGACAGTGAGCAGTGAAATGAAAAATGACAGTGGTAACACTTCAAATAATTGAAATAATGCGACGGCATGATTTGCTTGTACATCGCCAATAAGCGTATCAAACCCCTCATTCATAATTAAGTTAAGTGCGGTATCACCAAAGACTGAAAACCATAAAAAGGTAAAAATAGTGGGAACTAACATTACCCCAACAACAAATTGTCGGATGGTCCTACCACGGCTAATTTTTGCGATGAACATACCCACAAACGGTGCCCACGCAATCGTCCAGCCAAATATAAATAAAGTCCAGTTACCAATCCAATCACTGCGACTATAAGCTTGTAAATTAAAAGTACGCTCAACAATACCGCTTAGGTAGCTGCCGGTATTTTGTAAAAATGATTCTAAGATGTGAATAGTTGGGCCAATGAAAAACACAAAAGTCATTAGTGAAACCGCTAAGGTCATATTCACAATTGATAATCGCTTGACCCCTTTATCCATACCGGCCACTACTGAGAGCGTAGCTGCCGCAGTAATTACGGCAATCGCGGTAATTTGCACTGTGGTATTAATAGGGATGTTTGGCCATAAGTAATGTAGGCCAGCATTTATTTGGGTAACCGAAAGCCCTAGTGTAGTGGCAATACCAAATAAAGTACCTAATATGGCAAATACATCCACAGTATGGCCGATTGGGCCATAAATTTTATCGCCAATAAGTGGATACAAGGCAGAGCGAATAGACAGTGGTAAGCCATGGCGAAATGCAAAATAAGCAAGCACTAAACCAACAATTCCATAGATAGCCCAAATATGAAATCCCCAATGGAAAAAGGCAATTTGCATTGCCTGCTTGGCGGCATCAACGGTTTCAGCCGCCCCCGATGGCGGGGATGCGTAATGCAGCACAGGTTCAGCAACACCAAAATAAAGCAGTGCCACGCCATAACCGGCAGAAAAGAGCATGGCAAACCATTCACCAAAGCTGTATTGTGGCTCTGCATGATCAGGGCCTAATTTTATATTCCCCCAGCTAGAAGCCGCGACTGAGACAATAAATACCAAGAAAATAGCGACAGACAACATATAAAACCAGCCAAAGGTTTCAGTAATCCACGCAAGGGCAACACTAAATGCCTGACCAGCGAGTTCAGGGTTACTACTTGTACCAATCACCAAAAGTAGAATAATAAATACGGCGGGCAAAAATACAGGTAGCAAAATGGTTGAGCGTAAAGCAGTTTTTGTCATATTAATCCTTAATATTAATTGCTAACTTTCAAGTATGCCTGACTACCTTATTATAAATTCACTAGGGTTGGCTAATTTTGCAGCTTAAAAATGTCACTTTTTTAAATTAAAGTTAATATATACAGCAGCTTGGTTTTAAAAAAGAAAGTAAGAGAAAGTTGATGCGAGAGTATTAAGTATTTATTTTAGAGGGGTATAGCCTTATATAGACTAAGGACTAAATCGAGTCTTAGCGTTTCCAATCACATTGTTTTACCAGCTCAAACCAAGGGCTGGTAAAGTCTTTAGCGACAATAGGGGCGGGTAAGGTTACAGCTACATCTAGCTTGTTGGCTAAATAGCGCGCGACCAGTTGTTTCATTTTATCGCTTTCTAATTGCTCATACGCTGTTTGTAACTGTTGTTTGTCTTTTTGGCTTATAAAACCCCCGGTCAAATTTTTGTAGCCTATTTCAAGCCAAAAAAGTAATGCTTGTTTCGCTTCGTTGGGAAAGGCATGGGTTAATGTGGCCGTTGGGCTATAGAGTCGCTCAAAATTAATTTGCTGCTCTTGAATCAAAAAAACCATTAATAAATTAAGCCCGGTTGAGATTTGCCCCGCGCGTTTATCAATGTTTTGGTTATTTCTTAATGCACTTCTAAAATAGCGCTCAGCTTCGGGTATATTGCCCTCATCCAGGGCTAAATAACCTAAGTTACTTTCTATCAGTGCGGTTACATTGGGAAGCTGTAATTGTGTGGTGATCTTATGACTGTCGAGGTATAAAGCACGCGCTTTTGCAAAGTCATCTTGCGAGCGAGCAACCAATGCCATACTGTTGGTGAGTGTTAAGCGTTGACGATCGTTTTGCGCATATTTGTAAGCACATTTAAATGAGTACTGGGCATCGTCTAAATATTCTGCATGGCGAAGCCATATTCCCAAGGCACTCATAATGGTGGTCAGTTTTTGTTTGAAATAGTCAGTTTGATGATGCTGAAATATTGCGTCAATCGATGTATAAAGCTCGTCATAGTGACTTGTAGGTACTGCTGTACGGGCATAGATAAGGTGCCAGCGGATAAATAATTCTGGCGGCATGAGTTGTAACCCTGTGAGGTTTTCTAAAATAGTAATAGATTGAGCTGGATTAACAGTAAGATAATCTTCGGCTTCGTCTAATTTTTTTTCAAAGGTATTGAAGTCATTAGCAAAGACGTGTTTTGAACATAATAATATCAACCAACTTATTACAAAAAGCCGCAACAACTTAACCTCGACAATCGAACTATGCGTTAATTCACTATAGTTGTTGGCATCTAACAAAGCAACGCAATTAAAGGGGACAGGTTTGTGAGAAAGTATTTTAAAATCACTAAAAAAGCCCTAAAGCTATACAAGCTTAGGGCTTTTTCTGTATGTAATTAAATTTTAGCGAATACACATTAACTTAATGTGTCGTTGGGTTTCGTTTTATTCAACCCAACCTACGTTTAACATCAACCTGCTTAGCGCTAACAGCTAAAAACTTACAGCTGCTCTTAATCATCAATCGAGCGCAGTAGGGCATTAATGCCCACTTTTTCGCGAGTTTGTTTGTCTACTTTTTTCACAATAATAGCCGCATACAAGCTATGGCTGCCATCTTTTGAAGGCAGTGCACCTGGAACCACAACAGCGCCGGCAGGCACGCGGCCATAGTGAATTTCACCGGTTTCACGGTCGTAAATACGGGTACTTTGGCTAATGTAAACCCCCATTGAAATAACGGCGCCTTCTTCAACAATTACGCCTTCAACAATTTCTGAACGTGCGCCAATAAAACAGTTGTCTTCAATGATGGTAGGATTCGCTTGTAACGGCTCTAAAACGCCGCCTATGCCTACGCCGCCAGATAAGTGTACGTTCTTGCCAATTTGAGCACATGAGCCCACTGTCGCCCATGTATCAACCATGGTGCCATCGTCAACAAATGCACCTATGTTTACGTACGATGGCATTAATACGACATTTTTACCTACAAAGCTGCCTTTACGAGCAACGGCGTTGGGTACGACACGCATGCCGCCTTGCTGAAATTGCTCCGGCGTGTAGTCGCTAAATTTAAGCGGTACTTTGTCGTAAAATTGGTTTACGCCGTCGTTCATTGGCTGATTTTCACGAATTCTAAATGAAAGTAGTACTGCTTTTTTAAGCCACTGGTGAACAACCCATTCGCCTGAAATTTTCTCTGCAACGCGAGCAGCGCCGCTATCTAATAGCTCAAGCGCATCTATAATCGCTTGTTTAACATCGCTTGATACTGTAGCAGGGCTAATGCTGTCGCGGTTATCCCACGCATTTTCAATCATGGTTTTTAAATCTGACATAGTGTCCTCTTATTCAATTTCGGCGTTGAGTTTTTTACGTAATGCCTGATGAATTTTTGCTTGCTCTTCATCAGTCAGCGCTTGATATTCGTTATTTGATACCACAAAGAAATCTTCTGCACGTTCGCCTACCGTGGTAATACGTGCGGCATGTATGTGGAGTAAGTAAGCTTGAAAAACCTCGGCTATTTTAGTTAATAGTCCAGGTATATCAACCGCTTGAATTTCTATTAAGCTACGATCCTTACGAGGGTGCGGGCGCAGTACAATTTTAGGTTTAATATTAAAGTCTTTAAAACGCTGTGATCGGCTCTTTTTAAAGCGTATTTTTTTACGTGGATCATGAAGCGCTTGCTCTAATCCGCGTTTAATCGATTGTGCGCGGCTACTGGCAATCGGATCGCCGTTAACTTCTAAAATAACAAAGTTGAACAGTACGTAGCCATCTTTGGTGGTCAGTACTTGGGCGTGCTGAATTTGCGCTTTTTTAGAGCCAATAACACTTACCAGTCGAGCAAAGAGGGCACCTGAATAGGGGCTATAAGCAAACACTTGGGTACCGCCATGCATCGCTTTATTAGAAACGATAACACTGGGCTGGCTTAAATCAGTGCACTTGAGTAAGTGCTCAGTATGCCAAGAAATTTGTTGCTCACTAAAAGCGGTAAAGTAATTTGCTTTAAAACGGCTCCAAATTAAGTCAATTTGCTCCTCGTGATAATGCAAATTAAGCAGGCGTTGCTTAGCTTGGTGCTTTTTATCACGAATTTGGTCGCGTTGATCCATTGGGTTTTCAAGCCCAAGGCGCAAGGCGCGCTGTGTGTGCAAATAAAGCTCGCGCAGCAGCGTGTTTTTCCAGTCATTCCATAGGTTGTCATTGGTGGCTCGAATATCAGCCACGGTTAAACAATAGAGGTAATCGAGTTGGCGTTCGGTTTTTACTCGCGATGCAAAATCTTTTATTACATCGGGGTCGTTAATATCTTTACGTTGCGCAGTTACCGACATAAGTAAGTGATTGCTTACCAACCACGCTATGAGTTTACCATCTGAAGAGGCAAAACCATGCAGCTTTGAAAACGCTATGGCATCAACAGCGCCCAGCTCTGAGTGATCGCCACCACGCCCCTTAGCAATATCATGAAAAATACCAGCCAAATAGAGTAATTCGGGCTTATCCATACGCGTGACTATTTCACTGCAAATTGGAAAATCACTAATACTGGTTTTATCGAAGTATTGGTAAATATTATTAATTAATTTATGGGTATGTTCATCTACGGTATAGGCATGAAACAAATCAAACTGCATTTGGCCAAAAATATTGCGCCACTGCGGAAGGTAAGCCGCAATCATGCCGTGCTTATGCATCAGCGTAAATGCACGGCCCATGCCGTTAGGGTGCTTTATAATACGTAAAAAAGCTTCGCGGCACGCAGCATAATCTTGTAAGTCACCTAATAAGCGACGACGCACTTGGCGGATAGTTCGAATAGTGCTTGGGTATATATGGGTAATTTCTGGGTGATCAGCAATGTGCTCAAATAATACAAAAAGTTGGTCACGCCTAAAAAATACTGACGGACTTTTTACCCGAATTTGATGGCCAACGCGTTCAAAATTGCGGTCAAGCTCTTCAACGGTGGCTTGACTGCTGTCTGGTGAAATACTTTGCTCAAAGTACGAAAGTAGCATTTGATTAAGTTCACGAACACGGCTCATTATTCTGAACAAGCGTTTCATCATGCGCTCAACAGAGGCTTTTCCATCACTACCAAAACCCAAAATTTCAGCCGCTTGCGGCTGGTGATCAAACAATAAACGGTTTTCTGAGCGACCCGCGGCTAAATGCAAAGCAAAGCGAATGTTCCATAAATTTTCAAGGCACTCTAACAGTTCTTGATATTCTTCGTGAGTTAGGTAGCCGTGATTTATCAGCTCTTGCAGGGTTTCGGCTCTAAAGTGTTTTTTAGCAACCCAAATAATCGTTTGTAAATCGCGCAGCCCGCCTGGATTTTCTTTTATATTAGGCTCTAGATTATAAGCCGTACCATGACATTTTTTGTGGCGTAAATTTTGCTCTTGTACTTTTGCAACAAAGAACTCTCCAGAGCCCCATACAGGCCTTTCGATGAGGTGACTTTTGAGCTTTTCGAATTCAATATGGTTGCCGAAAATTAATCGGCTTTCTAGTAGGCTGGTGGCAAAGGTAACATCTTCACGTTTTTGCTCTATGGCTTGTTCAATGGTACGTACACTGTGACCTATTTCTAAATTAAGATCCCACAGCATAGTGACAAACTGGCCAATTTTTTCGCAAATATCGTCATTGGGTTGCTGGGTAACAAGCAGTAAAAAGTCAATGTCGGAGTAGGGATGAAGTTCACCGCGACCATAACCTCCTACAGCAATTAAAGCGAGATCTGGCTCGTGGGCTAAATCGAAAACATGAAAGAGTTTAATCAGTAACCGGTCTATAAATTCTGCACGGGCGTTTATTAGATTACCAACGGGTTGTTTTGAGAATTCATTATGCAACCATTTATAAAAATAGGCGGAGCAATCGCGGTATTCGCTAAGTTGCTGAGCATCATTGAGCAACTTTTTTACTTTGTTAGGTAATGCCACTTAGGCTGGCTCCTATATATGGACTGCATTATAAGTCTTGGATTAAGTTATTTTTATACTGTGTTTGCTGCAAAGGGAATAAATCATGTTATTTCCCTTTGCAGCAAACCACTTAATCTGTACGCAGGCTAAAGCCTGTTATTACTATGATTAAGCACACACTACTATTAGTGCTCGATGATTCTATCGATAGTATCATCTGATCGTAGTGTTAAAATTTCAACACCATTTTCAGTTACCAGTAAGGTATGTTCCCACTGAGCTGATAAACTACGGTCTTTTGTTACCACAGTCCAGTCGTCTTTTAGTAATTTACATTGGCGTTTGCCTGCATTGACCATGGGCTCGATTGTTAAACACATACCGGCTTTTAATGTTTCGCCTGTACCTGGTTTTCCGTAATGCATTACCTGTGGTTCTTCATGAAATTCACTGCCAATACCGTGCCCGCAGTATTCACGGACGATAGAGTAATTAAAGCTCTCTGCATATTTTTGAATAGCTGCACCAATATCACCAAGGCGAACACCCGGTTTTACCATTTTAATGGCAAGGTAAAGGCTTTCTTGAGTCACTTCTGCAAGGCGTTTGCCTTGAATGTTAGGTGTGCCAACATGGAACATTTTTGAAGTATCACCATGGTAACCATCTTTAATAACAGTAATGTCAATATTGACACTGTCACCGTCTTTTAATGCTTTGTCGTTCGGAATTCCGTGACAAATTACATGATTTACCGAGGTACAAATTGATTTTGGAAAACCATGATAATTAAGAGGAGCAGGAACGGCATCTTGCACATTAACAATATAATCATGACAAATTGTATTTAGCTCATCGGTGGTGATACCTGGTACCACATGTGGTTCGATCATTTCTAGCACATCAGCAGCCAAACGGCCGGCTACACGCATTTTCTCGATTTCTTCAGGGGTCTTAATCACAGCGCTCATTGAGGCTCCAAAGTTGCGTTTTTAGATGATTATCGTCGCACAATTTTTGCACGAGACGTTGAGTATTTAATTTTAATATGGTATAAAGCGCGCCGTCTTTTTACAAATAAATTCTTAAATGATTTTTTGTATTTAAGGCAAACACAATTTTATTTTAACACACACACGTATCGTCACATACACTTGGGTGCATTTCAGTTTCATTTAACTGCGGTGTTGGTGCTATGGGATATGTGGAGGCCTAACCCTAAACAACTTAGAGGATTTACAAAATGGCAAACGTTTCAATGCGCGATATGCTTCAAGCTGGTGTTCACTTTGGTCACCAAGCACGTTACTGGAACCCTAAGATGAAGCCTTTCATCTTCGGCGCACGTAACCGTGTACATATCATCAACCTTGAGCAAACTGTACCAATGTTCAACACTGCACTTAAGTTTTTATCTGGTGCTGCTGCAAACAAAGGTAAAGTTCTTTTCGTTGGTACTAAGCGCGCAGCAAGCGAAGCAGTAAAAGAAGCTGCTTTACAAAGCGATCAATTCTTCGTTAACCACCGTTGGTTAGGCGGCATGTTGACTAACTGGAAAACAGTTCGTCAATCAATCAAGCGTCTTAAAGACCTTGAAGCTCAAAGCCAAGACGGTACTTTCGAGAAGTTAACTAAGAAAGAAGCGTTAATGCTTACTCGTGAAATGGACAAGCTTGAAAAAAGCCTTGGTGGTATTAAAAACATGGGTGGCCTTCCAGACGCTATCTTTGTAATCGATGCTGACCACGAGCACATTGCTATCCGTGAAGCTAACAACCTAGGTATCCCAGTTGTTGCAATCGTTGATACTAACTCTAACCCAGACGGTGTTGATTACATCGTACCTGGTAACGATGATGCTATCCGTGCAATCAACCTTTACACTAGTGCTGTTGCAGCTGCGATCACTGAAGGCCGTGAGAGTAACATCGTTGCTCAAGCTGAAAAAGATGACTTCGTAGAAGCTGAGTAATTAGCTGTCATCAAGTCTTCATCTTTTAAAGGTGAAGACTTGCTATTCTTGTGGAGCGGGTAACCCGCTTATCTAAACCTGATTTCAGATTTGAGGATTTACTAATGGCTGTAACTACTGCCCTAGTTAAAGAATTACGCGAGCGTACTGGCGCTGGCATGATGGATTGTAAAAAAGCGTTAACTGAGACTGATGGTGACATCGAGTTAGCGATTGAAAACATGCGTAAGAGCGGTGCTGCAAAGGCTGCTAAAAAAGCAGGTAACATCGCTGCTGAAGGTACTATCATCATCAAGCAAAACGCGGGTGTTGCAGTACTTGTAGAAGTTAACTGTCAAACTGACTTCGTAGCTAAAGATGCAAGCTTCTTAGCATTTGCTAATAAAGTTGCAGATGCTGCTATCGCTGACACTTCATCTATCGAAGACTTACAAGCTAAGTTTGAAGAAGATCGTGTTGAGCTAGTAACTAAAATTGGTGAAAACATCAATGTACGTCGTCTTCAGTACATCACTGGTGAGCAACTAGTTGAGTACCGTCACGGCGAGCGTATTGGTGTTGTTGTTGCAGGTGTTGCTGATGAAGAAACACTTAAGCACGTTGCAATGCACGTTGCTGCTTCAAACCCAGACTACCTAACGCCAGATGATGTACCTGCTGATGTTGTTGAAAAAGAAAAGCAAGTACAAATCGACATCGCGATGAATGAAGGCAAGCCTGCTGAAATCGCTGAGAAGATGGTTGTTGGTCGTATGAAGAAATTTACTGGTGAGGTTTCTCTTACTGGTCAAGCTTTCATCATGGAACCTAAAAAGTCTGTTGGCGAAATTCTTAAAGAGAAAAACGCAACAGTTACTGGCTTTGTACGTATGGAAGTTGGTGCAGGTATCGAGAAGAAAGAAGAAGATTTTGCTGCTGAAGTTGCTGCTCAAATTGCAGCTGCTAAAGCTAAGTAAGATTAGCTATTTGTGATGCCAAAGGAAAATAGATGCAATTAAAGTACTATTTGCTTTTGCGTCACGCTTAGAAATTCTTTAAAATAACCGCGCTTTTATGTTTAACATAAGCGCGGTTATTTTTTATCCATAATTCAATAAAAGTTGGCCCCAAAACTATGACTATCAATCGCAAACCTATTTTTAGACGTGTTCTTCTCAAATTAAGTGGTGAAGCTTTAATGGGAGACGAAGGCTTCGGCATCGACCCTAAAGTTTTAGATCGTATGGCACAAGAAATTAAAGAGCTCGTAGAACTCGACGTAGAAGTGGGTTTAGTTATTGGTGGCGGTAACTTTTTACGTGGTGGCTCACTAGCCGAAGCGGGTATGAACCGCGTTGTTGGCGACCACATGGGTATGCTTGCAACCGTCATGAATGGCCTTGCTATGCGTGATGCGTTGCACCGTGCATTTGTAAATTGCCGTTTAATGTCAGCCATTCCTTTAAATGGCGTATGTGATGCGTATAACTGGGCAGAAGCCATTAGCTTATTAAAAACAGGTCGCGTTGTTATTTTTGCAGCCGGTACGGGTAACCCGTTCTTCACAACTGACTCTGCAGCGTGTTTACGTGGCATTGAAATTGAAGCTGACACAGTAATTAAAGCAACCAAAGTAGATGGTGTATTTAGCGATGATCCGGTTAAAAACCCAGATGCGACACTTTACCGTCACTTAAGCTACAATGAAATTATTGATAAAGAACTAAAAGTAATGGATTTAGCGGCATTTACATTAGCTCGCGACCATAATATGCCATTGAGCGTATTTAATATGAATAAATCAGGCGCATTAAAACGCGTAATAATGGGTGAAGAAGAAGGAACCCTTATTTCTTCACAAGCCTCAGATGAAGTTAGTAACTAGATTAGGATTAAACCGTGATTAACGATATTCAAAAAGATGCGCAAGCGCGCATGCAAAAAAGTGTAGCAGCACTTGGTAGTCAATTATCTAAAATTCGTACTGGCCGTGCTCATCCTGCAATTTTAGACGGCATCATGGTGTCGTACTACGGCGCACCAACACCGTTAAACCAAGTTGCAAATGTAACAATTGAAGACTCACGTACATTGGCTATTGGTGTATTTGATAAGTCATTAGCGCAAGCTGTTGAAAAAGCGATTATGGCATCTGACCTTGGTTTAAATCCAATGTCTGCAGGTACAGTGATCCGTGTACCACTTCCTCCATTGACTGAAGAACGTCGTAAAGATTTAATTAAAATCGTACGTGGTGAAGTAGAAGGCGGTCGTGTTGCTATTCGTAACATTCGTCGTGATGCAAATGGCGATATTAAAAACTTATTAAAAGATAAAGACATCTCTGAAGATGAAGCGCGTCAAGCTGAAGATGCTATCCAAAAAATCACTGATAAGTTTATCAAAGAAATGGATACGCAACTAACAGCGAAAGAAGCTGAGTTGATGGAAATCTAATTGCTAATCTAGGCTCGGATTAACAGCTTTACTAAAGTAACTAAGTCGTTGTTTATATGCCTTCGCACTTAACTTTAATTGTGTGATTTTAAAGAGTAACAGATTGTGTTTACTCTTTGCTATTGGCTCGATTATCAGTAAATACAGGGTTGTTAGCTGTATAATTATTTGCTTTATGTAGATTTATTATCACGGGTACAGGTTAAAATTATTAGTTTTGAAACGCCGTCTGGGGTATACTAGGCGGCGTTTTTTTATGGAATACACAAAATTTATGGTTCTAGACGCTGATACAATTTCACAGCAATGTTTACCTAAACATGTTGCCATCATCATGGATGGGAACGGGCGTTGGGCACAAGCTAGAAATAGACCTCGTGTATATGGGCATAAAAAAGGCGTGGATGCAGTTCGTCAATCCGTGCAGTTTTGTACTAAATTAGGAATACAATCGTTAACCTTATTTGCTTTTAGTAGTGAAAACTGGCGCCGCCCTGAAGACGAAGTAAATACACTTATGGAGCTTTTTTTATTTGTACTGAGTAAAGAAGTTAAAAAGCTGCATAAAAATAACGTAAAACTAACCATCATTGGAGATTTATCTCGATTCTCTGAAAGCTTGCGCGCTAAAGTACATACAGCTCAAGAACTAACAGCGAACAATACCGGGCTGCACTTAAATGTTGCGGCAAATTACGGTGGTCGCTGGGATATGACTCACGCTGCTAAGCAAGTTGCTTTACAAGTAGCGAATGGAGAAATTGACCCAGCAGATATTACAGAAGAACATATTGCACAGCATATGAGTATGGCAGATCAAGCTCAGCCTGATTTATTGATCCGTACCGGTGGCGATGTCAGAATTAGTAACTTTTTACTTTGGCAGGCAGCCTACGCTGAACTTTATTTCACAAATACACTTTGGCCTGACTTTAATGAAGCTGCTTTTGCAGAGGCCATTGCATGTTACGTTGCCAGAGAGCGACGTTTTGGTTGCACGGGCGAACAAATAAAACAATTACTCGCTCAAACCTAAAATAGATTAAGGGTCATCATTTTGTTAAAACAACGTATTTTAACCTCACTAGTGCTAGCGCCATTAGCACTGGCTTTGGTTTTTTACACCCCACTAACGTTATTTAGTTATTTTGCGGGTGCTATTGTATTAATGGGCGCGTGGGAATGGTCTGCCTTTATGGGACTATGCGATAAGCTAAAACGTGGCGCCTTTGTGTTATTAGTGGCAGTATTACTAGGGTTACTCAATTTGCATTGGCCTATAGAGACTCTATGGCAAGATGGTCAACTTGTAGGCGATGCTAATTACTTATTTACCTTGTCGTTTTCTTGGTGGTTGGTAGCCAGTTATTTAGTGTGGCGTTACCCTGCTATGGCGAAAGGGTGGAACGAAGGGCTTGTGATGCGCGGCATTGCTGGTTTGTTGACCTTAGTACCGCTATGGCTTGCACTTAACACACTGCGTAGTGCGCAATATACGGAATCTACTCACTATGGCTCTATGCTCATTTTAGTTGTATTAGGCATTGTATGGAGTGCCGATATAGGCGCTTACTTTACAGGTAAAAGTTTTGGTAAACATAAGTTAATGCCTAAAGTTAGTCCAAATAAAACCATAGAAGGCCTCGCAGGTGGCGTGGTTGCTGCGGTGTTATTTGTACTGGCTTTTTGTTATTACACTAACGTTGATACCTCTGTATGGCCTATTTATGCAGTTATGACAGCGTTTATTGCCTTGTTTTCTGCGGTAGGTGATTTACTTGAGAGTATGTTTAAGCGCGAAGCGGGACTTAAAGATAGCGGCAGTTGCTTACCAGGACACGGTGGTATTTTAGACCGTATTGATAGTTTAACTGCGGCAGCACCGATGTTTGTTATTTGCTTTGCTTGGACGCTTAGCTTATGAGTGCTGTGCAACAACTGGTTATTTTGGGTGCGACGGGGTCGATAGGTCTTAGCACGTTAGATGTTGTTGCAAGAAACCAACAGCAATTTAAAGTTTTTGCATTGACCGCAGGACAAAATGCAAAAAAAATGGCTGAACTGTGTATAGCTCACCAGCCTCGTTATGCTGTAATGGCATCTGAATCGGCGGCTAAGCAGCTTTCTGCGCTTTTAAAGCATGAGAGTAAAACGCAAGTAATGCATGGCGAGAAAGCCATGAGTGAGCTCTGTGCTCATGGTGATGTTGATACGGTTATGTCAGCGATTGTCGGTGCAGCCGGATTACTACCTACCTTGAGCGCTGTTGAAGCGGGCAAAAAAGTATTGCTTGCCAACAAAGAGTCACTGGTGATGTCGGGTCAGTTATTCATTGATAAAGTTAAAAAGCATCAAGCAACTTTATTACCCATCGACAGCGAGCATAATGCTATTTTTCAGTGTTTACCTAGTGCTTTACAAAATACCCAAGGGCAAGTAAGGCTTGAGCAACATGGGGTTAGCAAAATTTTATTAACTGGCTCAGGTGGCCCGTTTTTAAATCGCGATATCAATACCCTTAACACCGTTAGCGTCAGTGAAGCGGTTGCTCATCCTAATTGGTCTATGGGGCAAAAAATATCAGTAGACTCAGCTACGATGATGAACAAAGGCTTAGAGTTTATTGAGGCTAAATGGTTATTTAACTGTGATGCAAACGATATTGATGTGGTGATTCATCCTCAAAGTATTATCCATTCTATGGTGCAATACCAAGATGGCTCTATTTTAGCGCAAATGGGTAACCCTGATATGCGCACCCCGATAGCGCATGCACTTGCGTATCCAGAGCGCATTGATGCGGGTGTCAAGCCGTTAAATTTTTCTGATATTTGTGATTTTTCGTTCACTAAACCTGATTTCTCACGTTACCCCAATTTAAAGCTTGCAATTGCAGCCTGTGATGCAGGCCAAGGAGCCACCACCACCGTTAATGCGGCTAATGAGATTGCAGTTAATGCGTTTCTTCAGGGGCAGATTGGGTTTACGGATATTTATAAAGTGAATGCGCAAACGCTAGACGCCGCACAATTTACTGATGCGAAAACACTCGATGAAATTTTAGAGTGTGACCGTTTAGCTCGCATCAGTGCTGCGCAGTTTATAACAAAAGTGGTGCATTGATATGTTCGATTTTTTTTGGAATTTAGGTTCGTTTATACTCGCACTAGGCATTTTAGTAACCGTTCATGAATATGGTCATTTTTGGGTTGCGCGTAAAGCGGGTGTAAAGGTACTGCGCTTTTCAATTGGTTTTGGTAAACCCTTACTAAAATGGCACGATAAATATAATACTGAGTACGTTATTGCGGCAATCCCGCTGGGCGGATACGTGAAAATGCTCGACGAGCGTGTTGATGAAGTGCCTGCCAATCAACGTCATTTATCGTTTAATGCTAAATCAGTTCAAGCCCGCATAGCCATTGTGGCAGCAGGGCCGATGGCGAACTTTTTGTTCGCTATTTTTGCTTTAGCGGTGATGTACATGGTAGGTGTGCAAACCATAAAACCAGTTGTGGGTAGTGTTGTTGAAGGCAGCCGAGCTGAACAAGCCGGTATTATGCCAACCCAGCAAATTATTAAAATTGGTGATGACGACATAAGTAATTGGCAAGATGCGACCTTTTCTTTGATGTCTCATTTAGGTGATAAAAGCGTTGCCGTAACCTTACGTAACGAAAATTATCAGCAAACAGTGCAAACACTTAACCTAGATGGTTGGAAGCTTGATCAACAAGATGTACCGCCGCTCAGTTCGTTAGGTATTGTACCGTTTCGTCCTCAGGCAACCTTGGTTATTGCCGCTATTACTAAAAACTCAGCTGCTGAACAGGCTAATTTACAGGTTGACGACGTTATTTTAGCTGTGAATGGTGAAACAATGACCAGTTGGCAGCAATTAGTTAATCTTATTACTCAATCGGCTAACAAATCCTTACAATTTAGTGTAAAAAGACAAGATAGTATAAAAACAATAACAGTTACTCCAAAGAGCCGGGTCGTCAGTAATGGCATAGAGCAAGGCTTTTTGGGTGTTGCTCCCGTTGTAGAGCAGTGGCCTGATGATTTTGTAGAGACTAGACATTATGGGCCACTAGATAGTATTGTGCTGGGCACAAAAGAAACATGGCGTTTAATTACGCTGAGTTTTGACATGATAGGTAACTTAATAACAGGCCAAGTGTCGGTTAAAAACCTAAGTGGGCCAGTCGGCATAGCTGTAGGCGCCGGCACCAGTGTTAGTTATGGATTAGTCGCATTTTTAAGCTTTTTAGCTTTGATAAGCGTTAACTTGGGAGTATTTAATTTACTTCCTCTGCCAGTGCTTGATGGTGGGCACTTAATGTATTACATAATTGAACTTTTTCGTAAAAAGCCAGTCTCTGAAAAGACACAAGAGTTTGGTTTTAAAGTGGGAGCCTTGCTACTCATTTTTCTAACATGTTTCGCTTTGTTCAATGATGTATCGCGCTTGTAGTTATGTAAGCGTGGTAACGACAAATTAGAACACGATTGTAAAGCTCGTAAATATTTAATTTTCGATGCTAAGCGGTAATACAGTTGTAAAGGATAAAGATAATAAAATGGCTATAAAAAAACATTTGGTAGTTTCAAGTTTATTGGGTGCAAGCTTTGCAGCCCTAGGCCAAAACTCCTTTATTGTTGAAGATTTAAAAGTTGAGGGATTGCAACGTGTCGCACTTGGTGCTGCATTAACGCATATTCCTATTAACGTGGGCGACAATGTTGATGAATATACAATTTCAAAAACAATTAAGTCACTTTATCGCTCTGGTCACTTTGACAATATAAAAGCGTTACGTGATGGTAATAACGTTATTTTTAAAGTAACTGAACGTCCAACCATTAGCTTTATTGAATTTGAAGGCAATAAAGACATAAAAGATGAGCAGTTAAATCAGTCACTCGATCAACAAGATATTCGCCAAGGCGAGCCGCTTGATAAAACGGTAATCGATAACATCGAAAAAGGCCTGATTGAATTTTTCCACAGTATTGGTAAATACAATGCAAAAGTGGATATCAGTGTCACTAAATTACCACGTAATCGGGTTAAATTAAGACTTGAGTTTGACGAGGGCGATGCAGCCTCCATTCGTCAAATTAACTTAGTGGGTAATGAGCTTTTCTCAAACGAAGAGTTATTGCAACTAGTTGAGTCGCAGCAAGACTTACCATGGTGGCAGTTTATGGGTAGCGACCGCTATCAAAAACAAACCATTGAAGGCGATTTAGAGAAAATTCGCAGCTTTTATTTAGACCGTGGCTATTTACGCTTTAATATTGACTCAACTCAAGTATCAGTTAGCCCTGAACGTGAGTCTGTTTATGTAACGGCAAATATTACCGAAGGCGTTAAATACAAAGTGAAAGGCTTTGATTTCATCGGTGATTTACTCGGTCGTGAAGAATTAATAAAAAGTGTTATTCCACTGCGTACAGGCGAGCTTTATAACGGATCAGTGGTTACCTCATCAGAAGAATTTATCAAAAGCTACTTGGCGCGTTTTGGTTACGCCAATGCTGAAGTACGTACGATTCCAGAAATTGATGACGAGAACCAAGAAGTACAATTGACTCTGTCGGTTGACCCAGGCAAGCGTGTGTATGTTCGTCGAATTATTGTAGGTGGTAACCAAAACACGGCTGATGAAGTACTGCGCCGTGAAATGACACAGCTTGAAGGTGCATGGTTATCTAATCAAAACCTAGAGCGTTCTAAACTACAAATTCAACGTTTACCTTATATGGAAACCGTTGATTTTAATGTGGTGCCAGTTCCAGGTGTTGATGACCAAGTAGACGTTGACTTTACTGTTAAAGAGCAGTCAGCGGGTAGCTTTAATGCGGGCCTTGCCTATGGTTCATACTTAGGTCTGCAGTTTAATATTGGTGTAACCGAGTCTAACTTTTTAGGCACAGGTAACCAAATTGGCTTTAACATTAATACTTCACGCGGCTCTGAGCGTGTCAGTGTATCGTATACCGACCCTTACTTTACGCCGGATGGCGTATCGCAGGGCAGCAGCATCTTTTACAGTAACTACGATGCCAGTCAGTTTAGCTTGATTGACTATAAGTCAAAAAGTTATGGGTTAGGGACAAACATTGGTTTCCCAATTGATGCCATTAACCGTATTAACTTTGGCGCACGTTGGATAGAAGAAGAGTTGTCAGATATTGCTGAATATGAGCAAACACGTGTACTACGTGAAACCTTCCTCGATCCAGAAAATCCAGATGCGGGCTTTGAATTTACAAAGTACGAGCTAAGTGTTGGTTGGTCACGTGTTACAGTTAACCGTGGTTTATTCCCAACGGCAGGTTCACGACAAACATTAAACTTAACAGCCACAACGCCAAACTCTGATTTACAGTACTTTAAATTAAATTATGATTCGCGTTTTTACTGGCCGATTTCTAACGATCATCGTTGGGTTTTCTCAACGCGTGCTGCATTAGGTTATGGTAATGGTTATGGCTCTACCAATGGCTATGATCAAACTTTACCGTTCCAAGAATACTTCCGTATCACTGAAATGGAATTACGTGGCTTTGATAGAAATACCATTTTACCGCGTGCTGTTTCGCGTATACCGCAATCAATACCAGGTACGCCATCAGGTGATGGCACAACCACAGGCAACATTGGTGGGGCGTCAGAGTTTGACGTGCTAATACCACAAGGTCGTATTGGTGGTAATGCTAAAGCAGTGGCAGGTATGGAGCTTATTGTACCTACTCCATTCTTAGATGAAGAGAATACTAGCTCAGTGCGAACGAGTTTCTTTGTTGACGCTGCCAATGTATGGGATACCGAATTCAGTGTTGATCGCTATCAAAACTTAGGGATTGATGAGCGTGCAAAATTAGATGACTACTCAGACCCAATGCGCTTTAGGGTTGCAACCGGTTTATCATTACAGTGGATCTCACCTATGGGTCCGATGCTGATCAGCTTTGCGTATCCGTTGCAAAAAGAAGAAGATGACGATACCAAGACCATCAGTTTTAATATTAGTAACACTTTCTAAAGGAGTTTATTGTGAAAAAATTATTCAAATCAACAGCAGTTGCCGTTTTAGCTACACTTATGATGGGTACATCAGTTAACGCTTTTGCTCATAAAGTGGGTATTGTAGATATGCAAGAAATCTACAAGCAGCTTCCACAAATGGCTAAAATTGAACAGTCTCTGCAAACTGAGTTTGCAGAGCGTCGTCAAGAGCTTGAAAAGTTACAAGGTGACATTCGCTTTGAAGCTGAAAAGTTTAAGCGTGAAAGCACTACAATGAGTCAAGACCAAAAAGACGCATTACGTGATAAAATTCAAGGTATGCAAAAAAATCTTGCTGAAAAAGGTCGTCCTCTAGAGCAAGAAATTAAATCACGCCAAAATCAAGAGTTGGCTAAAGTTCAGACTCTAATCATTGAAACAATCCAAGAGATTGCTAAAAAAGGCGACTTCGACGAAGTTAAAGTAAAAGACACAACAATTTACTTTAACCCTAAAGAAGTAACTGATCTTTCTGAAAAAGTTGTAGACGCTGTAAGTAAGAAATAATTAATCTATGCAAAATTATACGCTTTCGCAAATTGCGGAACTTCTAAGCGCCGAGCTACAAGGTGATGGCGCTTTAGAAATTAAAAAAATAGCAACACTTGCAAATGCCCAGACTGGGCATATTGCATTTTTAGCGAACAAGAAATATCGCTCTCAGCTTGAAACAACACAAGCCAGTGCTGTGATACTGAGTCCTGAGGATGCGCCTTATTTTTCAGGCAACAAAATCATCGTCGCCAATCCGTATGTGAATTACGCCAAACTCGCTCAGTTAATGGATACCACGCCACGTAGTGCCATTAGTGGTATACACCCAAGTGCGGTTATACATGCCAGGGCGCAAGTCAGTAAAAGCGCAGCCATAGGCGCGAATGTTGTAATTGAAGCTGACGCTGTGATTGGCGATAACGTACAAATTGGTCCGAACAGTTTTATTGGTGAACGTGTTAAAATAGGCTCAGGCACCAAACTATGGTCAAGTGTGAGCGTTTATCATGATGTTGAGATTGGCGCAGACTGTTTATTTCAAGCGAATACTGTTATTGGCAGCGACGGTTTTGGTTATGCGAATGAACGTGGTCAGTGGCTTAAAATTCCACAACTAGGCTCAGTGATCATTGGCGATAAAGTCGAAATTGGTGCAAGCACCACCATAGATCGTGGTGCACTCGATGACACTATTATTCACAGTAACGTTATTATTGATAATCAGTGTCAAATAGCACACAACGTTGAAGTTCAGTCAGGCACTGCAATTGCCGGTTGTACTGTACTTGCAGGCAGTGTCAGCATAGGTAAAAATTGCCAGATTGGCGGCATGACCGCAATTAACGGTCACATGTCTGTATGTGATGGTGTTATAATTACTGGTATGAGTATGGTGACTAAATCGATCACCGAACCGGGTATTTACTCATCCGGTATGCCTCATACGACTAACAAAGAATGGCGAAAATCAATTGCTCATTTGCGTAACCTTTCAGACATGAAGTCACGTCTAAAAGCGCTTGAAGCATTGAATAAGTCATGAACGTTGAACACTAATAAGGATGCTATTTTGGCAAACGAATTAAATAGCCTTGATATTCAAGAAATTTTAAGTTTATTACCGCACCGTTACCCGATGCTTCTGATTGATCGCGTTATAGATTTCACCCCTGGTGAATCGTTACATGCAATTAAAAACGTATCGATTAATGAACCCATTTTCACCGGCCATTTCCCAAACCAGCCGATTTTCCCTGGTGTGCTAATATTAGAGTCAATGGCGCAAGCAACGGGTCTATTAGGGTTTAAAACGGTTGAAAATCGTAGTGAAAACGAACTTTACCTATTTGCAGCCGTAGACAATGCTCGTTTCAAGCAGCCGGTTGTGCCAGGTGATACCATGCATCTTCATGTTAAGTTTTTAAAAGAGCGTCGTAACATATGGAAATTTGCGGCTGAAGCTAAAGTTGACGGCAAAACAGTGTGTAGCGCCGAAATCATGTGTGCTAGAAGAGAGTTTTAATTGTGATCCATGCTACGGCAATAATCGAACCGGGTGCAAAACTTGGTAACAATGTGTCAGTTGGACCATACAGTTACATCGGTAATGATGTTGTTATTGGTGATGACTGTATTATTGAGTCTCACGTTGTTGTTAAAGGGCCTGCTACTATTGGCTCTGGTAACCATATTTTTCAGTTTGCTTCTGTGGGCGAAGCCTGCCAAGACAAAAAATATAACAACGAACCAACAAGCTTAATTATTGGCGACAATAATGTTATTCGTGAATGTGCGACTATTCATCGCGGTACAATCCAAGATGAAGGTGTTACCAAAATAGGTAGCAATAACTTATTTATGGCTTACACTCACGTTGCACACGATGCGGTGATTGGCGATAACGTTATTTTTGCAAATAATGCCAGTGTAGCGGGTCACGTTCATGTTGGTGATTGGGTTATTTTAGCGGGTAACTCAGGTGTGCATCAATTTTGTAAAATTGGTGCTCATGCATTTGTTGGTATGTATTCTGGTGTAAATAAAGACGTACCTCCTTTTGTTACCACCATTGGGATGCCAGCAGGCCCTGCAGCAATCAATACCGAAGGTATGAAACGCCGTGGTTTTGAAAGTGATGAGATAATGGCAGTACGCCGCGCGTACAAAGCGTTTTATCGTAAGAGCTTAGGCGTTGATGAAGCGATAGAATCGCTTTCAGAAGACGCTGAAAAATACCCTGCTGTGCAGCTGATGATTGATTTTGTTAAAAGCTCAGAGCGCGGTATTGTGCGTTAATACAGAGCATTTTAATTTATAAAAAAACCACCTCTGAGTAATCAAGGTGGTTTTTTATTAGCTGATATTTGATTAATAACTCAGCCATGAAGTGCATGTTGCTATGTTTATTAAATTCAGTCTCTACTCAGGCTTACCTTATTACACTCCCTACACATTTTCCTATAAAGTATAAATAATGAAACGGATAAAGTTAGTATTGTTTTCAATGCTATTGGTTATGTTAACTGCTTGTAGTACTGCGCCAAGGCAAATAATTAATCAACAAAGTGATATGTCAGAGCGAGGTAAAGCATCATTCTATGCAGACAAATATCATGGCAGAACCACGGCTAATGGCGAACGTTTTAGCCAACAGGCGGCAACGGCTGCGCATCTAAGACTCCCATTTGGTACAAAAGTGAAAGTTACCAATATTGCTAATAATAAGTCTGTAGTGGTCAGAATTAATGACAGGGGGCCTTATATTCGGGGTCGAATTATTGATTTATCTAAGGCGATGTTTAAAAAAATAGCCGACCCTAAAGTCGGCGTTATTGATGTAACGGTCACCGTTATTGATAAAAGTAATACTGCTAAGGACTAAAAGCGGGTCGTTAACGCCACATAGTCAGGGTGTTCATTGAGCAATTGTTGATGTGAACCTTGAGCGATGATTTGTCCACTGTCTAACCAGATGACACTATCCATTTGCGATAACAACGCTGGATCATGAGTAATTGTTAATACACTAGCATGCTCTTTTAGCTGTAAAATACTGTTCATAACGGCTTGTTTAGAAATATTATCGAGCCCTTCAGTGGGTTCATCGAGCACTACAATGGCGGGTTGTTGCAGCAGCGCTTGTGCCAAGGCAATGCGTCTTGACTGGCCTTGAGAGACACTGCGTCCCCCTGTACCTAAACGAGTATTTAAGCCTTCTTTTAGCGCGCTAAACCAGTTACCCAGCTCGGCTTGTTTTAACGCCGCTGTCATTTGTTGCGGTGTTGCATCAGGTGCCGCATAGGCAAGATTATCGCTTAATGTACCATCAAAAATATGATGTTGCTGCGCTAAAATATTTAATGTTTTTGCACGGCTTTCATTATTTAAATTATGCAGGTTTATTGTTTCTTTTTCGCTTTGTAAGCTAATTGCACCTTGTTGCAGAGGCCATAAACCGCTGAGTAAATTCACTAAGGTTGTTTTACCACTGCCGCTTCGTCCAACAATCGCCACTTTATGCTTTGCAGGTAGCTCAAAACTCACATTATTTAATGCCTGCTTTTGGCCATAGTGGTAGCTAATTTTATCTAGCGAAAGTGTCCATTTTTTATTATGTGAATCAATAACCTGTGAAGGTACCTCGTTTTTCTTCAGTACTTTATCTTCAAGGGTAAATAGTCGCTCAGCTGCTTTTAATACATTAGGTAGTTCAATAAACGCGTTGGGTAGTAACAATACGCTTTCAAAACTGGCCAGTACAAACAAACTCAACATCGCCAATTCAACATTTACCATCTCGGCGCTAAACACCAGCGGCACAATAGTGACAATGCTGGCGAGCATAGCCAGTTGTACTATGAGTAAGCTCAAACCATCAGCATTGCCAAGAGCCTTATGACGAATAAATAATTGCTGGTTATACTGCTTACTTAACTGATCACACTTAGTGAGTTGTTGGTTTCGAGCTTGGTAAATATTTAGTTCTCTAAGACCCGTTAAGGTATCAGATAGCTCAGCTCTTAATTGGGCGCTGAGTAATGTTTCTTGGTGGCTGTTTTTATCTAATTGTCTGCTCAATATAGCGGGTATAACCACCCCAATAACAACGATACCCGTAAAGCAAATTAAGGCTACACTTGGGCTGTAAGCAGACATAAACAGCATAATAATAGGCACAGTGAGTAAGGCTACCAACATCGGCAGCAACACATTTAAATAAAATTTATCTAGTGCGTCTACATCATTTTGTAAGCGGTTAACTAAATCGGCACTGCGGCTCATAGCCAAATCAAGATTATTAAGTTTACTGAGTGTGGCGAACATATTTACTCGTATTTCACTTAACAATAAAAATGTGGCGTTGTGAGTAACTAAGCGTTCAGCGTAACGTGAAGCGGTGCGCACAATCGCCAAAAAACGAATGGTGCCAGCTGGGGTAAAGTAGTTCATATGGACGCCTGCAATTCCTGCGGCAGCCATAGAAGCTAAAAACCAGCCGGAAATAGCGAGTAAGCCTACATTAGCTAGCACCGTGAGTGACGCTAGAAACGTCCCTAGAAGCATCGCTTTATAATGAGGGCGGCACAATTTAAGTAAACGAATAAAGTTAGTCATTAGTCGCTCCATGTTGCGCTGTTTGCAGCAGCTTTGCAAATTCGCCAGCTTGCTGGCTGAGCGTTATAAAGTCGCCTTGCTGAGCGATGGCACCGTTTTCCATAACGATAAGTTGTTTGGCATTTCTTACTGTATTTAAGCGGTGCGCTATGGTGATCACTAAGTGTTCTTTTGCATACTCAGCAATAGCGTTTTGAATGAGCTGTTCAGTTTGACTGTCTAAATGAGCGGTTGGCTCATCAAGCATTAAAATAGGGGCGTTTTTTAAAAATGCACGAGCTAAAGCAATACGCTGCTTTTGCCCTCCAGAGAGCCCTTCGCCTTGTTCACCTATTAAGGTGTTAAACCCATCAGGTAAGTCGTTAATAAATTCCAGCGCACCAGCTTGCTGCGCCGCCTGCTCAAGTGCTGCATTTGAAACGCCTGGGTTACCTAGCTTTATATTAGCGCCAATGGTGTCGAAAAATAAGGTTGGCTTTTGTGGGATCCAGGCAATGTTTTGTTGTAATTGGCTTATATCGGCTGTCGTCAATGATTGTTGGTCAATGGATATGTGTTGTATTACTTCTGGGTGAAAACCAAGCATGCAATCAAGTAGGGTGCTCTTACCTGAGCCGCTAGCTCCCACAATGGCTACTAGTCCTGTGCTTGGCAGGGTTAAATTAATGTTATTAATTCCCTCATTGCTATTAGGGTAACTAAAATTGAGATCATGGACGCTGATAGTGCTGTTACCCTCCATGTTTATATGAGCTGTGTGGTTATTATTTTTTGATGGCAGTGGTGCATTTAAAATGATTAGCATATCTGCAGCAGCACTAATTCCTTGTAAGCGCGCATGATAATGGCTGCCTAATTGGCGAAGCGGTAAGTAAAATTCAGGCGCTAGCAGCAATACTACAAAGCCGGTTGCAAAATCGAGCGTGCCAAAAAATAATCTAAAACCAATAATAACCGCTACCAGTGCCACACTAATTGTGGCTAAAAACTCCAGTGCAAAAGAAGATAAAAAAGCAATTTTTAACACGCTTAGCGTTGCATGCCTAAAATCATCTGAAATTTGGGCTATTTGCTTTAGCTCTTTGCGCGTAGCATTAAACAATTTTAGTTGGGTAAGCCCTTGTATGCGGTCAAAAAAGTAGTTGCCTAATACCGCCAGTTGTTGCCAGCGCTTTTGGTTAAGCGCTTCTGCCTTATGACCAACTAGAATCATAAAAAACGGAATAAGTGGTGCGGTTAATAAAAATATCAGTCCCGCTTTATAATCGGTCGGAAATATAACCACTAATATTGCCAGAGGAATAAGCGCACTATAGGCAACCCCTGGTAAGTACTTTGCATAGTAGTCATGCAGAGCTTCTACACCATTGTGCAGCGTGTTGAGCGTAGCGCCTTGGCCGTGTTGTTCTATATAACTTGGCCCAAGTAGCGTGAGTTTATCGAGTAAAGTTTGGCGAATAGCCGATTTGATTTTAAGCGCTGCAAATGCGCTTAAGCGCTCACTTAACGCTAAAAAAATGGCGCGCAGTAAAATAATACCCGCTAAAGGCCATAAAAAGTGGGTTACTTGGGCTAAATTACGCCCTTCAAACATCACATCATGAATGGTTTGTGCAAGTAAATAAGCGCCTGCAATCATTAAAATCGCATTAACTGTACCTAGGGCAATGCTTAGCTTTAACCACATTGCTGCCGGTTTACTTTGCTGCTTTAAAAAAGCGCGCAGAGACTGTTGCTGCGCGCGATTAGGTCGGGGGTTAGTCGTCATTATGAGTTGTATTATGCTCGTTTAATAAATCATGGGTGGCTTGTTCATCATCAGCAATGCTGTTTTTATTTTGATGAAACTCATACCACATTACATTTATTACGCCTAAGGTACAGGCAAGTAATACACCTAAAATCCACGCGAAATACCACATAATTTAGTCTCCTTAATAGCTGCCGTGAGGGTTGTTTTCAATTTCATCAACCGTCACTCTGCGCCACATTTTTACATAACACCACGTGGTGTAGGCTAAAATGAGTGGCACAAATATAACCACAGCAATAAACATAACATTGAGTGTTCTGTGGCTTGATACCGCATCCCAAATGGTTAAGCTAATATCAGGGTTGTTACTTGAGGGCATAATAAATGGGAATAACGAAACGCCCGCGGTCATAATCACTCCAATTAACATCACACTGGTTGCCAGTAAGCCTAAAGCGGGTTTATTTACTTTAGAAAACAGCAGTGCACACAGTGCCATTGCAAATGCCAAAATAGGGAAGGTCATTGTCCATGGGCGTTCGCTGTAGTTATTAAGCCATGCGCCTTGGGCGGTTGTGACTACTTTTGCCAGTGGATCTGCATGGCCTTGAGTATCACCCATAGAAACAATTTGATAGCCCGTTAGGTTGGCAACCCACACACCAGCCGCCGCAAATAACACTATAAAGGCAAGTAATGAGTAGCGACCGTATTGTCCTGAGCGCTCAGCGACCTGATCTGCGGTGCGCAGTTGTAGCCACATTCCCGCGTGTGCAATTAACATGGTAATACTAACTAAGCCGGCAATGAGCGCAAACGGATTAAGTAAAGCAAAAAACGACCCTTGGTAACTGACTCTTAATAAATTATCGATATTAAACGGTACACCCAAAAACAAGTTACCAAACGCTACACCAAATACCAGCGCAGGTATGGCACTACCGGCAAACAAGCCCCAGTCCCAGTTATTACGCCAGCGTTTAGAGTCAACTTTAGAGCGATAATCAAAGCCAAGAGGCCTAAAAAATAATGCAAATAACACCAGCATCATGGCAAAGTAAAAACCAGAAAACGCTGCGGCATAAACCATAGGCCACGCTGCAAACAAAGCTCCGCCTGCAGTAATAAACCATACTTGGTTACCATCCCAGTGGGCACCAATGGTATTAATAACGGTACGCCGTTCACTGTCTGTTTTGCCCACAATACGCAGTAACATGGCAACGCCCATGTCCATACCATCGGTAATGGCAAAACCAATTAACAGCACACCAATAATTAACCACCAGAGCATTTTTAATGTTTCATAATCAAAAATCATGATAGTTCTCCTTTAGCAGCCGTGCTGTGATCAGGTAATTCAAAATGGTACTTACCGGTATGCAAAGAGCTTGGGCCTTGCTTAATAAATTTAATCATTAACCATGCTTCAACAATCGCCAATCCAGTATAGAAAACAATAAAACCAGTTAAGCTAATTAAAATATCATTTACCGTCAGCGATGACGTTGCTAAAAAGGTCGGTAATACTTCAGAAATAGCCCATGGCTGGCGGCCATATTCAGCCACAATCCAACCAAATTCAATAGCAATCCAAGGCAGAGGAATGCTCAATACCGCCGCCCACAACAACCAACGTTTTTGTTCAATAATACGATGGGCGTTGTAATAAAAAGAAAGGATGAATACGCCAAGCATAATTACGCCACAGCCAACCATAATCCTAAATGACCAAAACATAGGGCCCACTTTAGGGAAGGAGTCTTTAACGGCTTGTTGTATTTGTGCCTCGCTGGCATCTACCACATTAGGAGTGTAACGTTTAAGTAATAAGCCATAGCCTAAATCATCTTTGACGTTATCAAACTTTTCGATATTTGCAGGGGTATCGTCACCTGCGCGAAGTTTTTCTAGGTATTCATAAGCAATCATGCCATTGCGAATACGCTTTTCGTGTTTTTTCTCAAGATCTGAAATACCAATCACTTGCTCATCAAGTGAGCGAGTTGCAATAATCCCTAATGCGTAGGGAATTTTTACTGCAGCATGAGTGACTTGCTCTTCTGAGTCAGGGAAACCTATTGCAGTAAAGGCTGCTGGAGCTTCTTCTGTATGCCATTCAGCTTCTATGGTCGCGAGTTTTACTTTTTGTACTTCACCGACTTCGTAGCCAGATTCATCACCGAGTAAAATAACACACAAAATAGAGGCTAAACCAAAGCCTGATGCCACCGAGAACGACCGTTTAGCAAATGCCAAATCACGTCCTTTTAATATGTACCAGCTACTAATTCCAAGTACAAACATAGAGGCGGCCACATAACCTGCAGACACGGTATGAATAAACTTAACTTGTGCTACAGGGTTAAATACCAGCTCTGCAAAACTGGTCATTTCCATGCGCATGGTTTGATAGTTAAACTCAGCCCCTACTGGATTTTGCATCCACGCATTAGCGACTAAAATCCACAGCGCAGACATATTTGTGCCCAGCGCCATTAAAAATGTGACCCCTAAATGCTGGCGTTTAGAGAGCCTATCCCAACCTAAAAAGAACATTCCCACAAAGGTTGATTCTAAAAAGAAGGCCATTAAGCCTTCAATGGCCAGTGGCGCACCAAATACATCACCCACATAGTGCGAGTAATACGACCAGTTAGTACCAAACTCAAATTCCATGGTGAGGCCCGTCGCCACGCCAATAGCAAAGTTAATACCAAATAACTTGCCCCAAAACTTAGTCATATCACGATAAATCTCGCGACCGGTCATAACATAAACCGATTCCATGATAACTAAAATCCAGGTCATACCGATTGTTAACGGCACAAATAAAAAATGAAATAGAGCGGTGACAGCAAACTGTAATCGCGATAGATCCACAAAGGTTTCATCTATCATTTTTGGCTCCTTTGGTTGTGATGCAGTGACAGCACAAAGCAATTGTTAATGTTTTAATGAACTTTCAGTAATTTCTGAAAGTTTGCATCATTATTAGCGTTTGTACAATTTTTGTCAATATGTATATTAGAAAACTTTAATATACTATGACATTACATCAGTCTATAAAATACGCAATCATCAATTAAGAGTAAGTTAGAAAAAAGTGGTGTGTTTTAAGCGTTTAACCTAGCCTTAAAACACGGTAAACTAATCGGTATGAACGCCGGGTTTACTTGTGAAAAAATAGCAAATGAAAAAAGATAAAAAACAACTACGAATTGGTATTGTGGCAGGTGAACTGTCGGGCGATATTTTAGGTGAAGGGCTCATAAAAGCGCTTAAAATACACTTTCCTGATGCCACTTTTGAAGGTATTGCAGGCCCTAAAATGCAAGCTCAAGGCTGCAAAACGCTGTTTGATATGGATGAGTTGTCGGTTATGGGCTTGGTTGAAGTCCTAGGCCGTTTACCGCGTTTACTAAAAATCCGCAAACAGTTAGTACAGCACTTTATTGATAACCCTCCTGATGTATTTATTGGTATTGATGCGCCGGACTTTAATTTACGTGTAGAAAAACCGTTAAAAGACGCAGGCATCAAAACCGTGCAATACGTAAGCCCTTCAGTGTGGGCGTGGCGTGAAAAACGGATTCACACTATAAGTGCAGCAACTAACTTAGTATTGGCTTTATTGCCTTTTGAAAAAGAATTTTACGACAAACACCAAGTACCGTGTACTTTTGTAGGTCATACATTAGCTGACGACATTGCACTTAAGCACGACGATAGCCAAGCCCGCAGCCAACTAGGCTTAAGTGCTGATGACAAGGTGTTAGCGTTATTGCCCGGGAGCCGGGGCTCAGAAGTGGGCTTGTTAAGCGAAACTTACATAAAAACAGCGGCGCAGTTACAAGCGCAGAACCCTGCATTAAAAGTCGTGGTGCCACTGGTGAACGCAAAGCGCAAAGCGCAGTTTATTGCTATTTTAAATGCCACAGCGCCCTCACTTAATGTTAACTTACTGGATGGGCAATCAAATTTAGCCATGCAAGCCGCCGATGCTATATTGCTTGCATCAGGTACAGCAACGCTTGAGGGCATGTTATATAAAAAGCCAATGGTGGTTGGTTATAAAATTAAACCCATGAGTTATTGGATTTTTAAAACCTTATTTACCTTTAATATTAAATATTTTTCGCTACCCAATTTATTGGCAGACGAAGAGTTAGTACCAGAGTTTTTACAAAGTGAGTGTAATGTGGCTAATTTAACCGCGGCGCTCACTCCTATGCTCAATAGCGATAATAAAGAATTAAAAGCACGCTTTTTAGCCATACATGAAAAAATTAGATTAGATGCAAGTAAACAAGCTGCAAATGCAGTGGCGGAGTTAATAGATGCAAATTGAACGACCCAATGTAACCTTAATTGCCGGTGTAGATGAAGTAGGTCGTGGGCCGCTGGTGGGTGATGTGGTTACTGCCGCTGTTATTTTAAATCCCAATAAGCCAATCGCAGGCTTGGCCGATTCTAAAAAATTAACGGATAAAAAACGTCAATTATTAGCCACTGAAATAAAAGAAAAAGCACTGTGTTATGCTATTGGCCGTTGTAGTCCAAGCGAAATAGATGAGTTAAATATATTACAGGCCACCATGCTTGCTATGAGCCGCGCGGTGGAAGCGCTTAGCACAGTGCCTGAATTTGTATTTGTTGATGGTAACCGTTTACCTAAATTAGCAATGCCCGCACAAGCGGTGGTAAAAGGCGATAGCCTAGTTGCTGAAATATCAGCCGCGTCTATTTTAGCAAAAGTTGCCCGGGATGATGAAATGATAGAACTTGATGCGCGCTACCCACAATATGGGTTTGCAGGGCATAAGGGGTATCCAACTAAGGCGCATTTTGCAGCGCTTGAACAATACGGTGCGATAGATGAGCATCGCAAGAGCTTTAAACCTGTGCAGCGTGTGCTTGCGCTTTCGGGTAAGGAGTAATTATGGCGGCTCCTGAATTTGTACATCTAAGAGTTCACTCAGACTTTTCGATGGTTGATGGTTTGGCAAAAACCAAACCAATCGTCGCTAAAGCACAAGAGCTTGAAATGCCAGCGTTGGCAATTACCGATCAAATGAACTTTTGTGGTCTGGTGCGTTTTTATGGCGCAGCGCATAATGCGGGTATTAAGCCGATTGTTGGTGCGGATTTTTGGGTACGTAGCCCAGAATTCCCCGACGAACCAAGCCGATTAACATTATTAGCCAAAGATAACATTGGCTATAAAAATATTACTTTATTGATCTCTAAAGCCTATCAACGTGGCCATGTTTTTCATCGCCCTGTCATTGACCGTGAGTGGTTAGTTGATTTAAAAGAGGGGCTTATCATACTCTCGGGCGCTAAAGATGGCGATTTAGGAAAAGCCTTAATAAAAGGTAACCCCGCTATTGTTGAGTCGGTGGTCAGTTTTTATAAGCAGCACTTTAGCGATCATTATTATATAGAGCTTATTCGTACCAACCGTGCTCAAGAAGAAAACTATTTGCACATGGCGGTGGAGCTTGCAACAAATGAGCAATTGCCAGTAGTGGCCACCAATGAAGTGGTATTTTTAAAACCTGAAAACTTTGAAGCCCATGAAATTCGTGTGGCTATTTTTGATGGTTACACTCTAGATGATAAACGCCGACCAAAGCGTTTTTCACAAGAGCAATACCTAAAAACGCCAGAACAAATGGCAGAGCTATTTAGTGATATTCCAGAAGCGCTACAAAATACCGTAGAAATTGCAAAGCGCTGTAATGTAACCGTGCAATTAGGTGAGTATTTCTTACCAGATTACCCGACGGGCTCACTAAAAATTGATGAGTTTTTGGTTAAAGTGTCACAAGACGGCCTTGAAGAACGATTACAGTTTTTATTCCCTGACGAGCAAGAACGCCAACAAAAACGCGGCGAATACGATGAGCGTTTAAAAATAGAACTTGATGTAATTAACCAAATGGGATTCCCTGGTTACTTCTTGATCGTAATGGAGTTTATTCAGTGGAGTAAAGATAACAATATTCCAGTAGGCCCAGGGCGTGGTTCAGGTGCGGGTTCATTAGTGGCTTATGCCCTTAAAATTACCGACCTTGATCCGCTCGAATTTGACCTACTCTTCGAGCGATTCTTAAACCCTGAACGTGTTTCTATGCCCGACTTTGACGTCGACTTTTGCATGGATAGGCGTGATGAAGTAATTGATCATGTATCGGCCTTGTATGGCCGTGACGCGGTATCGCAAATTATTACCTTTGGTACTATGGCAGCAAAAGCGGTAATACGCGATGTAGGCCGTGTACTTGGTCATCCGTATGGGTTTGTCGATCGTATTTCTAAGCTTATTCCGGGCGACCCTGGGATGACACTGGCTAAAGCATTTGACGTAGAACCCCGTTTGCAAGAAGCCTACGACGGCGATGAAGAAGTTAAAGACTTAATCGACATGTGTCGTATTCTTGAGGGCTGTACGCGTAATGCCGGTAAACATGCCGGGGGTGTTGTTATATCGCCTACCACCATTACCGATTTTGCGGCGCTCTATTGCGATGACGAAGGCAAGTTTCCAGTTACCCAGTTTGATAAAAACGATGTAGAAACCGCCGGTTTAGTTAAGTTTGACTTTTTAGGCTTACGTACGCTCACCATATTACAGTGGGCGCTGGATATGACCAATGAGCGCTTAAAGCGTGAAGGCAAACAGCCGGTCGATATCAACACCATTCCATTGGATGATAAAAAAAGTATAGAGTTACTGCTGCGCGCTGAAACCACCGCGGTATTCCAGCTAGAATCACGCGGCATGAAAGACCTAGTTCGCCGATTAAAGCCCGATTGCTTTGAAGATATGATAGCCTTAGTGGCCTTGTTCCGCCCAGGTCCACTGCAATCAGGCATGGTAGATAACTTCATCGACCGAAAGCTCGGCAGAGAAGAAATCTCATATCCCGATGCGCAATATCAACACGAAAGTTTAAAGCCGATTCTTGAGCCGACATACGGCATTATTTTGTATCAAGAACAAGTTATGCAAATAGCACAGGTGCTGGCCGGTTATACACTGGGTGGCGCTGATATGCTACGTCGTGCTATGGGTAAGAAAAAGCCCGAAGAAATGGCAAAGCAGCGTTCAACCTTTGAAGAGGGCGCACGTAATAATGGCATTGATGGCGAGCTGGCGATAAAAATATTCGACTTGGTAGAGAAGTTCGCAGGCTACGGTTTCAATAAATCGCACTCAGCAGCTTATGCATTAGTATCGTATCAAACGCTGTGGATGAAAACGCATTATCCGGCCGAGTTTATGGCGGCGGTAATGTCGGCTGATATGGATAACACCGACAAAATAGTAACGCTGGTGGATGAGTGTGAAAACATGAAACTCACTTTGTTACCGCCCGATGTAAACGCCGGTGAATACAAGTTTACTGTTAACCTTCAAGGTGAAATTGTCTATGGCATAGGGGCAATTAAAGGCGTAGGTGAAGCGCCGGTTGATGCCATATTAGAGGCGCGAGCAAAAGGCGGCCCATTTAAAGACCTATTTGATTTTTGTGCGCGTGTTGATTTAAAACGCTTAAATAAACGCGTTACCGAGAAATTAATCTATGCAGGCGCATTAGACCAACTAGGGCCTGAAAAAACTCAACCTGGGCGAGCAACACTATTAGCCAGCTTAAAAGATGCGATGCGCGCAGCCGATCAGCACAACAAAGCTGAATTATTAGGGCAAAGTGATTTATTTGGTTTATTGGCTACAGAGCCTGATGAAGTAGAGCAAGCGTTTATAAAAGCGACACCGCTTACGGATAATCAGTGGCTTGATGGCGAAAAAGACACCCTAGGCCTTTATTTAACCGGACATCCTATAAACCAGTATCGACGAGAGCTTGGGCATTACACCAGTGGCCGACTCATCGACTTACAACCAACTAATCGTGATGTGCTCTCAACCGGAGCAGGTTTAGTGATTGCAGCGAGAACCTTAATCAATAAAAAAGGAAATCGTTGGGGGCTGATAACTTTAGATGACAAAAGCGCCCGAATTGATGTACGCTTGTTTCCAGAACAGTTTGAAATGTACCAAGATATGTTGCAAATCAACAATATTTTGGTGATATCCGGACAGGTCAGCTTTGATAACTTCTCTGGTGGTATTACAATGACCGCCAGAGAAATAAACACCATTGCTCAGGCGCGTGAAAAGCGTATAAAAGCGATTAAGATGACGCTGAATATGGTGCAGATCGAGGCTGGTTTCTTCGATAAATTACAAAAAGTACTCGAACCATACAAAATGGGAACGTGTCCGATCAAGGTATATTATCAACGCCCCGATGCGTTGGTGCAATTAACCCTAGGGATCGAATGGTGTGTTACGCCAAGTGACGACTTAATTCATAAGTTATCGCTGATGGCAGCGCAAAATGTAGAACTAGAATTTAACTAATTAGGTAGTTTAGAGCATGAGCCTCAATTATCTTGATTTTGAGCTTCCAATTGCAGAATTAGAAGCAAAAATTGAAGAATTACAAAATGTAAGCCGCGCTGGCGAATTAGACCTTGGATTAGAAGAGGAAGTCAGCAAACTTAAAGAAAAGAGCGCACAAATGAAGGAGAAAATTTTCTCTGAACTAGGCGCTTGGCAAGTATCACAGTTAGCACGTCATCCGTTGCGTCCTTATACTCGAGATTATATCGAGCGTATTTTTACGGAATTTGACGAATTTGCGGGTGATCGCACGTTTGCTAACGACCCTGCCATTTTAGGCGGCGTAGCCCGTTTAGATGGTGAGCCAGTAATGGTGATCGGTCAGCAAAAAGGCCGTGGTACTGCTGAAAAAATCAAACGTAATTTTGGCATGCCAAAACCTGAAGGTTACCGTAAAGCATTGCGCTTAATGGAAATGGCAGAGCGTTTTAAAATGCCAATCATGACCTTTATCGACACCCCAGGTGCATACCCTGGTGTTGGCGCTGAAGAGCGTGGTCAGTCTGAAGCAATTGCACGTAACCTAAAAGTAATGGCCGCACTTAAAGTACCAACAATTTGTACTGTTATTGGTGAAGGTGGTTCAGGTGGTGCATTAGCCATTGGTGTCGGCGACAGAGTAAACATGTTGCAATACAGCACTTACTCGGTTATTTCACCAGAGGGTTGTGCCTCTATTTTATGGAAAAGTGCCGACAAAGCACCATTGGCTGCAGAGGCAATGGGTGTAACAGCAGAGCGTGTTAAAGAGCTAGATTTAATTAATAATTTAGTTGAAGAGCCTCTAGGCGGCGCGCACCGTAATTACGATGCGATGGCACGTAACTTAAAAGTACGCCTTAAGCGCGATTTAGCAGACCTACAAGCGTTATCGCTTGAAGAGATGCTTGACCAACGTTACAAGCGTTTAATGTCGTTTGGTTATTGTTAAAAATAGCTAAATATAGAAAAAAGCCGCCTATGCGGCTT
This sequence comes from Pseudoalteromonas sp. DSM 26666, assembly GCF_900116475.1. NCBI lineage: Bacteria > Pseudomonadati > Pseudomonadota > Gammaproteobacteria > Alteromonadales > Pseudoalteromonadaceae > Pseudoalteromonas > Pseudoalteromonas sp. DSM 26666. The sequence continues at coordinate 122,378 of NZ_FPAR01000005.1, read as the reverse complement.
TTTTTGTTTTAAAATACCGTAACGTAGAGCCTTTATTGTTCGGGTTATTAGCAATTTACTCATTGGGTATATTAATGCACAAAACACCTATTTATCTGCAGGTAAAAAAATCCCTTAATCACTACTTAGAAAATGGGCAATTCACATTTACAGTAGCCTTATCTGGTGGGGTAGACTCGGTGGTGCTGTTGCAGGTAATGCATGCGTTAAAACAGCAGTGCCCGCAATTAGATTTAAGTGCAATTTATGTCAATCATGGCTTAAGTGATAACGCCCATCACTGGCAGCAATTTTGCCAAGCACGCTGTGAGCAGCTTTCAATTGATTTTAAGGCGGCAAACGTCATTATTGAGCCGAAATCGCGCACCAGTATTGAAGCGCAGGCTCGCGAAGCGCGTTATCAAGCGCTTGATGAACACAGCCCAAGTGATAGTGTCATTTTGTTAGGCCAGCATTTAAACGACCAAGTAGAGACATTTTTACTTCGTTTAAAGCGCGGTTCAGGCTTAAAAGGGCTCGGCGCTATGCAGCAAACTCGCGTGCTTGAAAGTGGCCGTGAGTGCTATAGGCCATTACTTGGGGTAAAACGCAGCGACATAAAAGCGTTTGCTCAGCAATTTAATATTAGCCATATTACTGATGAGTCAAACTCCAATGAACGCTTTGATCGTAATTTTTTGCGTCAACAAATCGTGCCTAAGTTGGCTGAGCGTTTTACTGGGTTTGAGCAGTGTACAGCCCGTAGTATAGAATTATTACAACAGCAACAAGCACTGCTTGATGAATATACCCAGCAAGATCTCGCACAGTGTATTAACCAACATCAGGCGCTTAATATACAAAATATGGCTCATTACAGCGCTATTCGCATTGCGAATCTTCTGCGTGCATGGCTGGCTTTATTTACTCATACCATGCCTTCGCAAAAACAGTTAATGCAAATAATGAGTCAGGCTATTCATGCCAAAGCTGATGCGCAAATGGTTATTGAGCTAAGCGATGGACAAATACGCCGTCATCAAGGTTATCTGTATTTTGTGCAACCGACGCCTTTAGCCGTTAATATTGAACGCGTAACAAGTCGCGAACTAGTGCTGAATGACGGACAAATACTACAATGCCTGCAGGGAATAGGTATACGCGCCCCTAAACCTGATGAACAAGTCAGTGTTCGTTTTAACTGTAATAGTGCGCGTATTAAACCACTCAAAAAACCAGGCAGTAATACCCTTAAGCATTGGTTTAAAGATGCAAAAGTAGCGCCTTGGCTACGTGCTGATATTCCATTAATTTTTTACAATGATGAGCTAGTTCAAGTGGTTGGCTATTTTATTAGTGATAATCACAAAGATGATACTGGTTTTATTTGGGAGTATAAATCATGAGTCAACAATCCCATGTTGGGCTGTCGCTTATAAATAAGGCACCTACTGGCATATTAATTACGCTATTGATTGCGGTTTTAGCGAATGTATTTTTAACCCTTAATATAATTACATTAGGCTACGCTGTGTTGGGCGGTATGGTATGTGCCGCCATTTTACTTGCCTATTGGTTAGGTAAGGGGGGCGTATTTTTCATTCTAGGGGTGAGTATGCCCTTACTGTTAGTGCTTTTTACACCGCTTGCGACAATTGCCGCATTACTTAATTTACTCAGTGGCTTCTTTTTTGGTTTTTGTGCCATGCTGCTAATTTATAAGTACTTTATATTAAAAAAGTAGCGTATATAAGCACGTGATATTAAAAAAGTAGCGTAAAAAAGCCCAGCGGGGGAGGCTAGGCTTTTTAAAAATAATGTTTTTATTACTTAATAGGCTTTTGCGCAGTTTCGCCCAGATGCTTTTGCTTTATATAAGCCTTTATCTGCGCGAGAAAATATCTCGTTCTGGCAATCGTCGCTATTAGTCAGCGTAAAACCAATACTGGCTGTGACGTTGTATTTAGACATAATCGGTGAGTTTCTGACTAAACGCATAATACGTTCAGCCACCACTTTATTGGTGGTAAAAGCCGGGTCTTCGATTAATATTGAAAACTCATCGCCACCAAAGCGAAATACCGAATCAGTCCCCCTAATACTACTAGATAAAACCGCAGCAAACTCGATTAAAACGTCATCGCCAATTTTGTGACCATAGTTGTCATTTACTTGCTTAAAATTATCTAAATCAAGCAGCATTAAACTAAACGAATGACCGTTACGTCGATGATTTTCAAGCTTTTGTAGCAACATGTCATTAAATTGACTACGGTTGTTTAATCCGGTTAATGAATCTTTTGTGGCTAACCTTAATACACGGTTATACATAAGCGCATTACGCAATGGATAAATTAGTACACTATGAAAGTGTTGTAGCTTTTTCTCAATAGCCGCACTAAGCGGATACTTTGTATAATAAGTTAATGTGCCTAAGTACTCATTTTCAACTTTTAAATCAAACGAGTACGCTGGATTTTCAACATCACTATTGGGTGTTTTTACATCAATACTTGTTGCTTTAAAATGCACACCAGAAAAATTAAGCAGTTGTTTTGCAAAATTTGCAAACGTTCCTAAAATATCTTCTAAAACTAAGCTCGTTTGCAGTTTAGCTGCCAGCTCATGCAGTGCTGTCGGTGTATTGCTATTATATTGCTCTGCTGAGAACGGCAAAAATTCGCCGCGACCAGAGATACGTTGTGTCAAAATATGAACGTTTTCCACTATTTCTTCCCCCTATAGTATTACTTTTTATAACTAAGCAGGTTATATGCCACATTTACATTCTGGCTGAAACTTATACGGTTGCTATAGTTAAGTTACATTCCATTGATTGCTTATAAGGATTGCATTGCAAAATATTAATGCTCAGGTTTTTGGACTTTTAGTTGCTGCGGTTCTATTTGTATGGCTATTTAAGCGAATAGGGCTTCCCCCTGTATTAGCTTATTTAGCGGTAGGTTTACTAGCTGGTGGCCATGGCGTTGGTTGGATGGCACAAAGCCATGAAATGGACTTTATTGCTGAGCTGGGTATTGTGTTTTTGTTATTTAGTTTGGGGCTGGAGTTTTCTGTATCGCGCTTAATGGCAATGCGAAATATCGTATTTGGCTTAGGCTCATTGCAAGTCATAGTCAGCAGTATCTTGCTTATTTTAATCCTTTATTTATTAAATTTTAGTTTATTAACTAGTTTTACCATCGGCATTATTATTATGCTCTCCTCTACGGCAGTGGTTGCTAAATTATTAAAAGAGAGTGGTGATTTAAATAAACGCCGAGGGCAATTGGCAATCGGTGTTTTACTATTTCAAGACATTGCGGTTGTGCCGTTACTCATTATTTTGCCTTTATTTGCCAGCAGTGATCCCAATAGTATTGGTTGGGCATTACTGTTTGCGCTGACTAAAGGCGCGTTTGTGTGTGTATTGCTATGGGCTATTGGCAAGTGGGTTTTGCCCAAGGTGTTTAAAGAAGTGGCACTAGCACGAAGCGATGAGCTGTTTGTATTAACCACGTTATTGGTGTCTTTGTTTGCCGGGTTACTCACATACTCTTTTGGTTTATCGATGGCATTAGGGGCTTTTTTAGCAGGCATGATGCTAGGGGAGAGCCACTATCGTCATCAATTAGAGGCCGATATTCGCCCGTTTCGCGATATTCTCATGGGGTTATTTTTTGTAACCGTGGGGATGCAGTTAGACATTGGTTTTGTTGTTGATCATGCGGGTATTATTATTGTTGCCTTGATGGGCATCTTAATCTTAAAAATTGCCGTAGTGATGTTATCTTCTTTATTTATGGGAGAGCGAAAACAAGATGCGTTAGCGTGCGCTATAATGTTGTGGCAAATGGGTGAGTTTGGCTTTGTGTTAATTGCACTCGCTGCACAGCATAACTTGCTGAGCGTTGAGCAAGTATCATTTTTAATTGCCATGGGCGTAATTTCTATGGCGCTTACGCCCTATTTAATTGATAAAACCCCTTTTATTTTAAAACGACTAGGCATGTTAGAACGCGCAAAGTTTGCCTTTGAAGACGAGCTTCAAAGTAGCACGCTTTATCATAACCATGTGGTGATATGCGGTTTTTCTCGAGTAGGACAAACTATTGCCCGCTTTTTATCCCCAGAGGCAATTGATTATGTGGCAATAGAGAGCGACCCCATTTTAGTACAGGAAGGAAAAGCGGCGGGCGAGCCTTTAATATTTGGTCATGTTGAGCAAAAAGATATTTTAAAGTGTGCGGGGGTAGAGCGAGCGCGACTAGTCATTATTACTTTTACCGAATTTCAACAAACTCAAATAGTCATTAATGCCATTAAACAGGTTGCACCTAAGGTTAAAATACTCATAAGAACCCGTGATGATAGTCAGTTAGAGCGCTTAAAAGCGCTAGGGGTTACTGAGGTTGTGCCTGAGGCGCTTGAAGCAAGCTTAATGTTGGTGTCGCATGTGTTGTCAATGTCTGGTGTGCCAATGAGCCGTATTATCCGCCGTGTTAGCAGTGAGCGACGAAACCGCTATAAATTATTGCACAGCTTTTTTGCAGGCGAAAATATTGACAGCGATACCAACTTGCCAGAGCGTTTAGAGTATTTACATGTAATAGCCTTACCAGATAAAGCATTTGCGGTTAATAAAGCAATTAGCGAACTCAATTTAGCAAAAAGAAAAGTGCTAATTAAGGCGCTTCGCCGCGAGGGCGAAGAAATAGACACACCACAAGAACACACAATATTGTATGCTAATGATATTATAGTGCTGCAAGGTAAACCACGGCGTGTAGAACGAGTAGAGCATTATTTACTTGATGGTATAGAGTAGCCCATCAAGCAAAAAAACTTACTCTAGCTCTAAGAACTTTCTGATTTCAGGGAGTTGTTTCATACCATCGTCGTATCCGATTTGAATTAAATGCTGGGTGTAGCGTTTTTCAAATAACAAATAGCTGGTCAAACTCGACTGAGAGCGCTTTTTTACCCCTATCATACGTAATAAAACTTTTATCGCCCAAGGCATATCATCGTAATACTGCGCGGCAATGGCATTGAAGTTTTGCGATGGATTAATAATAAAGCTATCTATTTGTTTCAATTCTTGATGCTTATGCTTATTGGGCAGTAAACCGAGTGTGCGGTTTATTCTGTCCAAGCGCTCTAAATCAGATTGCATGGTGTCAGTAAATACACTGTCGAGTAAATGCCCTGCCACGGCCGAAAGCCCCGGGAAATGTGCAGAGTAGCCTGGAGGGTGTGGCTCTTTGGGTTGATCAACCCCAATAATAAATATTTTATTTGCCCCTAAGTGAATAGAGGGGCTTAAAGGTGAAAGCTGATGTATTGAGCCATCGCCAAAGTAATGGTTATAAATATTCACACTTGGAAACACCATAGGAATGGCACTTGAGGCCATTAGGTGTTCAACATTGATACGAGTAGCGCGTCCTTCGCGCTTGGCTCGTTGCCAAGAATGCTGCGTATTTGACTGAAAAAAAGCAACAGAATCGCCAGTAGTATAACTGGATGCAGTGATAGACAGCGCCTCTAAATAGTCACGGTGTAAATTACGCTCAATACGATGTAAATCTAGTATATCGTTTAACAGTTTTCTAAGTGGTCGGTTATTTAACAAGCTTGCTGGTGGATGGTTTATATGCTCTGACTGGAAACTGGTTAAAATATTACGGGTAATATGACCAAACACACTTAAAAAGTCGCTTTTATATACCATCGAAGTTGAAAAGTTTTTCCAAACTGTTTCTAGTTTTCTTACCGCTAAATGCATACATGAGGCGTAACATGCTAAGGCCGCAGAATTAATTGCACCGGCAGAGGTGCCATTTATCACTCTAAAGGGGAGCGGGGCGGTTCTGGGCATACTTTGCGCTAACGCTTTCAAAACACCCACTTGATAAGCCGCTCGGGCACCACCACCTGTTAGTAATAAGGCAATTTTAGGTTTACTAGGATCGACTTGCTTAATTTTCATGTTAGGTATTTAAACTGTTCGCTGTCTTTACTTTATTTATTCACTGTAAGTCTTTAAGCTAGAAGAATCAAAGGATACATTAGCTACATTAATAAATATTAGTGTAAGTTATGAATTAAACCTGTTTAGAGTACTCTAAACAGTATCGCATTTTTATATTTATGGAGTTCGTATGTCAGATAAACCATCAGAATCAGATGTTCAAAAACGTCCACCGAATAACAACCTTATCTTCGCAGGGGTTATTTTATTAATCATTATTATTGCCGCCGCGTTTGTATTATTAAAACCAAGCGAAGCCCCAGAAACAGTTATGCAGGTTGAAGAACCCATAAAAGAGCAACCCGTTATGGAGCTAAAACCTGAAAACGACCCAGTGGTGGGGGCGCCATCGGTTAAGCCAGAAAAACCTGAAGAGTTGGCAGTGCCAACACAGCGCCCAGACGTTGAGCCAGAGTCTGAGGTTATGTCTTTACCAACATTAAATGACAGTGATCCTGTCGTGGTTGCAAAATTAGATGAATACTTAGGCGATGCAGCAATGAGCCTAGTGTTAAACGATGATGTTATTCGTCGTGGTGTGGTGTTTATCGATAACTTAGCAAAAGGTAAAGTGGCTAAAAAACACACCCCAGTTACAAAATTAGAAGAAGGTTTTAGCGTAAACGAAGGCGATATTTTAACCATTGACCCTAATAGCTATGAACGCTACACCCCATATGTAAAAGTACTAACAAGTATGAGTGCCGCACAAGCCGTGCGTTTATACGAAGAATATAAACCGCTAATCAACAGTGCATACACTGAAATTGGCTATGGCGATGATGAGTTTACACAAACACTTGAAGATGCCATTGACTTGCTACTTGATACTCCAGAGCCAAAAGGCAGCTTACCTTTATTGCGTGACTCGGTTACTTATCAGTATGCGTTTTCTGAGTGGGAGCAATTACCCGCTGCACAAAAACAACTTTTACGCATGGGCCCAGAGAACATGAAAAAAGTAAAAGCAGCGCTACGTAATATAAAAGCGCAGTTAGAGAGTAATTAATAACCGCTTTAACCACTAAATACCCTGCGATTGTATATGAAGTATGCAATCGCACTTTCTTTTTTGATTATCCCTTGAATAACAGAGTAAAAGTAGCGATAATCTCAATCGCGCCAACCAAGGCCCTCAATGGTAGTCTTATTGGTCCTCTCGCAACACTAGCAGGCGAACCTGGTCAGGCCCGGAAGGGAGCAGCCACAGTTTGTGACGTGTGTGCCGAGATGTGGCTGGTAAGACTGCCACCCAAATTCCTCATTTGGGTGTATTAAAATTCCATTTTTCAATATTTCTTATTTATATTATTCGTACACTAATTCTAGATCATACCCACTTAGCTAAATTTTTACCTTTATAGACAATAGCTAATGAGTGAGCAATAATTAAAACTCGTGATTATACTTTACGCCGCAGGTGTTAAATAAGCTATTAAGGGTCAATATGACGTCTCAGAAGAATAAGTGGGCGCTTGCTATATTATTAGGGCTTTTGGGGGGATGCGCTAACCTTTTACCTCTGTATTTTTTTGATAGCTCTGAATTTTTATTTGGTCAGACGTTTGTAATACTCAGTTTAGTGTTTGCTGGGCTTCGTTATTCCCTCCTTAGTTTAACTATTGTCACTGGTTTTTTATTTTATCGCTGGGGGCATAGCTGGACCAGTATTGTTTATGTGCTTGAGCTGTTTTGGCTTTATACCTTTTGCTTAAAGCGTTCTAAGCCAATACTTCCTTTAGGCGCAGTGTTTTGGTTTTTAGTCGGCTTACCACTGGTGTGGGCTTTGGGTCACTTTGTTATAGGCCTGCCTTGGCTCACGCTTGTTGTGGCTGCCTCAAAATACTTTATCAATGCCATGATAGCGTTAGCTTTGGTCGACTTAGTGAGTGTGTTTGTTCCCCACGCAAGCCGGGCTTATCAAGGGCAGCCTCTGGCCCGTATATTAAGTTATGTTGTCAGTATCATTATTGTTTTGGTGGTTTTGATCACCAGTGTCTTTTTGGTTAATCAGCATTACTCGCGCTTAGAATACGAAGTAAATACGCAACTTAAAGAAAAATCACGCTCGATCAGTGCCCAGCTTAGTGACTATTTGTTGTTTCATAAAAATGCAATGGTAATAACCAGTGATGCAATGAGTGCCGGAGCACCAATACAGCAGCAGCTTGAGCGGCTAATGGCTTTATACCCTGGTTTTGCAACTAGTCTGTATGCGAGCTCCGAAGGTTATGTTGAGAAAAGTATACCCAGTGAATTGCTCAGTGGTTTAAGTCAGAGTCAGCGTTATGTTAATGATCGTCCTTATTTCGCTCAGGCTCAGCAGTTCCCCTTAGGCTACAGCAGTGGCGTTTTTCAAGGCAGAGGATTAGGCGATCAACCTATTGTTGCGCTTTCGGCTCCCATTTATAAAAATGATGAGTTTTATGGTGTAGTTGAGGGGTCGCTCAAGCTAGATCAGTTAGAGCGGTTTATTCCCAATTTATTTGAGTATAAAGGGGATTTACTTGTTCTTGATGCCGATAAAAAAGTAGTATTTAGCTCGTTAAGTCAGTTTGCTGCGCTGACTGATTTTAAGCAGCAGGATCTTAGTATCCAACGTTTTAGTGGTAATCAGCTTTTTCGCTCAAACGATAACGAGGTGTACCATACAAATCAGTATGTTGACGACACCACAGGGTGGCAGGTTATATCGCTCTATAATCGTAAATATTTAAGCTTGGTGGTAGTGGCTGCTTGGTTACCCACTATGTTGCTGGGGCTATTTTCCATTGCACTGGTGGTATTATTTATTTATAAATTCACCCATTTGCTGGTTAAACCCATCATAGAGTTAACTAATTTAATCAACAGCTTTAGTAAAACTAAAAAACACGTATTTAATACCGATTCTAGTTGGTACGAAGTACTGCAATTACAGCAACAATTTGAAATGTTGGGCAATGCACTTCTGCATTCAATCAAAAGTTTGCAAGCCTCTAATGTAAAAAATGAAGACCTTAATAAACAACTTAGCCAATTTAATCAGCAACTAGCAGATAAAGTAGCAGAACAAACAACTGAGCTAACACAAGCCGTTAAACTCGCTAATGAAGCAAATATCGCTAAGTCACAATTTTTAGCTAATATGAGTCACGAACTTCGTACACCTATGAATGGCATATTAGGTATGGGAGAGGTTTTGCTTCGAGATCAGTCTTTAAGTAATGAACAAAAAGAGTTGTTGCTCACGCAGCAAAAAAGCGCAAAAAACTTGCTTAATATTCTTAACGATATTTTAGATTTTTCTAAAATTGAAGCAAATGCCATGGAGCTAAATAGTAGACCCACGCAGGTAGCTCCATTTATCGAAAATATACGCTCTTTATTTACGCCGATTGTTAGTACTAAAGAAGTAGAATTTAGCATAATTCAAACCACAAATTTACCACTGTATATTAGTGTTGATGAATTACGCTTAAATCAGGTGATTATTAATTTACTCTCTAATGCGTATAAATTTACAGAGCAAGGCTTTGTGCGATTATCGTTCGATTATAACGATAATAAACTTCAGGTTAGCGTTGAAGATAGCGGTATTGGTATTGCAAAGGCACAGCAATCATTATTATTTAGTGAGTTTACCCAGGCAGATGTGGGCGTTGCTCGTAAGTATGGCGGAACAGGGCTGGGGCTGGCTATTTCTCAAAAGCTAATAAAAATGATGGACGGTGAAATTCATTTACACAGTGAAGAGGGTAAAGGTAGTACGTTCACCTTTAGTATTAGTGCGCCAGAATCAGCAGACGCTCCCTCAAAGTTACCTAAAAAAACAGCTTCGCAGCCAAATCTTTTGGATAAACGCATACTGTTGGTAGAAGATAATGCGATTAACCGACAGGTGATTGCAAAAATGCTTGAGCCTACTAAAGCGAGTTTAACAATGGCTGAAGATGGCTTAAAGGCGCTTGAAGTATTGAATAGTCAGTCGTTTGATTTGATTTTAATGGATTGCCAAATGCCGAACATGGATGGCTATGAATGCACTCGCGCGATTAGAACCACTGAAATTAAAACCGGCTTACGAGTACCTATAGTGGCGATCACTGCAAATGCTTATGAGGAAGATAAGCAGCGCTGTTTAATTGTTGGTATGGATGACTTTATAGCCAAACCCATTAATAGCGATGATTTATATACAGTGATTGGTAATATACTCAGTTGAGCAGCAGTTGAAGAGCACACAACATAGATCACGGTTAGTATGCTAAGTGGCCGAGGCGTGCTCGGCAATTCATATTATACTTTTTTGGTCAGCCACATACCGCCAAGTACGGAAGCAAAAAATAGCCAAAACTCTGTTTTAAGTGATACCAGTTGTACAAGCCCGGGGCCCGGGCACACGCCGCTTAAGCCCCAACCTAAACCAAATAAAATAGAGCCAGTAATTAACCGCGTATCGACCTTTTTTAAATCGCTAAGGCTTAGTTTGTCGTTAAACACCGGCGTGCCTTTTTTAGTGAGCCAAAACCATGCGCCCATCATAATGGTCATTGCAACAGCCATAACAATAATTAAGCTACCGTCCCATTGCTGATTAAAAGTGAGAAAGTTAAGCACTTTATCTGGGTTGGTCATGCCACTAATAATTAGTCCCAAACCAAATACAAACCCTAAAATAAGCGTAATAATTGCGTGCATGATTTACCCTACTAAATTAGCGGTGATAATGGCGATTGCCATAAACGTACAGGTTGATACCCATGAACGGGCCGAAAAGCGAGACATACCACATACGCCGTGACCACTCGTGCAGCCATTCGCTAACGTGGTCCCCGCACCGACCAAAAGCCCTGCAATAATAATCATCCAAGGCGATAAGTTTAATTCGCCTACTAACAGCTCAGGGGCAAATAATTGTATAAATACACCTGCTAGTAATAACCCCATCACAAAACACAGTTTCCAACGAGAAGCTGCTGCCAGTGGATTAAAAATTGATTTTATAAGCCCTGAAATTCCCGCTACTTTACCAAATAAAACCAGTAATAACGCGCAGGCTAGACCAATTAACCCACCGCCAATAGCCCCAGATAGTGGTGTGAATTCGGTTGTCATCGTTTAAATCCTCCAAGCAAGGGATACACCCAATCCTGATTGTTCCATTGAAATTGATAGTTGTTGATTAGGCGCTAAATAGTTTGCACCTGTTACATTTTTAGAGGGTGAATAAAAAGCCATTGCGTTAAATTCTACCGCGTCACTAAGCGCATGACTAATGCCTGCTGTAAAATGCCATTCTTGCACACCGGGCGCTAAAATATTAAATAAAATGTCAGATGATGGAATGGGTTGCTCAGTATAAGAAGCACCAAACCTAATTTTTTGTTGCTCAGTGCGTTGCCATTGATAACCCAGTTTATAAATACTCATATCGTGCCAACCAAAGCCTGCTCCGGCTTCAGCCCCTAGTGGCGCTGACATTAAATTAGTGATAGGGTTGGCGATACTTTTTACTTCACTGTAATTTATTTTTTGCCAATCAAACACCACTTGGTGCGATGGTAAAAACTGCCAAGCGGTACCGAGCTGAATAGAGCTTGGTAAATCAAACCCGCCTTGCTCTGCAAACAGGCCGCTGTAACGGTCAAATTCATCCATAGACACTGATGAACGGTAACTGGCGCCCCAGCTAAATGACGAATTAATAATGTGGCTGATCCCAAGTTGCATTCCAATGCCTGTGCTGGTATCAACGCCATTATTAGACAGCGCCTCTGGCTTTTGCGAAAAGGCGGCAAAATTTGCCAAACCTTGTGCTTCAAATTGTTGCACTACATAAATAGCAGAAACACCTAGGCGTATTTGTTCATTTAATTGATAGCTCATGGTTGGACTGACAAATAACTGTTTTAAGTCAACACCAGTGGTGCCGCCATAAAATGTGCCTTGAGGGGCAGAAGCAGCCACATATTCTGTGTTCATTCCGCCGTTACCGTAAACTAATAGGCCAATATTAATGCGCTCATTTAATTGATGGCCAATAGCAAATTCGGGAATTGCAAATAAGCTGTTATCACTTTTTTTGGTTGTTGCGTCCAAATACAGTGCATTGGGAAAGTATTCATCGACCTTTGCAGCGGTGTAGTTACGCTCAGGAGCAAATAATTCTATGCCTACCGACATTTGCGTGCCATTAGCTGAAAAAGTAGCCGGGTTATTTGCACCCGACATTAATTCTTCTGATAACGCTACACCAGCACCTGCCATGCCTTTGTGAGTCATACCGTAGCCATGAGTAAAATAGCCATTCGTTGCAAATACATTAAATGTGCTTAACGCAGAGGTGAAAACAAGGCCTGAGAGTAACTGTTTTTTCATTTAAATTGAGACTAAGTAGAGAAAGTTGGAGAACAATAGCTAACTTTTTATATTCCAAAAAAGAACTTTAAAAGATTATATATACTAAAAAAGCATATTGTTTGTGGATGAGGAACAGGTAAATGAAAGGGCTTACAAAGGAGGGTTAAATACACTGGAGTAAAACAGCATTTTTAAGCGCTATTTTACTCCAGCCAAGTAATTACATTGACTCTAACTTCATACCGCGTGTCTCTTTAATGTATTTAACTACAAAAAACACACTAATAAACGCCGAGAGGGTATAAAAGCCATAGGCGCCTGCTAAACCAATACTACCTAGCATGATAGGGAAGGTCATAGTAATAGCAAAGTTAGCTATCCACTGCGCACTAGCAGCAACTGCAAGCGCGGCGCCGCGAATGCGGTTATTAAACATTTCACCAAGCAGTACCCACACAATTGGGCCCCAGCTTAAACCAAAAAATACCACAAACAGGTTAGCCATTATTAAAGCAAAGGTACCCATATTTTCGCTAAGTGCTAACTTGCCCGCTTCATCAAGGCCTGCACTGCCAAAGGTGTAGGTAAGTGCACTTAAACTAATAAACATACCTATACTACCTACCAGTAACAATGGCTTACGTCCCACTTTATCAACTAAAGCAATAGCAATAAAAGTAGACAAAATATTAGTGGTACCCGCAAGCACGTTTATAAACAGTGATTGTGACTCATCAAAACCAGCGGCTTGCCAAAGCTCTGAACCGTAATAAAATACCACGTTAATACCAACAAATTGTTGAAACACTGACAAGGCCACACCCACCCAAACAATAGAGTGTACCTTTTTACTGCCATCGATAAATAAATCGCGAATACTTGGTTTTTTATCGCTTTTCAGAGACTGCTTAACGTCATTGATTTGCGCATCAGCATCATCGTTTGAAATTTTATTAAATACAGTTTTAGCGTGTTTAAGCTTGCCTTGTGCGACTAAGTAACGCGGTGACTCAGGAATAAACAAGACCCCAATTAAAAATAAGCCTGCAGGAACCAGTTCAGCCCAAAACATCCAGCGCCATGCTGCTAAGTCTAACAGTAAAATACCCTCGGCACCGCCTGCGGCATTAGCAATTAGGTAGTTACTTAAAAAGGCAGCAAACAGACCCAGCACAATAGCAAGCTGCTGCAGTGTTGCTAAACGGCCGCGTAAGCTGGCAGGTGCTACTTCTGCAATATAAGCCGGCGCTAAAACAGATGCCGCACCTATACCTAATCCACCAAATAAGCGGTAAAAAATAAACTCAGCTGAGCTATCAGCAATACCAGAGCCAAATGCACTGATAGCAAATATAAGTGCAGTGACAATCATAATAGCGCGACGGCCAAATTTGTCAGCTAATGGGCCAGCAGCTAAAGCACCCAGCGCACAACCAAGTAAAACAGAGGCAACATTAAACCCTGTTGCTACACTGCTTGAGTTAAATGTATTACCTAATGCCGATACAGTGCCATTTATAACGCCTGAATCAAAACCAAATAAAAAGCCACCAATGGCGGCAACAGCCGATATAAAAATAACGTATAAAAGTGAGCACTTTGTCTGTGCGCTTTGCTCACCTTTAGTTGCATGCTGTGTTGTCATGTTGTTCAATCCTAATTTTTATTATGTGTAATGAAGTTAAAGTACCACTAATAATTTGCGGGCAACCTTAGCACAGAGTAATCACGCTAAAAAAGATATTTCAATAGTAATACGTATGCATAAATAAATTAATTGAGTTGCGCGAGGGTCTGTTTATCTTTTGAGGTTGAAGTTTCAGCAGTGTGTTTGGTTTTTAAGCAAAATAGATCTTTTGCCATGTGAATGCCCGTAAATAGGTACTAACGCTTCGTTAATGTTAAACACGCACTGCTTGAAGGGTTCTGCTATCTACACAGGTGAAGATAAGGGCCAGGGTATAAAAAGGGTGCTCGGTTTTAACTTAGTTTATTAAGTAACAAACCTCGCTGAAATTAAAGCGCCCGAGATTGAATCAATTTAAATTCTAAAAGGCTATTAACTCCCAATTGGGTTGCTAAAAGCGCTCAAATAATTATACTGTTTTTATATACAGTATTGGCGGTTGTTATGAGAAAAGAGTTACCAGCAAAATATTATTTGGCACATTTTAAAGAGCTAATAGGCTTTGTGAGCGATAAATGTATGCATTTACTTGAGCAAAAGCACATTACATTTATTAATAAAATAAACACCCTCGACGAGCAAAGCCAATGCATGCTAGCACGTATTTATTCTCGTAAACCTTATTTAGTGCAAACTCAGTCATTAAATTATGAAGAGATTATTTCGCCTTATCAGGCACTTTTTAATTTAAAAACAGCTGGGTTAATCTGTGAACCCTCACAAGCAGACGCTAAGCAACTGCTTAGTCATCTAACAAAGCCGGCCTTAATTGAGTTGTTATCTCAACAAGAGCAGCCACCATTATTTAAAAAAAGTGCTGCTAAAAGTTGTTTAGTTGAAGTCGCTATTTCATTTTTTGAATCTAAGCCAGAGCGTCTTTCGCATTTGTATAATCAGTACGTGATCAATAATAGAGATGAGTGTTACCAGTATTTTGAGTTTTTGTATATTGGCAGGCTCAGTGCCGGTGATGTGAATCATCAAAACCGGTTTGTACTAAGAGACTTAGGGGTAACTCCTGTTAGGCAAGGGCATAATGAAAGTTTGTCTCGCTTTGACTCAATTGAGGAAGCGCAATCTAACTATGTGTTAAACCGTTTTCGGTTAGCCGTTAAAAACGCGAAAGATGACAATGAAAATGAGACGTTAGCAAAACAGTTAATAAATGAATTAGCAGTAGGGGTTGTAGCTCGAGAGCTAAAGAATAAGTTATTGGTCATACTTTATAAGCAACTAAAAACAACTAACCCTGTATTAGCGTTTGATGTACTCAATGCCTGCGAAGACGATGCGCACGCACTAGAAATTCAAATAAGAGAGCAATACCGTTTAGGTAATAAAGAATGGGTAAAGGCGCAACTTGAGAAAATTATAGAAAATCCGCTCACCGATGAGTTACTGTACTTTGCGGATGACTTTTTAATGCGCAAATTTAACAAGCAAACACGCTCACGGCTTAGTGAAATGTTAGCCAGTACACGCTGTATTATAGAGGTTGATGAACTTTACCGTGGCGATGTTGAGTTAGGTGTAAGTGATCACTACACTCGTCAAGGCAAACAGGTTTTTTATACTGAAAATACTTTGTGGCAAAGCTTATTTGCGCTGGTTTTTTGGCAGGAACTTTTTATTGAAACCCCGACACCGCCTTGTAATGAATTTGATATTTACCCGCAAGCCTTAAAAACAGACACCTTTTATTTAAATCAATCCTCACAAATAGAAGCGCGGCTAGCTGCGTGTAATAGTACCCAAAAATTGCTGCGTTTAGTGTGTAACCATGCAGCGAAGTATTATGAGCAACCAAATGGCTTATTTAGATGGCACAAAGATGTATTAAAGCCATTAGAGATGCTTATTTTAAACAGCCCGATAAATGCGCTATTAAGCCATTTAAAAAACATGGCAAAAAACTACCGACAGCTAAAAGATGGTTACCCCGATTTAATGATTGTTGATAACAATGCCGTTCATTTTGAAGAGGTTAAAGCGCCCGGAGATAAGCTTAAAAGAAACCAGCTAGTGAGTATCGATAATTTAAAAAGCTGTGGCTTTATCGTAAATATTGCAGCGGTGAAGTGGTATGTAGACCCTAACCGTATTTATAGTGTAGTTGATATTGAAACTACAGGAGGCCTCAAAGGCGGTAACCGCATTACCGAAATTGGTATTGTTAAAGTAAAGCAGGGCGAAATAGTTGATACATGGACCACATTGATAAACCCAGAGCGACCCATCCCTCGTTTTATTACCTCGCTTACAGGCATTAACGATGCCATGGTAAGCAATGCGCCCATATTTAGCGAGATTGCAGCGCCGTTACTGAATCAATTATCAGGCAGTATTTTTGTGGCGCATAATGTTAATTTTGATTATGGATTTATTAAAAAAGAGCTTGAGAGGATAGGGATTAATTTTAAAATGCCGAAACTGTGTACAGTCGTTGAATCACGTAAAGCATTTAAGGGGCTAAAGTCATACTCGCTGGGAAATTTATCTGCACACTTTAATTTAGACTTAACCAATCATCACCGTGCATTAGACGATGCCAAAGCTGCCGCGCAGTTATTATTACTGGTTCAGCAATCTGCAGATGAAAATATAGTTGCTGTTTAAAAAAGCAAAAAGCGCTACGCGCGCTTTGTTACTTTTTTCTCAAAGTCACTTTTTACAATGTCGAGTGCTTTTAAAACCTCTTCGGGCTCTACGTCGTGTTGTTCTAATATCATAATTAAATCAACAGCCAGTTTTATGTGCGTAGGGGCTTCTTCTAGCGGGTTACTCATTAATATCTTTCTTTTTAGCAATCTGATCAATCGCAAAGTTAATGGCAAGTTCAACGCGTTGTTCCATGTCCATACGATCTGTTTGGGTTAAATAAAACGCCATGTCTACATCGTATCGAATATAGCGAGGTGGTAACTGATTGAGCACGGTACAGCAAAAGTCAGCCATTACATCGTCGTTGTAACGCTCATTAAGTTTACGTTTTTCTATTTCTTCTAGAACGATTTTTTCGTAAAAGTTGTGTATGTCGTCATCTAAGCGCATATTCCTGTCACTCTTTTTTATTGTCTTTGTTGAGTCTATACCAAGGATTGTTATAAATCGAGAGCCGCTTTAAATAGTTGTTTACGGACACTGACTAAATCATTGATGTTACGCTGATAACCACCACCTAAAGCGCACATAAGCGGGATGTTTCGCTGCTTACAAAAGTTAAGAACGGCAAAGTCACGCGCGTATACGCCAGCCAAAGAAACATCAAATAAGCCAAGTTCGTCTTTGGTATAAATATCGGCGCCCGCATTATATAAAATAATATCGGGCTGGTGGAGGCGAACACATAACTCAAGAGCTTGCTCTAGTGTTGTTAAATACTCTGCATCTGTGGTGTTTGCAGGTAAGCCAAAGTCGTAGTTTGAGTGCTGTTTTTGCCGAGGAAAGTTTTGTTCACAGTGAATTGAACAACTAATTATCTGCTCGTGCTGTTGGGTTATTTGTGCTGTGCCGTCACCTTGATGCACGTCACAATCAAATATTAATACGGTGTCGGCTTGCTCCGTTGCAATAAGGTGGGCTGCAGCAATGGCTAAATCATTAAAAATACAAAAGCCACTGCCGTAATTGCTGTAAGCATGATGATAACCGCCACTTAAATTAGCCGCTAAACCACTTTTAATTGCACTTTCAGCGGCTTGAATGCTGGCACCAACAGAGTAAAGTGTTCGCTCAACAAGTTCAGGAGAGTGAGGGAATCCCATTTTCTTAACCGCTTTGTCAGTTAACGAGCCATTTAAAAAATCAGCGATGTACTCTGAGCTATGACACAATTTCAATTGCGCTGTTGTTGCTGGCGAAGGTGATATAAATTGGGTGTAGCCTAAAAATTCAACTTCATGCTTGAGCTGCTGATACTTTTTAATTGGAAAGCGATGGCGTTCAGGTAACTCTAATTGCGAGTACAGATAGTGATAATAAAGCTGCATTAGCGTAGCTGTTGTTTTTCTACTTGTTGAATTTTGTCTTCGGTGGCAGAAATTGCTTTTCTGCAACGGCCGAGTCGTGCATGAGTGGTTAAAATTTCTTGATTAAGTTTTTGTGCTTGCGCAGGTGATGCTTTTTCCATTTGTAACTTACGCTCTTCAATCATCAGCACTAGGCGGCGTTCAAACTCATGGTTTTGTTTAAGCTCATCATATAACTCATGGGATGATTGCATGATTTTTTGCACTGCTTGTTTGTAAATAGGCTGTTTGGCACGAGGCTTATAATGACTTTTGTTTTCTTTCACCCAAATAGGGGTCGATTTAATTACATTAAAGACCGCTTGTACCTGACTAGCAATGCGCTCAAGTGCGTAAGTGTAGGCATGGCGGTGATCGCTCGGTGGTAGGCTGGCTATTTCATCTTCTATTTCTACTACGTAATCAACCAAGTTCATGCTTTTGGTGCTAAATACGGCTCTGTCAAATAAGCTTGGCTGTGCCTGCATATAACGGTTTTTAGCAAATAATTTTGCTTTATCAAATTGCTCAGCTTGTTGCTTAAGCGTAGCAACTTGTTGGCGTAGTTTGTCTAAAGCAGCAGATTGCATATTAAAAGTATGCCTCGTAAATTAGTTTTAACGCTAAAAGTATAACCATAGTATTAAATACTGGGCGAATAAATTTACTGCCAAAACGAATAGCTGAATGTGCGCCAAACCATGCACCAAGCATGATAAAGAAGCCCATTGTAATTCCCAGTAAAAAGTTAACATGGCCAAGTGCAACAAAGGTGATCAGAGAGATGAAGTTAGAAACAAAATTCATTGAACGCGCCAAACCACAATTGAGTAGCAAACTCATTTTATAAAGCATACCGTTTGAGGCAGTCCAAAAAGTTCCCGTTCCAGGCCCAGCTAAACCATCAAAAAAACCTAGGCTTAATCCTTGTAGCCACTGTTTTACTTTTATTGTGCGGGTTAATTTAGGCAGATCATCACTTTGTGTGGTACTTAAATTACCAAACAAGCTGTAGCAAGCCACTAAAATAATAATAATGGGTAAGAGCTTATTTAGAAACTCGATACTTAAATGATCAACAATAAGTGTGCCTAACAAAGCACCTATGGCGGTAGCCATAATAGAAGCAAACCAAAATCGTGGGTTAAATAGTTGTTTTTTATAATAGGTGATACTGGCCGTTAACGAGCCAAAACTGGCGGCCAATTTATTAGTGCCAAGCGTTAAATGAGGAGGTAATCCTGCCGTTAACAGTGCTGGTACAGTGAGTAATCCACCGCCGCCAGCAATAGCATCAATAAAGCCAGCTAAAAGTGCAACGCCACATAAAATAGCCCAAGTTGTTGGGTCGAGTGCAAGTTCAAACATCAGTAATCTATTTGTCTTTTAAAAGGTGGTAAGGTGTCAAGCATGGCTTTGCCATATCGTTTGGTGACTAGGCGTCTATCTAAAATAGTTATTGTGCCTGCATCACTTTCTTTACGCAGCAGTCTACCACAGCTTTGTACCAATTTCTTTGCTGCGTCTGGCACGGTTATCGATAAAAACGGATTACCGCCTTTACTTTGCACAAACTCTGCTTGCGCTTCTTCGATAGGCGAGGTGGGCACCGCAAACGGAATTTTGGTAATAATCAGGTTTTCTAAATACTTCCCAGGTAAATCAAGCCCTTCAGAAAGACTTTGGGTACCAAATAAAATACTGCCCTTGCCTTCATCAATATTTTTAGTATGTAATTTGAGTAAAGCTTCTCGTGACATTTCACCTTGTACTAATAAGTTAAATCCTTTTGTTCTAAGAAACTTACTTACATGGTCCATTTGCCAGTAAGAGGCAAATAACACTAAGTTGGCTTTTTTAGTGTTTAGATACTCGGGTAATGTTTTAGCAATATGATCGCTAAACTCTTTATCTGTTGGCTCTATACTTGAGGCCGGAATGCGTAAAGTGGCTTGTTTTGGGTAGTCAAACGGAGAGGGGACTTTAATAAATTTCACCCCTTCCTCTTTGGCAAGGCCGCTTTCATAGGCAAAATGATCAAATGAACCGAGTGCGCTCAAGGTAGCTGAACATAACACGGCTCCAGCACATTCGCTCCACAGCTTATCTTTTAAATAGTAACCGACTTCAATAGGGCAGTCGCTAAGCAGGTGATCATGATGGCTTTTATATTCAAGTCGTTTTATCCATCGCGCATGCGGCGTGCCTTCGCCTTTAGTGGCGTAACTAAACCATAATTTATTAAGTTGCTCTAATCGGTTTATGTATTGCCCGCTTTCAGCCAGAATAGGGTCGGCAACATAAGGTTTAATATCACCGTCGCTTACATCTTGGGTGAGGGTGTCGTGCATTTTATTTAAACACCGTAATGCATCAAGCGTGGCTTCGCTAATATCTTTTGCCTTAGCGTGTAACGATTTAGGGATTTCACCATGTTCAAAGCGATAGGTATCGTCTTTTGAATATTCAAAATCGGCGTTGTCGAGTATATCCCGCACCACTTTTAAATCTTTGTTAGCATCGTTAACGCTATCGCATAACTTAAAGTTTTGCCCAATACCTTTTTGACCCACTAACACTTTGGCCATTTTGCCACTGAATTTAGTAAGTTTGTCGAGCCAATCTATCGTGCCTTTTATTGTGGCGGCGGCAGATGAAAAGTCGCGAGTAATATGTGCAAGGTGGTGCGCTTCATCGATTACATAAATGGTGTTGTCGGGCTCGGGTAAAATTTTTCCGCCCCCTAAATCTAAATCGGCTAACAGTAACGAATGGTTTATAACCAATACGTCCATTTGCATTAACTGTTGGCGAGCCAGTTGAAACGGGCATGTTTGATGTGCTTTCATCTGACGTTGGCAGGCATGCTTATCACAAGCAATGAGCCCCCATACTCTATCAGGAATGGTATCGGCCCAGCTGTCTCTATCACCTTGCCACTTTTTATTGATATAGGCATCGTAAAGTTGCTTTAAGCACTTAGTTTCCATATCGCTTAATGGCGATGTAAGGGTAGGCATAAACTCCATTTGAGTTTGGCTATCGCTGTTTAGTGCATTATGAAGTTTGTGGGCACAAATATAACGTTGACGACCTTTGACTAAATCAAATTTAAAATCGAGTCCTGAGTGCTTTTTAAAAAACGGCAGTTCTTTAGCGATTAACTGCTCTTGCAAAGCCACAGTAGCCGTAGAAATAACCAGTTTCTTTTTTTGTGCTAATGCCAGAGGCAGAGCGCCTAGGCAGTAAGCTAATGACTTTCCGGTGCCTGTGCCTGCTTCAATAACACAAATACGTTGTTTTTTATGGTATTCACCGGCTAATGTTTTGGCGATTTCAGCAACTAAATAGTTTTGACTACTGCGAGGGCGGTAATCGGTTAGGTTATTTGCAACATGCTGGTGTACTTGTCTAATTGTTTTTTTAAGTGAGCTCGATAGCATGTGATGATTAACCTAAAATATGTATATAATTACAGTGTATATATTAAGTGGGATCGAACATTGACACAAGCAATCTATCAGGGCTTTATTTTATCAAGGCAACAATACAGCGCTAAAAATACGCAAGGTATTACTTTGTGTTATTGGCTAAGCTCTGATCATGGCCCACTTAAAGTTATTATTGAAAACCAGCAGGCAGTGTTTTTCATCCCATTGTCAGCGCAACATACTGCAAATACTTTACTCGCACAGGCAAATATAAAAGCGCAGTTTAATAAGGTTGAGTTGTGTCATTTTAGTGGCAACGAATGTGTTGCCTGTTACTTTAACGATATAAAAAGTTTATATACTGCACGCGCTCTTTTAGAGCAAGCAATGCCTATTTACGAAGCCGATGTACGCCACAGTGACCGCTTTTTAATGGAGCGCTTTATTAAAGGAGGTGTGTGGGTAACGGGTAACGCCACAACTAAAAATGGCTTTATTGAAATTAGTGACGCAAAGTTAAAAGCAAACAAAGATTACACGCCAACGCTTACGTCTGTTTCTTTGGATATAGAATGTAATGGCGATGGGGTGTTATTTAGTGTAGCACTTGTGGGAAATGGCTTAGATTGTGTATTGATGATAGGGGAGCCGCAGCAAAGTGATTCCACATTTGAAATAGACTGGTGCTATGACGAAATTAACCTGCTTACCAAGTTGCAGCAGTACATTATAAATAACGATCCTGATGTTATTATTGGTTGGAATGTTATTGATTTTGACTTTAGTTTATTGCAAGAACGCGCAGAGGCGTTAGGACTTACCCTTAACTTTGGCCGAGATAATCAACCTTTGTATATTAATAAAGGCCATTACACCCGATTAACGCTTCCTGGGCGGTGCGTCATTGATGGCATTGATACATTAAAAAATGCCACTTACCGATTTGACAGCTTTTCATTAGCCAATGTTGCAGAGCGTGTGCTTAACGAATCGAAATTAATAAAAACCGACAACCGACTAACTGAAATTGTTCGTCAATTTAACGAAGATAAGCTTTCTCTAGCGGCTTATAATCGTCAAGATTGTATTTTGGTTAATCAAATTTTCGAAAAATTAAAGCTATTTGAATTTGCCATTGTCAGAACCCAAATAACAGGGCTCGAACTTGAGCGCATGGGGGGCTCGGTTGCCGCATTTACAAACTTATATTTACCGTTATTGCATCGCAGTGGTTATGTTGCACCCAATTTAGGCGATCATGGGCTCTCATTTGAGAGCCCTGGTGGCTATGTGATGGAGTCGACTCCAGGGCTGTATAAAAACGTTTTGGTATTGGATTTTAAAAGCTTATACCCTTCAATTATGCGTACGTTTTGTATTGACCCGTTAGGTTTAATCGCAGGGTTAAACGCACCAGAGCATGCGGTTGAAGGATTTAATCAGGCGTTATTCTCAAGAACGCAGCACCATCTCCCCAAATTAATTGCACACCTCACCCAAACACGCCAAGAGGCAAAAGACACTAATCAACCTATGCTCTCACAAGCGATTAAAATTATTATGAATAGTTTATATGGCGTACTCGGCTCTAAAGGCTGTCGGTTTTACGACCCCCGTTTATCGAGTTCTATCACGTTACGTGGCCATGAAATAATGCAAACAACCCGTAAATGGATAGAAGCGCAAGGCTTTGAGGTGATATATGGTGATACCGACTCTACGTTTGTAAAACTTTGTGAAGATAAAAGCCCTGAGCAATGCAACGAAATTGGCTGCCAACTTGTTCATCATATTAATACCATGTGGCAAGCTGATTTAAAACAACGCTATGATTTACATAGTTATTTAGAAATTGAATTTGAAACTCATTACAGTCCGTTTTTTATGCCAACTATACGAGGTAAAAAAACAGGCTCTAAAAAGCGATACGTAGGGCAAGTAACCAAAAATAATGAAAAAAAACTGGTATTTAAAGGTATGGAAACGGTACGTAGTGACTGGACTGAATTTGCACAAGAGTTTCAAACACAATTATTTGAGACGTTATTTACTGACAACTTCGAAATACAGCAACTGCACAATATAATAAACAGCTACACGCAAAAATTATACAGCGGTGACTTTGACCACAAGCTCGTTTATAGAAAGCGTTTAGGGCAGCACCTGAGCGATTATATTAAAAATATCCCACCTCACGTTCAAGCAGTTAAAAAACACAAAGCGAGCCATCCTGAGTTTGAAATAAAACGCGGGCAAGTAATCGAATATGTTTACGCAATAACTGGCGCCGAACTTTATACCGGTAAAAACACCCTTAATTACCCACTGTACATTCAAAGACAGCTCGACCCTGTTGCGCAAATGATATTAAGCGCATTAAACACAGAATCTGAATCTACACAAGCCTCGTTGTTTTAGCTTAACTATGAGCTTAAAAAGTCTTTTATAGTTAATTATTCGCCTATCAACTTCAAAGGTGAATAAAAAATTTAAAGGTAAATTAACAATTGTGGCCTTGGTTACAATTTTATCTAAAAAGAATACAAAGCGTAATTTAAAAAATCATTTATTTAAACTCATAAAAATCAATTGGTTACCATGATGTTGTTTTTAATTCTCAAGTTTGTTTCTAAATCGTATCCATAAATTAATTTAAAAAACTAATAAAATACCGCCAAAAATGATAATGAAAAGTCATGCAAAGTGCTTTTAAAGTTAATTTAATGTTGACCACCTTGTGTTTGAAGTATTATCATCTGAAGCGTGATCACAAATTAATTAACAAGGTGTGATCAAAAAAATACAAAAACAAATAGTATTCTAGGGAGAATCAAATGTTAAATAACAAAGTTTCAAAAGCAGTTCGCTTAGCGATCGCTTTTGGTGCAGCTTCTACTGCTGCTTTCTCAGCAAGTTCATTTGCTGCAGAAGAAGGCGCAGAAAAAGTTGAACGTATTCAGGTTACAGGTTCACGCATCAAGCGTACTGATTTAGAAAGTGCTAGCCCGGTTTTAGTTCTTAGCCGTGATGATTTAAATGTTAGTGGTCAATTAAGCATCGGTGACATTCTTCAACAAATTCCAGCTGCGGGTGCTGCACTTAATACTGCCTTTAATAACGGTGGTACTGGCGCAACAAACATGGATTTACGTAACTTAGGCGCACAACGTCTTCTTGTATTAGTAAATGGTAAGCGCTGGGTTTCATCTTTAGGTTCTACAGTTGATTTAAACACAATCCCATCGTCAGCGATTGAACGTGTTGAAGTTGTTAAAGACGGCGCTTCTGCTATCTACGGTTCTGATGCTATTGCTGGTGTTGTAAATATCATCACTCGTAAAGATTTTGAAGGTGTTGAGGTTTCTGTATACGGTGGTGAAAACTTAAAGTACAACGATGGTCGCCAGTATTCTGCAGACATCACTGTTGGTACTACTTCAGACCGCGGTGGCTTAATGTTTAATGCTAGCCATGTAACTCAACAAGAAATTTGGGCAGGTGATCGCGATATTTCTTCTATGGGTAACAGCTCTACAACTGAAAAAGGCCGTTTACGTCTTACTTCAAGTGCAATCAGCCCTGATCTTCGTGATAGCTTACTTGCTCAAGGTTACACTGAAAACAACGCTGGTAAGTCAAACGCTGGTTTTGATTTAGTTCCTAATGGTGCAGGTTCAGCTGTAGGTTTAGATTCATTCCGTGACCGAGCTGGTGATGTTTACAACTACGCGCCTGAAAACTACCTTGCAACGCCACAAGAGCGTAACAGTTTTTATGTTCAAGCTTTTTATGACTTAAGTGATGACGTTCGTTTCGTATCAGATTTCATGATGACTAACCGTAAATCTTCACAGCTACTTGCAGCGATGCCATTAACAATTGGTGCATCTTTTGGTGCAGCAGCTAGCCGAGTAGACATCCACGAAAATAATATCTACAACCCATTTGGTGAAACACTGTATGGTGATGCTTCTCGCTCAGGTGTAGAAGGTTATATCCCATTTGCTGGTCAACGTCGTTTTGTAGAAGCTGGTAACCGTATTTACAGACAAAATGATACTACTTACCGTGCAATGGTTGGTTTAGAGGGCGGTATTGGTGATACATCTTGGGTTTGGGATGCTTCTTACATTTATGGTAAGAATAGCCAAGACGTTTTAACAACAGGTCTACTTAACCTTACTCGTATAAACCAAGCATTAGGTGACAACTGTAATGCATCTACTTCTTGTGTACCACTTAACCTATTTGGTGGTGCTGGCTCAATTACACAAGATATGGTTGATTTTGTAACATTTGACAGTGTTTCTCGTGAAGGTTTAGAACTTAAAGATTACACAGTAAACTTTGCTGGTGATGCATTTGAGTTACCTGCAGGTGTTGTAGGTATGGCCGTTGGCTTTGAACGTCGTGAAGAGTCAGGTTACGATACGCCTGATCCACTAACTCAAAGTGGTGAAACTTCAGGTAACCAACGTGATGCAACTTCAGGTGGTTTCCGCTTAGATGAAGCTTATGTAGAACTTTCAATTCCAGTATTTGATGGTTTAACTATTGCACCTGCAATTAGATTCTCTGACCACAGCGCATATGGTAGCAACTCTACAGCTAAAGTTGGTGTTGAATACCGTCCAATGGATGATTTACTTCTTCGTGGTACTTGGGCTGAAGGTTACCGAGCTCCTTCAATCTCTGACTTATATGCAGGTAATGCAGATGCATACCCTACATTAACAGACCCGTGTAACTCTGTAGAAGGTGTTGTTCCAAGCCTACCTGGTTGTGCTGGCGTACCAAATGGTTACACGCAAGCTAATACACAGATCCGTGAAACTCGCGTTTCTTCTCCAGATTTACAACCAGAAGAATCAGAATCTAAAACGTTTGGTATTGTTTATAACCCAAGCTATGTTGATGGTTTAGAATTCACAATCGATTACTACGATATCGAAGTTGAAAACTCAATTGGTCGTTACGGTTCTAATCGTATATTGAACGAATGTACTTCAGGAAGTAATGCATCTTCTTGTGATTACATTGACCGTGATGCTAACGGTAATATCGTTGATTTACGTAACTTCCTACAAAACTCAGGTACCTACAATGTTGAAGGTATAGATTTTTATACTGCATACAAGTTTGATACTGAGTACGGTAGCTTCAGAACATCTCTTGATTTGTCTTATGTAATGACTAACGAGTTCGATGGCGAAGATCAAGTAGGCGTACAGTATGGTGATGCTGGTTATCCTGAATATAAAGGCACATTTGCTCTAGATTGGTCTCAAGGTGACTTTGATGCGCATTGGCAAACACGTTATGTTGACCGTATGCAAAACTACTATGACATAGCTTACGGCGCAGAAAATTACCCAGGTATGGCTGATTACATTGGTTCTTACTTTGTACATGATGTATCTGTAGGTTATGCGCTAGACGCTTACAACACTAAAATTAGTGTAGGTATTGAGAACTTATTCGCGAAAGAACCTTCTCGTGAATACACTAACAATGACTTTGCAATCTCAACTAACAACTTCTCTGTTACAGAGTACGACGTTAATATGGATCGCTTTGTATATGTACGAGCTACAATTAAGTTCTAATAACTTAGAAACTTAAACTTTATTTAAAAGCCACTTTTTAGTGGCTTTTTTATTTTTGGAATATTTATGATTCAACTAAATAAAAATATTGATGTAGTTAATTTACATAGGGAATACTCTAAAAATAAGAGAATTATGGTTGATAGTGTTTTAGAGTTTGATGGTTTTTCTAAAATTACAGAAAAATTAAAACACAATATTCCTTATTTGAATGCATATTCTTTAAATGGCCAATACATTCAATCATCAGATGATGAATTAAAAAATATGTCTCCCAATAAAATGAGAGCGCTTCAGCAGACTATTTATGAAAATGCGAGTAAAGGGGTTGGCTTTTTTTATGGGCGATATGAAATAACTCAGAATGAAAAAGATGAGTTACTAAAGGAGCTATTTAATTATCTTAATGGCCAAGAAGTTTTAAAATTGATTAGTGATGTTACAGGTGTAAAGGGTTTAAAAAGTGCAAGTGTGCAATTAACACGCTATGTACCAGGAAATTTTTTGACACGACATAATGATGTACTCCCTACAAAGCAAAGAGCAATCGCTTTTGTTTTTGGTTTTACACCACAGTGGCACCCAGACTGGGGTGGTTTGTTACATTTTTATGAAATGGATGGAAAGCTGACAGAGACTTTTATGCCTAAAAGTAATGTTTTATCCCTTTTTGATGTGCAATTACCACATTCTGTTTCTTATGTAACTCCATTTGCTCGTGCTGCAAGATACTCAATTACTGGCTGGTTTAACTTAAAATAATATTATTTAAGCGGTGCTAAGTTAGTTTTATTAAGACTAATTAACATCTTTATTAATATGAGTAATAGGTAATCAGTAAAATTCTATTTAGACGAGGAGCCATGTAATTCTAAGAAATTGATAGATGAAAAAATTATTATTTGCTCTAAATAAAGCAAGTATTGTGATAATTAACTCATACAAAATAATTACTTAAGTCAAATTAAGTTATTTAGTATTTAAACCTTATAATTAGCCCAAGCTTTTGATATTAAATAATTAATTTTTTTAAAAGTATACTTTTAATTTAAATCGTTTATTTAACCTTTGAAAGAACTTGGTGATAATGTAAAAAAATAAAGTTAAAAATTGTGTTCTTGTAATTTATGTGTAAATGGGTTGTTGACCTTGTGCATAAATTAAGCTTAAGATGTTAAATAACAGACAGGTTTTAATGCTGATATTTGCCTGTTTAGTTAAATAAAAAATATAATAACACCTTAGGGAGAATTTAATGTTGAACAATAAAGTTTCAAAAGCTGTTCGTTTAGCGATAGCTTTTGGTGCAGCTTCTACAGCTGCTTTCTCAGCAAGTTCATTTGCTGCAGAAGAAAATGCTGAAAAAGTAGAACGCATTGAAGTAACAGGTTCACGTATATTACGTGAAGGCGCTATTTCACCATCGCCGGTAACCGTAATTACGGGCGAAGACTTAGTTAGCACTGGTGCTTTGAATATCGGTGAAGTACTAAACAAACTACCAGCCTTAGCAACTACCTATTCACTTGCAAACTCAGGCCGTTTTATCGGTACTGCTGGTATCAGTTTATTAGATTTACGTGGTATGGGCAGTGAACGTACATTAGTACTAGTTGACGGTAAACGTCATGTTTCTAGTGCCCCAGGAACATCTTCTGTTGATACGAATACCATTCCAAGCTCTTGGATTGAAAAAGTTGAGATTATTACTGGTGGTGCGTCTGCGGTATATGGTGCCGATGCGGTAACGGGTGTAGTTAACTTCATATTAAAGAAAGATATTACTGGTTTTAATGTATCTGCAACGAAAGGTTTTGCAGATAATAGTTCTTATCAAAATGAAAAATATACTTTTTCTTACGGTAAAGATTTTGCTGAAGGGCGTGGTAATGCTGCATTCTCTGTAGAATATAACACACAAAACTCATTGAATGCTTTAGACAACCCTTGGACTGCAACATCGTATGCATCCATGCCATATGACGTTGTGACAGGTCAATCTCGCCCAGAAGGTCAAATTGATAGCGAAGCTTATCCGGATAGAATAGTAGTCCCTAATGCTGGTTATTATTTAATTTCAAATCAAGGAACTGTTTGGAATCCAAATACAGGTGGTATTTTAGGTAAATTTAATGGTGATAGCTCATTAAACGATGTTTATACAGGTGCTATTGATGATGGCCAATTCTGTGGAAGCGCTGGTTGTGATTTCATTAACTTACGCCAATATTCAGAAATACAACCTAAGTTTGATCGCGTTAATTTTAACTTTAAAACGAATTATGACGTAACAGATGAATTAAACGCATATTTTCAAGCTAAATATTCTAAAACAGAAGGTGAAAATATAGGCCAACCTTTCTTCCGCTTCTTTAGTGGCGCAAATATGATACAGCGAGATAATGCATTTTTATCAGCTGACACTGCAGCATTGATGGATGAAGAAGGGCTGTCAATGATCGGTGTAAACAAAATGTACAACGATGTTGGTCGCCGTTTAGAAGAAAATACTCGTGAAACAACTCGGTTTGTAGCAGGTATCCAAGGCTATATTACTGATGACTGGTCTATGGATATCTCTTTAGTTCATGGTAAGTCAGAGATAGAACGTATTAATGGCGCAAATGTTATTTTGGCTAATTATGCTAACGCTATTGATGCTGTGTTTGATGACAGTGGCAATATCGTTTGTCGTAGTGAAACTGCTCGTGCAGATGGTTGTGTTGCAGCAAATATAATGGGTGACGGCGCAATTAGCCAAGAAGCAATTGACTATGTGACAACAACATCAATTGGTACATCAGAAATCAAGCAAACTGTATTCAATGCAACATTTAGTAATTCGGCAATTTATGAACTACCAGCGGGTATGGTTGGTTTTGCTGGTGGTGTTGAGTACCGTGATGAAACAAGTGTGACGATTGAAGATGCTTTTGCTAAAACAGGGGCTACATTCTTTAATGCACTTGGTGAAACGGATGGTGGTTATGATGTAACAGAAGCGTTTTTTGAACTATCAGTACCATTAATTGAAGATGTATTCTTAATCGATACTTTAGTGTTTGACACAGCTGTACGTTATGCTGATTATTCAACTATAGGTGATGCTACAAGCTGGAAATTAGGCTTAGATTGGACTATTACGCCTGAATTACGTGCTCGTTTTACAGTATCTGAAGCGATGCGTGCGCCAAACATTGATGAACTCTTTTCTGGACAAAGTCAGTCATTTGCCAATGTAGATGATAAATGTAAAGTATCTGAGCTTGATCAGTTGAGTGATGCAGGCCGAGCTATTCGTGCAGCTAACTGTGCAGCGCTTGGTGTACCTGCTGATTTTGACTCAAGTTATGATAGCGCAACGCTTGAGACTTTAGTTGGTGGTAATCCAGACCTACAGCCAGAAGAATCTAGATCAATTACGGCAGGTATTGTTTACCAGCCAGAATGGTTAGAAGGCTTTAGTGTAACAGCCGATTACTGGGAAATTGATATTGATGACACAATTAGTGGTATTGGGTTTCAAACTATCATAGACCGTTGTGTAGATTCACCAACTGGTATTGACAATCAATTCTGTGGTCTTATAACTCGTGATCCAAATACAAGTGAAATTACCTTATTAAAAGGTTTTGCACTTAATATCGCACGCAGTCTTAATTCTGGTGTAGATTTTGAGGTGGGTTATGATTTTGATGCTCTAGGTGGTAGTTTTGGTACTAGCTTTATTGGTACTTATTTGATTGAAGCAAAGGATTATCCTTTCTCAGCTGAGCCTGAAAATTACACAGACTATGAAGGTGTATTAGGTAATGAAACATGGCAGGGTAGTATTTCTGTTGATTATACTTATGAAAACCTGGTTGTAGATTTTAGCACACGCTTTATTAACGGTGTTGAGTTATACAATCCTACACAAATAGAAGCAAACCCTAACCCGTCAAATGAAATGCGTTACGGTTCATATTTTATAACTGATGCTTCAGTCGCTTATAACTTTGACAGTGGTGTTGGCTTTAAGTTAGGTGTTGATAACTTATTCAATCGTGGCTTACCAGGAAGTACGACTGGCACAGGTGCAGGCTCAGCGATTTACGATAATATTGGTCGATTTGCCTACCTACAAGCTACTTACAAATTTTAAAGCTATTACCTATTAATATAATATTTTTATACTAATAGAGTTTCTTAGAATTGCAGATAAGTTAAGTATGTAATTAAATACCCTTAATCATTTTGATTAAGGGTATTTTTTTATATTTATACATAATATAGTTCTCTAAATTTATAAACAGTTTGAATATTAGTTTATGAATATAAATTATTTAAACAAATGTGAAATAAAGCTGTCTTCCTAAAACATAACCATTAATTAGATTAAGAATTCTTACCTTTGATGACCTACACCCTTAGACCCTACCAGAGCGAGGCGGTTGAACGCACCGTTTTACACTTTAGAAAAACCAATGATCCTGCTGTCATTGTGCTGCCTACAGGTGCGGGTAAAAGTTTAGTGATAGCTGAGCTTGCGCGTATTGCTAAACAAAAAATATTGGTGTTGGCGCACGTAAAAGAATTAGTTGAGCAAAATGCTCAAAAGTATAAAAGCTTTGGTCTTGAGGCGAGTATATTTTCCGCAGGATTAAAAGAGAAGTCGTTAACCCATCAGGTCACTTTTGCGAGTGTGCAGTCGTTATCGCGTAATTTAGACAAACTTAATGAGCACTACTCACTACTTATTATTGATGAGTGTCACAGAGTAAATGGCGAAAAGAAAAGCCAATACGGTAAGGTTATTAATGCACTTAAATCTCACAACCCTGAATTAAAAGTATTAGGTTTAACCGCGACGCCTTACCGACTAGGGTTAGGCTGGATTTATCAGCATCATTACCATGGGTTTGTAAGAGGCAATAAAGAGAGTCCATTCAAACACTGTATTTTTGAATTACCTTTGCGCTATATGATTAAGCATAACTATTTAACGCCCCCTAAAGAGGTTGATGCTGCGATTAGCCATTATGACTTTTCATCTTTAACTAGCAATGCATTTGGGCAATATAGCAATGAGGATATGAATGCGCTGTTAAAAAAATCGACCCGTGCAACTCAAACAATTTTACAACAGGTTATACAATACAGTGAAAATCGTTACGGCGTGATGATTTTTGCAGCCACGGTTATGCATGCACAAGAGATAATGACTTATCTACCAGAGGATCACAGTGCGCTGATCACGGGGGATACGCCAAATAGCGAACGCGATAAAATAATTAAACAATTTAAAGCTAAAAAATTAAAGTATTTAGTGAATATATCGGTTCTTACTACCGGCTTTGATGCCCCCCATGTTGATTTTATTGCTATTTTACGGCCCACAGAGTCGGTAAGTTTATACCAGCAAATTGTCGGTAGAGGCTTGAGGTTGGCTGAGGGTAAAGATGATTGTTTAGTGATTGACTATGCGGGCAATGGCTTTGATTTATTCTACCCAGAGGTGGGAGATAAAAAAGGCGATAGCGATAATGAACCCGTGCAAGTGCTGTGTCCTGGGTGTGGCTTTGCCAATATATTTTGGGGCAAAACAGATGCTGATGGCAAAGTAATCGAGCACTTCGGCAGGCGTTGTAAAGGTTTGCTAGAAGATGATAACGGTTTAAGCGATCAATGCGATTATCGTTTTCGTTTTAAAGAGTGTGAGCAGTGCGGCGCACAAAATGATATTGCTGCTCGAAAATGCCATGATTGTGATGCTGTGATGGCCGACCCTGATGATAAGTTGCGCAATGCGTTAAACCTTAAAGATGCATTAGTCCTACGTTGTAGCGGCTTGAGTGTGGTAAAACTTAAAGAGCAATTGTTAAAAATTACTTATTTTGATGAAGACGGAGCCAGTTGTGATGAAATTTTTGATTTATCAAACAAAGGTGCTCGGTATTACTTTAATCAGCAGTTTGGTAAGCGTGTAAGTCTGGGCCAATCCCCCATTGAATTTACCAGTGCAGAGCAAGTTATAAAAGCGCAGTTTGATTTAATACCACCGGATTTTGTGATTGCGCGAAAAAGTAAAAAATATGGCTGGAAAGTAGCAGATAAACTTTTTGATTATAAAGGCAGCTTCAGAAAAGCAAACCAGCTAAGTCGATAGACTAAGCTGGATATCATTCATCATTTAAATTAGGGATTATGCCTCTTCTGCGTCTAATCCCCAACCATCACCATAGCCATTAAAGCTGTTAGCTATGCTTTCAATGTATTGTTCTGCTTGGCCTAACAGTGCATGTTCAGGCACCATTTGTACATGG
This sequence comes from Pseudoalteromonas sp. DSM 26666, assembly GCF_900116475.1. Classification (NCBI taxonomy): domain Bacteria; kingdom Pseudomonadati; phylum Pseudomonadota; class Gammaproteobacteria; order Alteromonadales; family Pseudoalteromonadaceae; genus Pseudoalteromonas; species Pseudoalteromonas sp. DSM 26666. The sequence goes on along the minus strand of NZ_FPAR01000005.1, from coordinate 88,987 downwards.
GCAATTACTTCCCAAACGCCGGTATCTTTGCATTTTTCAACATCAGCAGTTTGCACTAATGCATCGTTTACAATCTCAGTTGCAAATTTTTCGGCATCAACCTGTTGTTCAAATAAAATGTAAAAATCAATTTGTTGCATTTTACTTAAATCTACACCAGCGGCGGAAATTTCAGCAAGTAGCTGGCCATTGTCATCATCAGGGAATTGCATTAAAAAACTCATTAATTTTATTTTGTACTCGTTATAGCTATTGTAACCAAAATAAACCGTTAACGCGTACTAAATTTTGACTGCATCTTTGAGTGTTAATTGCGATTAAGTTAATGTTAGGCTCATTGTGGCTATGGTAGTATATCTCTGTCTAGCGGTTTATTTTATGGATACCACAGTAAGGATATTTACTTGTTCAATCAGCTTTTAAAGTTTTTTTGTTTTTTTTGCTTATTAGTAAGCCTGTCTTCTATTGCCTCTGAAAATATAATTGAAGATTATGAAATTAAAGGGATCAGTGGCGACTTAGAAAATAACGTTGCACTTTATTTAAAACAACTTGTTGGTGAAAAACCAACCCGTACACTTCGTCGGTATGCAAAAACGCAAGTTGAGAACAGTATCAAAGCCTTAGGTTATTACAGTCCAGTAGTAAATATTGATTTTGATAAAGACGAGCGCGAACTTGTTGTAAATATAGAGCGAGGCCCAGCCACACGTATTGAGTCACTTAATATAACGGTTAATGGTGAAGCAAAACAGGATCCGTTCGTTCAAAAAACGATTGAAGATCTTAATTTAAAACAAGGTGATATTTTAAATCATGGGGTTTATAGCAGCGCGCATAAAAAAATAGAGTCAGTGTTGCTAGAGTATGGATATTTCGATGCAAAATGGCCTGTTAGAAAATTTGAAGTATCACTAAAAAAACACAGCGCAACCATTACTTTTACTATTGATAGCGGAGTTCGTTATCAATTTGGTGATATTTTAATTGCCAGAAATACTCCAGCCGAAAAATATATCCGCTCTTTGGCGCCATTTAAAATGGGTCAGTCGTACAAAGCATCCTATATTGCCGATTATAATCTTGATTTATCAAGTACCCCTTATTTTAAGAGCGTGCGTGTTTACGCCGATATTACAGCGAGAAAAAACAAGCAAGTTCCTATAAAAGTGGATGTGTTACATAAACCAGAAAATAGTTATGAAATTGGTGGTGGCTTTAGTACAGATTTAGGGCCGAAAGTACGTTTTAAATGGAGTAAACCATGGATCACCGATAACGGGCACTATCTTGAAAGCAATTTAAATGTTTCTCAAAAACAGCAAGATATTTCCATGGCTTACACCGTGCCGGTGAATGATCCGAACGATGATTTATGGCGCTTTTCTGTCGGTTATAAGTTGGAAGATGAATTAACCAATGAAACCTACAGTGAAATACTAACAGGTCAGTTACAGCGCCAGTGGTTAACTGAGCATAAATGGGTACGAACGGCTTTTTTAAGGCGTGAGCAAGAAACCTACCGCATAGGGGATGACGAAGAAAAAACAACTGAAATGTTAATGCCTGGGATAAGTTATGCGCGTAAACAATCAAAGGGTGGCACCACACCTTATTGGGGGGAGCAGTGGTCTATTTCAGCTGAGTTTGGACTCGATAGCGTACTCTCAAGTACCAATTTGGTTAGAGTTCAATTACAGCATGCTTGGTTACGTACTTACCTTGACCGCCATCTGATCTTTTTAAAAGCAAACGTGGGCGCAATGATTGTTAATGATATAAATAACGTGCCATTTTCTTTGCGATTTTATGCCGGTGGCGATCAAAGTGTCAGGGGTTTTGCTTATCAGTCGATTTCTCCGCAAAACGAGCAGGGTGAGCGTATTGGTGGTAAATATTTATTAGCGAGTACCGTTGAATACAACTACCAATTTGCTAAAAATTGGCGAGCTGCGCTGTTTGTTGATGGGGGGACCGCAACCAATGATTTTTCAGAACAATTTGAAGTAGGTGCAGGATTTGGTTTTCGTTATTTAACACCGGTTGGTCCGATAAGAGTTGATCACGCGTGGGGGCTCACAAAAGAAAGTAAAAGTACCCGTTTAAGTATTACCATAGGGCCTGAAATTTAATGTCAGTATTTAAAAAAGTAACGGCGATAGTTAGCGCCGTTTTAGCAACGCTGTTAGTTACACTGTTTTGCGTTTTGTTTACCGCCCCTGGTAATCAATTGCTTGCTTATACAGCGAATAAATTGGTTGATGGCTTAACAATTGAAATAAAAAATGGCCGATTTTTATACAATGACGCATTTAACTTACAGTTTGACCAAAATGGCGTAAGCGTTAATGCACAGCAACTAAAGATAGATTTATTTTGGTGGCAATGTGATGGTATTTGTATTGATAATTTAAGCGCTAAGTCGATTAAATTAACCTTGCCAAAAAGCGCTGAGAATAAAGACGATACGCCAACCGAAGCATTAAAAAAAATAACCTTACCCTTTAATATTGCATTAAAAAATCTAGCTATTGATGAATTTATTTTAAATCATTCAAGTGCAAATGTAACACTTAACACTCTGCAATTGTCGGCAAAGGCTGAAGGGTCTGATATTACAATTAAACGCTTAACCATTCCTCGTATTAATGTGGTATTAAAAGAGCAAACCGCAGCTCAACAAGCAGCGGCTAATCAACAAACAACAACGGCTATTAAGGAATTACCAGCTTTACCCAATATCGATTTTATCTCGCCACTTAACATCAATGTTGAGCAGTTCAATATCACCAACGTGACAATAAATCAGGGCGAGCAACACTATTCAATTGATGATATTGCCCTGCAAATGAGCGTAGAAGATGCCACTATTAAGGTACAGTCACTATCGGCAGGTTATCAGCAGTGGCAGTTAAATACTCAGCTTGATGCAACACTGGAAGGGGCTATGCCTATTAACGGCAACATTAGCTTAAAAGGGAATGAACACGGAGCTACTCTTGATATAAATGGTGATCTAGCCAAGCTTAACATTGCGCTTGATACCACAGGATTATTTCCTTTAAATTTGAGAGCAACAGCCAACCTCAAACAGAAAAACTATCCCTTTAGTGTTAATGGCAAAATTAATCAATGGCTTATTAATACACAAAATAATGAGCTAAAGGTTAAAAACATCAATTTAAGTGCCCAAGGTAATGCTAACGACTATCAATTAAGTTTAACGGGTAATACTCAGCTAGATGCTTATCCAAGTGTAGATTTAAATGCTCAGCTAAAAGGCACACTAACCAACGCGACGCTTGAAACGCTTGCTTTAAAAACTAACGATAGCGCTGCGAATATTCAAGCACAGCTTGATTGGCAACAGGGAATTAAAGCGGACTTTACCGGCGTTTTATCAAATTTAAAAGCGCAATACTTAACCGATGCCCTAACCAGTGATGTTTCAGGGACGTTTAAAGGCGTATTTAACGCTCAAGCCGATACCTGGCAGCTACAAATGAACAATACTAAGCTAGCTGGCTTTTTAAACAACGTTCCCTTAGAGTTTGCTGCAAACTTTAAGTTAGATAATCAATTAAAAGCGGATATCGATAGTTTTTATTTAAGTAGTGGTGCTAACAAGTTAACTTTGAATGGGCAGGTAGATGATACATGGCAAGTTGACGGTGATATCACGCTTAATAGTGATGAGCAGGCTAACCTTCCTTTTATTGCTAACGGTAAAGCGGACTTAAAAGTACGCGGCAACAGATTAACCCCTTCGGTTAACTTAGCCGTCATGCTAGAGCGTTTTATTTTTAATGAGATAAACATTAATAAACTTGCCATAAAATCTCAACTAGATACGGCTGCTGATTGGCAAACTGATCTCAGTGTTAATGTTGCATCTGCACTGGTCGCTGGGCAGCAAATTAATAATATAAACATAGCTGCCAGTGGTGATAAAACAGATCATCAACTTAGCGCGTCGATTGATGCCGAAAAAGGCGCGGTGGAACTTGAGCTTAATGGCAAAATGAAAAATGCCATTTGGAATGGTGAGCTAAGTGACATAACCCTTAGTGATAAAAAGCTGAGTTTTAATAATACTAAAAAAATATCCGTTATGGTGAATACACAAAACGGAGATTTTGATGTGAGCGCTCATTGTTGGCAATCAGCTCAAAGTAAGTTGTGTATAGATACCTTGTCGCAAACAAAAGCGCTAGGGCAGTTTAATGCAAAGCTTGCTAACCTCTCACTTGCAGAGCTTAAGCACTTATTACCAGATAATATTCGCACACGCGGAGACTTAACAGGTGATTTTGCTGCTAATTGGCAGTCAGGTGCACTTAAAACACTCAGAGCCAATGTAAATTCTAATGGATTAAATGCAGTGCTAACCTCAGAAGAGGATCGATTTAAACTCCCAATAGAAACACTCAGTATTCGTGCTTTTTCAGATTCGCAAGTTGGTAAAATTGAAGCTAACTTGGCATCCAGTGTGCTAGGTAAAATAGCTACCGATATAAATATTGACGACATTCAAAACACACAAACACTCTCTGGTAACGTTAATATAGATAAAATTTTACTCTCAGACATTCAGCCATTTTTAGATACGCTTGAGCAACTTAAAGGGGCAATCAGCGGACAGGTTACATTAGCAGGAACGCTCAAAGATCCTCAGTTAGATGGTGAGCTTAAGATAGCAGACATTAATTTAGAGGGAGAGCAATTACCTGTTGCACTTAAAGACTCTAATATACATATTTTATTTAATAAAACCACGGCAACAATTAAAGGTAACTTAAGTGATCCTCAAGGCGGGCAAGTTAAACTTACCGGTGATGTTGATTGGCAAGGTGAGCAACCCGCGGTTAATGTTGCAGTTGTTGGCAATGAGTTTTTTGTTAGAGCGCAGCAGGGTGTGATATTTAAAGTATCACCCGATCTAAAAATCGGCATAGCAGATAACGCGCTTAACCTTGTCGGTGAAGTGGTTGTGCCTTATGGACGTATAGAAATTGAAGAGCTACCCGAGGGCGCAGTGCAAGTAAGCGATGATGAAATAATTATTGATCAAAAAACACAAGCGGCTAAAAAAGTCCCTTTTGATTATGATGTAGACTTAAAAGTAACAGTAAAAAATGATGTAAAAGTCGAATCGTTTGGACTCAAGTCTAAAGTAACTGGTGATTTAGCGCTTAAAATGAGCCAAGGTACGCCAATTATTGCAACCGGAGAGCTTAATTTAATAGAAGGGACGTATTTAGCCTTCGGGCAAGACTTGATAATTAGAACAGGGCAAGTAGGTTTTAGTGGCGCAATCGACAAACCGTATCTCAACATTAAAGCGATTCGTAACCCAGATAATACCGCTGATGGTGTGATTGCCGGGGTGACTTTAACCGGCAGTGTTGAGCAACCTACGTTAAAAGTATTTTCTGAGCCTGCGATGGATCAAGCCCAAGCCTTAGCCTATTTACTCAATGGGCAACCATTAGGAGAGGGCGACAGCTCTACAGATGCTATGTTAACTCAATTATTACTTTCTCAAGGCGTGAGTCGCAGTGAGGGAGTGGTTTCTAAGGTGGGTGAAACCTTTGGTTTATCTGATGTAAGCTTAAGCTCTAAAGGCAGTGGTGAACAAACAAAAGTAGAGATATCGGGTTATATAGCCCCAAGCTTACAGGTTAAGTACAGTGTCGGGGTGTTCGACTCACTCAGTGAAGTGGCTGTGCGCTACCAGTTACTCTCTAAACTATACATAGAAATAACCAGTGGCTTATACCAAAACGTAGATATACTGTATAAGTTTGATTGGGACTAATAGATAACAATAAAAAAGGAAAGGTATGAAAAAGTGTGTAGTGACCCTTTTAGTGTCGGCCTTGTTAGGTGGGTGTGCCCAGCACAGTACTCAATCACCAGCCTCATCGGCTAAAGATGATGAATGGCGATGGGTCGAATCAGAGAATATTCTAAAGTTAACCCTGCCCACAGGCGCTGCATATATTGAGCTTAACCCCAAACTTGCGCCTAAACACACTGCGAATATTAAAAAACTGGCAAGACAAGGCTTTTATCAAGGTACTCACATTTACCGTTTTGTTGAAGGGTTTGTAGCTCAAGGTGGCGATAGTACGGGTAAAAAGTTAGCCAAAACTAAAGATAACACGGTGCCAGCGGAATTTTATTTAACCACCACTGAGCCACTTTTAATAACCGAGATGGGCAGTGATGGTTATGCACCGGTAACGGGGTTTTTAGGTGGCTTTGCGGTTGCACAAAACCAAGCGCATACACAAACGTGGCAAGTCCATTGTCATGGCATATTTGCAATGGCGCGCGATAACAATATAAACAGTGCCAGCAGTGAGTTTTTTGTCACCATAGGTCAAGGGCCGCGTTATTTAGACAAAAATATTACCGTGTTTGGTCGGGTGCTTAAAGGCATGGCACATTTTCATCAGCTAGCGCGAACGCCAACTGAAAATACCGAGTTTAACCCCATTACTGATCTACAAGTATTAGCGGATGTAGCAGACGATAGCAGCCAATTTAAAGTAATGAAAACAGACTCTGATTCATTCAAACAATTAATTATTGCTCGGGGTAACCGCAGCGAGGAATGGTTTGCGTACAGCCATAATTATATTGATGTGTGTGGCATGGCGGTGCCAACTAAGCAACTTAATGACTAAAAAAGGAGCCTCAGGCTCCTTTTTTGTTAAGGTAACGCGACACTTATTGACGGTTTATTTTTACCGAAAATGGGGTTTCGTTATAATGTGTTGAGCGATATGGGTTTATATCAAGCCCACCACGGCGCGTATAACGAGCGTATACTTCAAGTTCTTTAATATGGAGTTGAGTGGTTAAGTCGCTGTAAATACGTTCCACACATTGCTCATGAAACTCATTGTGAGTTCTAAATGAAATTAAATAGCGTAATAATGACTCACGACAAACTTGCTCACCGGTATAGCGAATAATAATACTCGCCCAATCCGGTTGTGAAGTAATTAAACAGTTAGACTTAAGCAAGTGGCTATGCAAAGTTTCGGTGACTATTTTATTGCTTTGTGATTTAAGTGAATGGGCATCAATATGGTAGTTATCTATCTCAATATCTAACTCATCAATACACTCACCTGGAAGCGGTGTGCAAGGAATACAATTGTAGTCATCAGCGCTGTATAAGGTTACCTTTACAGGGCTGTTTACCGCATTGGATAAGTCGTCAATTAAATGTTGTTTAACAATTTCAATACTCCCAAAACGGCTTTGATTAAAGCTGTTTAAATAAAGCTTAAACGACTTTGATTCAATAATATGACTACTTTGACATTCGAAAGTAAACAATGCCACCGCAACTTGAGGCTTACCTTTAGTATTTAACCAAGACAGTTCGTAACCTGTCCATATGTCTTGGCCTTTAAACGGCAGCGCAGTTTCATCAATACTTAATGAATCGCGATTAAGCTTGCGAGCAATAGGAAAAAGCAAGCTGGGCGTGTATTGATCGACATACTCAGTAGATTGACCAAGTACGCTGCCTTTAAGATCGGGAGAATTGCTGTAATCTGTCATGTTTGCTCTTAAATAGTTACAATGGATGCATTATATATAAATTAAATGAGTTTCACAGTATGTCTGTTGCAATGCAATTAGCTCAACTTCACGAAAAATTTAGCGAACAAACGATTACTAATACACAAAAGCGCCCATTAATCGTCCACGATGAGCAATGGCCAAGCCCATGTGAAATAGGTAGCGCAGATGAACATGGCATGATCCAATGGCAAGCGATAGTTAGAGAGCCTACAGGTTCATTAACCGATCTCGCTAACGCATTGGAGCTTGAGTTTCCAGAGGCGTTGAGTCAATTTTATGGTCATATATTTGCTGGCAGTGTTGTAGCCAATATTGACGGACATCAAGTGGAATTATTACAAGCATGGAATGAAGATGATTTTGACCTACTGCAACAAAATATCACTGGCCATGTTTTAATGAAACGTAAACTCAAACAAGCGCCAAGTGTATTTATTGGGTTAACCGACCAAGACGATTTGCTTGTTACCGTATTAGTAGAAACAGGTGAGGTGTGCCTAGAGTATGTAGGTAAAAAGCCACATCATGTACTTGCCAAAAACCTCAGTGAATTTATAGCATCGTTGACAGTATAAATATAAGGTAGTTTTAAGGTGTGATGTTTTTAGACATAGCACCTTAAGTGTGGGATTTATTGAAAATCCCACGAAATATTAGAGACTAAACCACACGGTTCACACCTAAAATCAAACAAGCCAAACCAAGGCTCGGGTAATTTCCATTCACCATGGCAACTCGGGCATTTACGCTCAAGTTCAGAGGCTTTATCAACCCCCCCTACACGGTATAAATAATAGTAAACAGGCTTTTTAGTTAAAAAACTAATCCGTTTAGTTATATCTTTACCACGGCGGTATAAATCACTTTGGGTGCTGGCTATTTCTTCAAGCGCTGGAAATTCACAGCGTGTTGCACCATTAATTTGAATTTGATCGCACGCTTGCCAATCTTCTTGCCATTTAATTAGTGTTTTATAGTCACCATTAGCAATCGCAGGAATATTAAATAGCGGCACGGGTAAAAAGTCATCGCCACAATACAGTGGGCTACATGTATGCACATAGGTGGTATATAAAATATAGCTTGATGGCTCTTTACAGCCATCGGCACCATTGGAGTGAATATCTTGGCCGATGACCTTTACTTTGGGAGCAAGCAAACCAGCGCCATGAAGCTTTTCAACACTGTGTTTAACAAACGCACTGTTATTAAGTGGGTGCATGGCGTCTTCGGTCGGGCACATTACACGAGTAATAAAATAGCCATCTTTTAAAACCGTTGGAAATTCCTCTCCAATGATTTGGCCATTAAAGCGTAATGCATTCACTAAGCGGTTTATTGCCTGCTCGGCTTGCTCTAGGGTTGTGTCTTGGTAGCAATCAAATGTTAAATCAACAACAAACATTTATAGTCTCAAATTATTTTTGCTCTAGCAAAGCAAGTAATCGATCAAGTTTTTGCTCAATTCTATCTAACTGAGTGTTTTTAGGATCTGAGTTACTTGCTTGCTCGGGTGTTTTCATTAAATTATAAATTGAATCGGGATTATTTTTATATTGACTCACTGCCGCAATAATAACCGGCATAGGAAGTGGTTTTACTAAACGGCTTTTAGTTAGTGCAACAGTGGGGACTTTGCCTTCATCAAGAAGGACTTTAATAGCTTCAAATACAGCAGCATTCATTCGATTTATAACTCTTTAATAAAGTAAGCTCGCAACATGGAAATTGCGAGCAGGTATGGTAACAATAAAGTGGCTCAGACACATTAAAATGTGCGATTTAATTATTTTGACGAAGGCGAGAGTCGAGTTCGTCAATTACCTCACTCCAATCGCCATCAACCGCCAGCGATTCAGCAATAAAGTGTTGTTGGGCTTCATCCCAAAAGGGAGCATCTTGCAATAATGTGGTATCCGAAATGGCATGCGATGCAATAAATGCATCTATTTCTGCTTCTGTATTAGGTAACCCTAATTGTGCGAACAATGTATTTATGTCGTGCTTAGTCGTATCCATAATCGTGCTCCTTAATGAATTAATACTTAATACTTATTAACTCTAGGGGGGAATGATATATCTAGCCAGTTTAACCCTTACTGAATTTACGCTTTATTTACTCAGTAGTAAGTCGCTAAAGCATGATCTGACTCAATGCAGTAGATGAGCGTACTAACTAAAATGTAAATTCGCTTATTTGTCCCACTTAGGTATATAGTTATATGAGCATTTGGTCATCGTTGTAGTTCAAAATTAATCCCAAACAAGTTACGCGGCGTAATGACAAAGGGTATAAAATAATAAAGGAAATAAAATGACAGCCACAGCAGAATCCACAGACACGTTTAGCGTGCAACATATTGCACCAGAAGATATCAGTACCGCTGCAAGCCTTATATATCAGGCCTACCAAAATGATCCTATTTTACAAACTCTGCTAGGGTATAACGAAAAAAGCCCTCTGGACTATGAAAAAAAACTCCGTGCGCTTATTCGCGAAGAGCTCAGTAGCTTTTGGCAAGAAAAACAGCCTTTAATTGGCCTTTACCGTAACGATAAGTTAAAAGCAGTTGCTTGTGTATTTGAGTCAAGTAGCCAACTTCAAGCAGAGCGTTATTGGCATTGGCGATTAAAGTTGATGTTAAGTGCCGGTTATTTGCAAACGAATCAATTAATTGAAAAAGAAAAAACTATTCGTGATGCACTAAAGCCGCAAGGCAATTACTACTTTTTAGCGTTTATCGCCGTTGACCCACATTTTCATGGTCAAGGGTTTGGCCGCCAATTACTTAAAGGCTTAGATGGTTTATTACATGACAATCCTGAGTCCTCTGGTATAGCGGTATTTGTGACTCGTGACGAACATACGCAATTTTTTAAATCACAAGGCTTTGAGCACTTTAAGCAGCTCACATTTAACCGAGTTAAAGGTGAATTACTTTTTAAAACTGCTCTATCTGTACAAGGCTAGGTCTTTAGAATTGTGATTATGTAAGCCTATGTTCCAAATAGGGCGCACTTACGTGAGATATATCTTACATTAACGTGCGCCTTGTCAGTTTAACTCCGTATTTTATCTTCTTAAAAACATCAAGCTATTGTTATTTATAGTTATTTTTATTTTTCAATTTTATGACCGTAATTTTTTTTGTTTTCCTCACTATCATACGAAGCCGTTTGCTTTAAACTTTATTTTGTCAAGACGACATAGCCCAATGATTGAGCTACTGCCACGGATAAGGAATCAGGCAACTAAGTAGTTACTAGCAGGAAGCACAAAGGACAAGTTAACACGGATGCAGGGATGAAACAGGAAGTACACGGAGTACTAAAATAGCTGGGAGCTATTTAAAGGACACCAAGGATGATGCGATAGGAAATTGCAGGAGCGTTAGTTTACGCAGGATAGCCAAGGCGGCAAGTGGATATTGCAGGATGCAATGCAGAGTAAACACGGTAGTTTGCTCGTTCAGAGGATGATAAACAGGGAATAGGTAAAGGATACCTTACAGGATGTTTGCAATTGGGGCGTAACTGAGGTTACGCCTTAGTTTTTTGTGCTAAGAAATTATATTCTATGTGGTGGCACAACCACACTTTTTAGTTTTTCATCTTCCATGATTAATACCCCTTGGTAGGCGTTTTCACCGTCACTTGAAAACTCAAAAATAAATTCGCTTTTCATGCCCGGTTTACCACTTTTTAAAATGCCAAATCGACGCTTGTTGCAAGCTACACTCATAAGTTGCACTTGCAATTGCTCGCTTTGGCGTTTGGCATGAACGTTCGCTGCTTCGGCTATTTTACGATTTAGCCAAAAAAAATAAATTACAGCACCAATAAGTATGAACGTCCATAAACTAGCCATTTAAGAGAATAACCTTCCAATTGCGCGAGCTAATGTCTCGCTTCTGTTTTCTTCACGTAATAAAGCTAATAAGTGAGGGCGAATAGTCTCAATTGCAACTAAATCTGCAAAAACGCTAGGAAATAATTCAGCTATTTTCTCATGATGCGCACAGTTATCCATAAACACATGTAAACGCTGTGGCTGTTCTAACTGTTTGAAGCAGCGACCAGCAATGGTCAACAAAATATCAGAATCTTGCCCTAAAGGTGAGTTAAGCGCGCAGTCAACAAGTTGTGCGCTAAGCCCTGCTGCTTGCCCTGATGATATTGCACGCAGCGCGGCAGAGGCCGCAACAACATCATTATTACTAAGGGCGGTTTGCCCATAACTTAACAATAACTCACTTAACGAGGGCGGTATTTCGATGTGTTCAAGCATTGCACTTAATGGCTGTAATACTTCAACTGGTAATTTAGGCCACGCTGCTTGTAAGTGCTTTAAGTTATCAGCACTATGAAGACGATAAGCAAAATCGGCAATGCCTTGTAACGCGACATTTTGCCAATTATCAAAGCCAATTTGGCCACTAAAGTAGAGTTGGGCGTGCTCGTAGTATTGAGACGCTGGTTGCTTTAGCAACACTTTAACTTGTGCATTGAACGCCGCTAATTTATTCGCGTTCGGAGTAAATACATAAGGGTTGTTATCGAGTGTGCCATCGGCTTGCTCGCCGGTAATTTCTGTTCCTAGTGCCTGAATAACCATATCTGCAAAGTGATCACGGCTCGCGCTTACTAACTTACTTTGCTCATCAAGTGGGAATTTTAAGAACCACACATAGGGTTCTTTACTGGCTTTGCTATCCCAAAACTGAATCGCTAACCATGCATGACCTGCTAATGGGTAAGGGTAAGGAATTTGCGCTTGTTCAACGGCTAAAAATTGTTGTTTATCAAGCTTGGTAATGTGCCTGCCAATATCAAAAGCACGCCATTGAGTGCCTGCACCATCTAAAAGCTGGCCTAACGTAGCTATATGTTCACTCATGGATTTCCAACTGTTTTTACTACAAAATTACCTTAATTATACGCCATAGCGACTGTTGTGGGAACAGGGTATAATTGCATAATACACAGACCAAAGGGTGATTATGTACCAGCAAACCCACATATATTTACAGCAATTAGCGGCGCTACTTAAAAAGCATCAACTGTGGCAGGTTGAGCCACTGAATCCCGATTTATTAGATTCTAGCGTACCGTTTTGTCACGATACACTGGCATTTGAACAATGGTTGCAGTTTGTATTTATTGAAAAGTTACAGCGGCTAATTGACAACAAGCAGCCGTTACCGCGCAATTTTGCAGTCGCCCCGATGGCGCAAATGACACTCACTGATAAATCAGGCAGCGAAGACATTATCGCTTTACTGACCCAATTAGATTCATATTTAGGAGAGCCTAATGAGTGAGCGCCCAGAGCCTATTGAATACGGCGAACTGTCGATTCTTTATCAAGATGAAAATTATGTAGCAATAGATAAACCCTCTGGGCTACTTGTTCATCGCTCATTTTTAGATAAACATGAAACTCAATTTGCAATGCAAATGCTGCGCGATCAAATAGGGCAACATGTGTTTCCTGTTCACCGTCTTGATAGGCCTACTTCGGGTGTATTACTGTTTGCATTAAGCTCAGAGGCGGCGCGTGATATGAATCAATTATTTATTGAGGACACAATAACAAAACGTTATTTAGCGTTGGTACGCGGGTTTGCGCCTGAATCTGTTTTTTTAGATAAACCGTTAAAAGAAGAGCTCGACAAAATAGCCGATAAGTTTGCTGATCAAGACAAAGCCGCGCAAGAAGCACAAACACAATTTAATTGTTTGCATCAAGCTGCGCTGCCTATCCCAATAGGAAAATACCCAACGGTTCGTTATTCTTTGGTAGAGTGTTTTCCTAAAACGGGTCGCAAACATCAAATACGCCGGCATTTAAAGCACTTGTCTTTACCTATTATTGGTGATGTAAATCATGGCGATAACCAGCATAATCAGTTTTTTAGGGAGCATTTTTCGCTTCGCCGTCTAATGTTGTTTGCATCAGAGCTTAGCTTTGTGCACCCTTATAATAATGAACCCATAACAATTAAAGCGCCGCTGGGTGATGCAATGTTAAACATTTGCAAACAGCTGGGGTGGCCAGAACAAGAAGAGGATTATTAAATGGCACATATTAGTATTTTTGTTGGCAGCGTGTATGGCGGTGCAGAGCGATTAAGTGAGCAAGTTAGCGACACGCTAGAGCAAGCTGGTCATCAGGTTAGTGTCTTCGAGCAGCCTACTTTAGATGATATAAAAAATGCTTCGCATATTTTAATTGTTACCTCGACCACTGGGCAAGGCGATATTCCTGATAATTTAGCGGATCTTTATCATCAATTAAATAGTACTTTTCCAATGCTAACAGACAAGCCTTTTGGTATTGTTGCCATGGGTGATAGAAGTTACGGTGATACGTTTTGTGGGGCAGGGCGCAGCTTTGATGAGCTACTACGTGATTTACAAGCTAAACCTGTTGGTAACCGACTAGAAATCGATGCCTGTGAAGACTTTGAGCCATGGCCGGTAACTGAGCCTTGGTTGCAAGCTTGGCTTGGTAAATTACCCTCATAAATGCGCAGACTCTAAATGAAAAAACATAAACTGAGTTTGGTTGTGCTTGCGGGTGGCTTAGGTAGTCGCTTTGGTGGCAATAAACAAATAGCAGAAATACCTGGGCTAAATTGCACGATTATGGAGTTAAGCATTACTGATGCGTATCGAGCCGGTGTGACACAGGTTGTACTGATCATCAATCAAGCCGTTCGCAGTGAGATAGAACACACTATTTTACCTCGCTTACCTAAAGCCCTTGACGTGGTATTAGTAGAGCAACATAACGCGCTTGTTCCTGATGCATACAAAGCACTATCACAGCAACGTATAAAACCATGGGGCACAGGGCATGCGTTACTGTGTGCCAAAGCATATATTAACAACCCTGCAATTGTTATTACCGCAGATGACTATTATGGTGCGTCTTCATTTTTATTGCTTAGTGAGCATTTTAAAAATAGCCCCGAATGGGCAATGGTGGGGTACCCGATTATCAACACCCTCTCTGAGCACGGTGGGGTTAATCGCGGAGTATGTAGTATTGCTGATGGAAGGCTTGTTGCAGTGACGGAATATTTAAATATTCAAAAAGAGTCTGCACATATTGTTGGAAATAATCCGCAGGGCTTGCGTGAAAAAATTAGCCGAGATGCGCTAGGATCTATGAGTTTTTGGGGGATCACGCCGTGCTTTTTTGATTATTTGCAACAAGGTTTTGAGACGTTTTTACAGCAATATAACGCTAATACTCAGCAAGAATATTACTTACCTGATCAAATCCAGCAAGCGATTAATGTAAAAGCACAGCCTGTATTTGTATACACTGCAAAAGAGCCTTGGTTTGGTGTTACCTATAAATCAGAACTGACAAGCATTGCGGCTACTTTGTGCGCATTGCGTCAAGCGTAAAGGTGTTAATACCAATTTTATTAAAAATATGATCAATCTAGCGTATTAAATAACCCGCTTCCTGCGTTAAAAATTATTTATATAGAACAACTATGTATCATAATTTTCGCCTTGCTATCGCGTTATTTCCTTGTCGCTGTAATCGTTCACTAATTTAATGCAATTGATATAAATTATTGTCGCCTTGGGCGAAAAGAGTGAAGTAGAAAATGAATTCAATTCCTATAGAAGTTTACTTATCTGAGAATTTTGGCCTTGACGATAAGCATGCGAGTATAAAACCCATTGGTAGTGGGCATATCAATACTACCATGTTATTGAGCACACCTAAGCGGTCATTGGTTGTACAAAAGCTCAATACGGTGGTATTCCCAAAACCACAGTTACTTGTTGATAATGCAAGATTAATAGAACGACACTTAAGCAAAAAGCAGCAAGTCGGTGAGTTCAACTTAGCAATTGTGCGGCATGTAGCAACAACTCAGCATGACTATTTAGTAAATAATAATAACGATACTTGGCGAGCCCTTGAGTTTATTGGTGGCAGTTACAGCGAAGATGTGGTTAATACTGTTAGCCAAGCGCAAACCGCGGCTAATGCATTTGGCCAATTTGCTGCAGCATTAGAGGATTTTGACGCTAACAAATTACATGCAGTTATCCCTAACTTTCATAATTTAGCCATGCGTGCAGAGGTTTTTAAGCAAGTTATTAACGGCGATCCTCATAAACGTGTAGCTCATTGTCAGGAGGAGGTTGATTTTTGCTTGTCGCAGTTCTCACTCATTGATGAGCTCAATGCATTAGCTGGAAAAGTCCCTATTCGCGTGTGTCATAACGATACTAAAATAAACAACATGCTATTTTGTTCAGATTCAAATGATGCAAAAGCGGTGATTGATTTAGACACCTGTATGCCAGGTTATTGGCTTAATGACTTTGGCGATATGGTTAGAACATTTTGCTCTGCAGAGCAAGAAGACTCAACAGCGCTTGAGAAAGTAGGTGTTCGTGAAGACATTTTTGCAGCAATTGTTAAAGGTTATATTGAACCATTAAAATCAGTATTAACGGCCGCGGAAAAACAAAGCTTTTGGTTAGGTGCTAAAGTGATGCCTTTTATGATTGGCTTACGCTTTTTAACCGACTATATAGACGGCGATAATTACTTTAGTGTTAAACATGAGAGACACAATTTAGATCGCGCAAAAAATCAATTTGCGTTGTACAGGGATATAGTAAGTAAGCAGCAGGTATTAAAGGCGATGTTAACTCAGATATAAGCCCAATTGGTTATATTGCTCAAAGTGTTAAAGCTAAGCTTTGAGCAATATAAAGCGAGGTTAAACGCTGAAAATACGTATAAACTTCCAACCCCTCAATCGTTATTAAGCATCGGCTAGTTTTACGCGGATTTTGCTTTTATCAACGGTTGTTTGATTAAGGGCTTTAATAGCGCCTTTAACTTCAATGTCGTTTGGCATTTCTACAAAAGCAAAACCTTTTGATTGGCCAGTTTCTTTATCGAGTACTAAGTTACAGGTGGTCACTTTACCGTGCGCTGTAAATAAAGTACGTAGCTCATGCTCAGTGGTAGCACGAGATAAGTTGCGAACTAATAGTTTCATAATGAACCTAATTAAGGGTATCAGCGGTAATTATCTCAAGTAACCCCGCTTTAGCCTAACTTTATTTTACATTTGCTGAAAATAACGCCCATAAACAAAAAAAGCTGCTCGTTGGCAGCTTTTTGTTAATCAGCAGGCTTATTTACCAGCCGGTTGTTCAGCAAGGCTTATTTTACTTCTTTACCCGCTGCTTGTTGATCTGCGTGATAGCTTGAGCGTACAAACGGGCCAGAAGCCGCGTGTGTAAAGCCAATTTCATCAGCATACTCTTTTAGTGCATCAAACTCAGCAGGCGGCACGTAGCGTTTTACTGGTAAGTGATGCTTAGAGGGTTGTAGGTATTGGCCTACGGTTAGCATATCAACGTTGTGCTCACGTAAATCACGCAGTACTTCTTCAATTTCGCTAATTTCTTCACCTAAACCAACCATTAACCCCGATTTAGTTTTAACCTCAGGGTGTGCTTCTTTAAAGCGACGTAATAATTCAAGTGACCACTTGTAATCAGCACCTGGACGCGCCAATTTGTACAAACGTGGTGCTGTTTCTAGGTTGTGGTTAAATACATCTGGCGGCGTTTCAATTAATATTTCCAACGCTCTGTCCATACGACCACGAAAATCAGGGACTAATATCTCAATGGTGATTTCTGGATTGTGCTTGCGAATTTCACGGATACAATCGGCAAAGTGCTGAGCGCCACCGTCACGTAAATCATCACGGTCTACCGAAGTGATCACTACGTAGCTTAGCTTCATGTCTTTAATGGTCAGTGCAAGCTTTTCAGGCTCTGCTGCATCGGGCTTTAATGGACGGCCATGTGCTACATCACAAAATGGGCAACGACGTGTACAAATAGCCCCTAAAATCATAAAGGTCGCCGTACCGTGGTTAAAACATTCTGATAAGTTAGGGCACGAGGCTTCTTCACATACCGAGTGAAGGCCATGCTTACGCATTGCTTGTTTTATGCCGTCAATCCGCTCGGTTGACTTAGGTAAGCGGATTTTAAGCCACTCTGGCTTACGGAGCATTTCGGTTTTTTCAGTTGGTAAAACTTTAACGGGGATCAACGCCATTTTTTCTGCGTCGCGTAGTTTTACACCTGGTTCCATTTTGACTGGTTTATTCATTCGTTTTCAAACCCTTCAGTATGCTTAACCTGTGTTGCATTAAGCTTTTTGATCATGTGTTTTACCAGCCCTTGACCTGCAGCTTCAAGGTTTTGAGGGCCATTTAATTCTTTAGTTTGCACCATATTCATGCCCGCATAACCACAAGGGTTAATGCGTAAAAATGGACTTAGGTCCATGTTAACATTTAATGCTAAACCATGAAATGAGCAGCCACGACGAACTCTTAGGCCTAAAGAGGCAATTTTGCTGTCGTTTACGTAAACACCGGGTGCATCGGCTTTTGCGTATGCATCAATACCGTACTCAGCAAGGGATTCAATAATACATTCCTCAAGCCATGTTACTAGCTCTCGTACGCCAATCTTTAAACGACGTAAGTTAAATAATACATACATCATTTGCTGACCTGGGCCGTGGTAAGTTACTTGTCCGCCACGGTCCACTTTAATCACTTCAATGTCACCTGGGGCGAGCAAGTGCTCATCTTTACCGGCTTGGCCTTGGGTAAATACACTTTCGTGCTCTACCAGCCAGATTTCATCTGGCGTATTTTCATCGCGGGTGTCGGTAAAGTCTTGCATTTTTTGCCAAATCGGCATGTAACGCTGACGACCCAGTTGGCGTACGATTAGGGTGTTTTCGCTCACAACAAATCTCAACTATGGATTAAAGCATATGGCGTACGTCATCGATGTTGCTGATCACGTTGTAAATTTCTTCAATGTGTTTGCCGCTTGTTACAGTAGCTACTAGCGTTACAGACTCGTAATTACCTTTACTGCTTGGTTTTACTTTTGGCGCATAATCACCTGGAGCAATAGGTTGTAATTTAGCTAAAATTTGATCAGTTAAGTTTACATTAGCTAGACCCATAATTTTAAATGTAAATGGGCAAGGGTACTCTAAGTACTCATCAAATTTAGTGTCTTTAACAGGTTCAACCACGACGGGAACTCCTCAAACAAAAAGTGTAGGCTTTGCTAAAACGCGAAGCTTAAAACTGACAGGCTAATGGCAATCTTGAAATGATGCTATTGTTGACCCAAGCCAATGATAGTCATTCAATACGATTGGTATATATGGGGCGCATTCTAGCACTTTTCAAGCAAAAAAAAACGCCTCACAGTGGAGGCGTTCATATTACTTTACTCGCAATTACATAATCTGTAAGCGTAAGTAGTCATATATTTTACTAAAGAAGCTACCTTCTTGTATTTCTTCAAGTGTAACTAGCGGATATTGTGCAATATCTTCGCCTTCAAGCTGTAAAAATAAAGTACCTACTTTTGTGCCTTTAGCTAAAGGTGCCTCAAGGGTATCGTCTAGCTCAAAGTTTGCTTTAAGGTTTTTATGCTGACCACGAGGAATAGTAATAGGTGTATCTTCTAAAATTCCTAAAGAAACATTCTCTTTATTGCCCATCCAAACACGTTGCTCAGCAAAGCTGTCGCCGGCTTTATACGGGGTAATTGTTTCAAAAAAGCGAAAACCGTAGTTTAGTAGTTTTTTACTTTCTACCTTACGCGCGCGCTCACTTGAGGTGCCCATTACAACGGCAATTAAACGCATGTCGTTTTTTGTTGCAGAGGTGACTAAGCTGTAACCGGCATCAGATGTGTGACCCGTTTTAATACCATCTACATCTAGGCTTTCATCCCACAACAACGAGTTGCGGTTATATTGCTTTATGCCATTGAAGGTAAAAGACTTTTGTTTATATAGCGCGTATTCATCAGGTACGTCTCTGATAAGTGCAGCCCCTAATGTTGCCATGTCGCGTGGCGTTGTATAATGCGCATCAGTATCAAGGCCATGACTATTAACAAAATGCGTATTAGTCATGCCTATTTTTTCGGCGTGAGCATTCATTAAATCTGCAAACGCGCTTTCGCTACCAGCAATATGCTCTGCCATAGCAACACATGCATCATTTCCTGATTGAATAATAATGCCATGGTTAAGATCATCGACACTAACTTGTTTACCGACTTCAATAAACATTTTTGATGATTCAGGGAAGTTTTTTGCCCACGCTTTTTCACTAACAGTAACCATATCGGTAGGCGCAATATTACCAGCATTAATTTCGGTACCAATTACATAACTGGTCATCATTTTAGTTAAGCTGGCCGGTGCTAGTTTAGTATCAGCCTCGCCTTGTGCAATGACTTTACCTGTGGTGAAGTCCACCAAAAAGTAACCTTTTGCATTAACTTGAGGAGGCGCTGGAATAATTTGGGCGGTGGCTGAAAATACGGCGGCAGAACAGACTAAGCCGCAAACACCAGTAAGAATTTTATGTTTAATAGATTTCATCATACTCATTAATGGTTAAAGTTAAAAATATGCGTATTCCCATTCTAAAGGGCTTACTGAGTGTAAAGCAAGAACGCGTTTTGAAATTGATTTTGTTTTAATGTTTCTAGTACTTGTTGCGCATGTTGGGCATCTTTTATTGGCCCTAAGTGCAATCTATAAATAGCGTCTTTTTCAACGATATTTGTCGGTAACTTATACTGTTCTCGCAGTGTACTTGCTAACGCTTCTATGTTGGCTAAGGTACTGCCCGCGGCAACTTGAACGTAGGTTTTTCGTGCATGGGTATCGGCTAGAGTAATGGCTTCTAGCTTAACCTCTGCTGTACCATACTTATGGTATCCAAGTTTGTATGCAGCGGCATAAGAAAGGTCAATAATTCTATTATCATGAAAGGGGCCACGGTCATTAACACGAACAATAATTGATTTGCCATTAGCCGTATTTGTTACCCGCACAAAACTAGGTAAAGGCAACGTTTTATGAGCTGCGGTCATAGCGAACATGTCGTAAATTTCGCCATTAGAGGTGTGATAACCATGAAATTTACGGCCATACCACGAAGCAATGCCCGTTTCTGAATAGCCGGTTTCATCGAGCATCGGGGTATAACGTTTGCCAAGCACTTCGTAGGGGCGCGTGGTACTCGCACTTTTAATAACTTGAGTAACAATGGCATCTTGCATTTCTAATTCGGTCGGTGCACGAAGCGGCGCCGCATCATGGCGCATGCTGTAACGACTATTTGAACTGCTGCATGCACTTAAAAAGAGGCTAACGAGAATAATAATTATAAGTTGTTTGTAAAGGCGCATTATTTTAAGAGCATCCTTTTATCTGTGGCAATCGACATAATAATGCCAAATGCAGCCATCAGGGTCACCATCGAGGTACCGCCATAACTAATTAATGGCAACGGTACACCTACAACAGGCAGTAAACCCGATACCATGCCAATATTTACAAAAATATAAACAAAAAATGTGAGCGTGAGTGAGCCGGCTAATAGTTTACCAAACGCATCTTGTGCGTTAACCGCAATATACAGTCCACGGCCAATAATAAATAAATATAAACTAAGTAAAACACACACACCAAATAAGCCAAACTCTTCACTCAGTACTGAAAAAATAAAGTCAGTATGTCGTTCAGGTAAAAATTCTAGCTGCGATTGCGTGCCTTGCAGCCAGCCTTTTCCTTCGATACCGCCTGAACCAATGGCAATTTTTGATTGAATAATATGATAGCCAGAACCCAGCGGATCGCTCTCAGGATCTAAAAAGGTCAGTACCCTTTGCTTTTGATAATCGTGCATACCGTAGTGCCAAAATGGCCATGCTGCCAAAGCAACAACCGAGCTTAAAAAGCCGATTAAACGCCAACTCAAGCCTGATAAAAACAACACAAATACACCGGAACTGGCGATTAAAATTGAGGTACCCAAATCAGGTTGCTCTTTAATTAGTAGGGTAGGCAGCATAACAATGGCAAAGCCAATGACTAAATGTAACGGACGCGGCGGCAAATGGTGGCGGCCAATATACCAAGCAACCATCATCGGAACCGCTAGTTTCATTAGCTCTGAGGGTTGAAAGCGAGTAATGCCTAAATCTAACCAGCGTTGAGCTCCCTTAGAACTTACACCAAATAGCAGTACCCCAACCAGCATGAGTAATCCTAGGCAATACATGGGAATAACTAAGCGTTTTAAAGTCGCTGGTGGAATTTGAGCAAGTACAAACATACCTATAATGGCGCCAGCCATTCGCGTAATATGGCGAACCATCATGGCAGAGTCTTGCCCTGAGGCGCTGTATACAATAGTGATACTACCGGCCATCATCAACAATAACGCAATAAAAAGTGGCAAATCAATATGCAGTCGCAGCCAAATAGAGCGCTTATCATGTAAAGCTGTCATGGTGCTTTGTCCCCTGAAGATTGGATTGGGTTAGCTGCAAAATAGTAATCCATTAATTGGCGCGCAATGGGCGCACCTACTGAGCTTCCCCCACCGGTATTTTCTACCACAATAGAGACAACAATTTGTGGGTTATTAAACGGTGCAAAACCTATATAAATGGCGTTGTCGCGTTGGCGCTCTTTGAGTGCATCGGCGTCGTAACGCTCGCCCTGAGCAATACTCACCACTTGGGCAGTACCGGTTTTACCTGCAGGGTCATAAGTAGCCCCTTTAAATGCACGATGGGCAGTTCCGGTAGTTTTTTTAACGGTGTTATGCATGGCATCAATCGCGATGCGCCAGTTATCTTCGTTATTGAGTACAACCGGCGGTTTTTCTTCATTATTGAGCTGAGTAATTTGATCTTCTTTTTTAGCAACTTGCACTAAATGAGGAGGGTGATTTATCCCTCTGTTAACTAAAATATTAGTGGCATTCGCTATTTGAATGGGGGTGGCAGTCCAATAACCTTGGCCAATTCCTACAGAAATAGTATCTCCAGGCCACCAAGACTCTTTAAAACGGGCTTCTTTCCACTCTTTTGAGGGTAAAATAGCGGTTGTTTCTTCATGAATATCAATACCGGATAATTCACCAAAGCCAAAGCGAGCCATAAAGTTACTTATTTTTGTGATCCCCATTCGATAGGCTGCGTCATAAAAGTAGGTATCGCATGACTCTTCTATTGCTTTATAAACATCCACATGGCCATGGCCCCAACGTCGCCAATCACGCCATCTATGCTCTACGTTGGGAATTTGAAAAAAGCCCGGATCCCACATGCTGGTGGTTTCTTGCACTATATTTTCTTCTAATGCCAAAATAGCCATGTGTGGTTTAACAGTCGATGCTGGTGCGTAGCGACCTTGAGTCGTGCGATTGATCAGTGGACGATCAGGGTTGAGTAAGGCTTTGTAGTCTTTACTGCTAATACCGTGCACAAATAAATTGGGATCATAACTTGGGTTTGAATACAGCGCTAAAACGCCGCCATCTTTTGCATCCATTACCACAATAGCGCCGCGCATATCTTTAAGTGCATGTTGGGCTATTTGTTGTAAACCAATGTCGAGAGTAAGTACTAAGTCGTCACCCGCTTGCGGTGGATCCATACTTAAAGTGCGGATAATTCGGCCGCGGTTATTAACTTCAACTCGTTGTGAGCCAACTTGGCCATGTAATAACGGCTCGTAGTATTTTTCGATACCCAGTTTACCAATATCATGCGTGGCTCGGTAGTTTGTGGCTTCATCTTGTTGTTCAAGCTTGTTTAATTCTTTTCTATTGAGCTTTGCGACATAGCCTAATGCATGGGTTAAAGTATCGCCAAAGGGGTAATATCTCGCTAGGCGTGCCTCAATACTAAAGCCTGGGAACTTATGTTGGTTTACTGAAAACATCGCTACTTCGTTTTCATTTAAACGGGCTTTGAGGACTTGACTTTTAAAACGTCGAGTATGTTTTATATCATCAAGAAAATCAGCTTGTTGCTGCTCGGTTATTTCAATGATTTTGCTGATAGACTTCAAAGAGGCGGTTAAATCATCAACTTCTTCGGGGATCACCTCAAGGTTATAAACGGGCTTATTTTCGGCTAGTAAAACACCATTGCGGTCGTAAATTAAACCGCGATTGGGGGCTATAGGTATAACTTTTATACGGTTATCATTAGAACGAGTTTGATAATCTTGATGATCATCAACCTGGATTTTATACAAGTTAGACAGCAATATTGCTACAAGGACTAATATAAAAATAAAACCCACGAATGCACGCCGAGCAAATAAATTAGCTTCTGCGGAGTGGTCGCGAATGGTGGGTCTTCGTTTTAGCATAGCAAGAAACTACTCGCGATGATAAGGATGGTTGTTATTTAAGCTCCAGCCTCTGTAGAGGCTTTCAGCAACAATAATGCGTACTAAAGGGTGTGGGAGCGTTAAATTTGATAACGACCATTTTTGCTCAGAGGCAGCAATACACTCTGGGGCTAAGCCTTCAGGTCCGCCAATTAATAAACTGACATCGCGACCATCTAGTTGCCACTTTTCCATGTTTTTCGCTAGTTGATGAGTATCCAGTGCTTTACCGGTTACTTCTAGTGTGACAATACGATTGCCTTTAGGTATGGCGGCTAAGGTTTTTTCACCTTCAATGTGCAAAATACGCTTTATATCGGCATTTTTTCCACGTTTACCAGCAGGGATCTCAATGAGTTCCAATGCCATATCTTTGGGAAAGCGGCGTTGATACTCTGCAAAACCTGTCTCTACCCATGCTGGCATTTTTGTACCAACAGCAATCATTTGTATTTTCACGACGTTACTTCCAAGCGTTGTCTAAAATAGGGAGCAATTAGCCCCAAAGCTTTTCTAGATCGTAATAGCTACGTGCTTGATCTTGCATAACGTGAACAATCACATCACCTAAATCAACGAGTGCCCATTCACCATCGCTTTGGCCTTCATACCCTAATGGCTCTTCACCAGCGTGGCGAGCTTCTTTTGCTAAGTTATCAGCAATTGACAATACATGACGTCTTGATGTGCCTGAACATACAATCATGTAATCGGTTACGTCTGAGCTGCCAGTTACGTCAAGTTGAATCACATCACGTGCTTTCATATCGTCAATTTTGTCTAGTGCAAAAGCGAGTAGTTGTTTCGAATCCAAGGTTTTGTCTCAATTTAAAATTTAATAGCGGTTATTTTAACACGCTGAGGGGTTTATACCAATCACTCTTGATAAAGCTGATGCTGCTTAATATAGTGACTCACGGCGTCGGGTAATAGTTCACTCTTTTTAGTACTTTTTTTAAGGGCTTGACGGATCTCGCTGGATGCGGCATCCAGCTGTTCCCCCTCTAAAAAGTAAAGGTGTCCGGCATTTGTTTTTTGCAGCAAGGCAATATCAGTGGTAACAGCGTTATGTTGATAGCATTTAAGTTCACCCTGTGTATCACAAATTTGGCCAGGGCGTTGATACACCACCAGATGACAAAGGCGAGTTATTGTTTGCCATTGATACCATTTATCGAAATTGTTGAATGAGTCCATGCCAATTAAAAATAAAATAGGGGTATCGGGGTTTTCTGCTCTTAGCTCTTGCAAACTTAATAAAGAATACGACGGGCCGTTGCGTTGCAGTTCTCGTAAATCAAGCTTGAACTGCGCATAAGGTGTAATTGCGGCTTTAAGCATTGCTATACGATGCTCGGTGCTGATCCCCGGTGCTGCTTTGTGCGCAGGTATTGCACAGGGCATAAAATAGAGTGAGTGTAATTTAAAGGTCGCAACGCATTGCTGCGCCATATTAAGGTGTCCCAAATGAACGGGATCAAAAGTACCACCAAAAATTGCAATCATGTATTTCCCTTTACTGACGGTTACTATGGCAGGGAAGTGGAATATCGAGCGGTTGGCAGAACTTAATGCAAATATGCGCCAATGCTTGGTAAGGGGCAATCAATGCACCTTGCTTGTAACTTGCATCAAACAATGCCAGTTCACTGCTAATATTCTCTAGGGTATGAATGTTTAGCCTGTTAATGGCTGTTTGTACTGGCGCTTGTTGATTTTTCCAAATAGCTTTTTGTTTAAATAAGGTTGCTAATGACTCACCTTGCAATAATCCCTGCTGCACACTCAATAATGTATTAAGGTCTTTATTGATAGCCCATAAGATACTCACAACCTCAGTGTTATCACTGGCAAGTTTGTTAAGTACTTTTATAGCCTGAGCGGTGTGGCCGTTTAAAAGCGCATCACTTAAATCAAAAATATCAAACTTAGCTTGGTTTAGTAGTCCTTGCATCACCAGCTGTTGCGTGATCAGAGCGTCACCGTGTATTAATGCTAGTTTTTCAAGCTCTTTGTAACACGCAAGTAAGTTGCCTTCAGTGGCATTAATCAAACTGAGTTTGGCCTCGTTTTGAATATTTAGTGACAAACGTTGGCACTGCTCATCAAGCCAACGCTTTAAGTGATTTCCGCTAAGTGGGTAACAGGGTACAAATAACCCATGCTTATCAAGTGCTTTAAACCACGCGCCGCGCTGAACATCTTGACTGGCCTTAGCGCCTTTTACGATTAAGATCGTATCAGGGTTTTCAAGCTCTACTATTTTTTTAAAGGTGTTTGCGCCGGGTGTCCCCGGTTTTTGCTGGTTTAAATCAAGCTCAATAATAGTGCGCGCGCTAAACAACGACATACTTTGGTATTGCGCGATTATTTCTTGCCAATCAAAGCCCTGAGCTAAAGTGAATTTAATTACTTCATCAAATCCTTGTGCCTTTGCCGTGTCGCGAATGAGCTGTACACATTGCGCTTCTTGAAAAGGCTCTTCGCCAAAAACCAAATAAAAAGGTTTTAAGCCTTTTTTTAATTCACTCGATAGCTGATTTGCATAACAACGCATTATAGTTGCGACAACTCTCTAACAATACGACGACTCGCTTGTTGGCGAATTTCGCTAATTAGCAGCTCAAGCTCTTTTGCTTTTGCTAGTGCGTTATCTGGATCGTCTTGGTAGTTACGGTATAACTCAAAGCGTTTTTCGATGGCTTTTTGTTTCGGGCGTTTTACTACATAACTTACGCTGTATGCCAGTTCGTACTCAGCTACTTGTCCATTTTGGAACAACGATAAGGTTTGACGCTCTAATTGTTCTTTAAATAAATAAAGCTGCGCTGATTGTTTACTTGCAGGCACTAAAGTGACATCGCTCATAGCCAGTTCGCTTTGCAAATAGCTAAATAAAGCAGATTTTTGATCATCCCCCACCAGAGTTAGCTGTTTTAAATCATCGGGTAGGCTTGATGCTTTTTTAAGATGAAAGCCACAGCTCGATAACAAAAAACAGACTAGCACTAAGGCTAGTCCGTTTTTAATGGCGTTTAAAGCAGCCATATTAGTTAGCTACCACGTTAAGTAATTTACCAGGTACATAAATGACTTTGCGTATCGTTGCACCATCAGTAAATTTAGTCACGTTAGACTCTGCAAATGCCAAAGCTTCTACTTGCTCTTGCGTAGCATCAGCAGCCACTGTTAGTTTTGCACGCAGCTTACCGTTTACTTGTACGATGATTAGTTTTTCATCTTCAACAAGAGCAGATTCGTCAACTTTTGGCCATGCCGCATCTAAAATATCACCTTCTTTACCTAGGTCTTGCCATAATTGATGCGATAAATGCGGTGTAATAGGTGCCAGCATAATTATTAATGCTTCCAGTGCCTCGTTAGCAATGGCAACATCTTGTGTGTCACTTAATGGCGCTTTTAATAGCTTGTTAGAAAGCTCCATAATTGCGGCAATAGCGGTGTTAAAGGTTTGACGACGTTCTACATCATCGCTCACTTTTGCGATTGCTTTGTGTAGCTCACGACGTAGTACTTTTTGCGGGTTAGTAAGCGCCGATTTATCAAGTGCTTGGTAACCTACTGTTTTAACATCTACCGCATATTTCCACACACGCTTTAAGAAACGATGTGCGCCTTCAACGCCTGAATCTGACCATTCAAGTGTTTGCTCTGGTGGTGCTGTAAACATCATAAATAAACGCACTGTATCTGCACCGTATTGGGCAATAACTTCTTGTGGGTCTATACCGTTGTTTTTCGACTTAGACATTTTGCTCATGCCAGATGAGAACACCGGTTCACCATCTTTTTTATGCCATGCTTTAGTTACGCGACCTTTGTCGTCGGTTTCGGTGTTTACATCACTTGGCGAAATCCAAATGTCGCCACCTTTTTCATCTTTACGATAAAATGTTTCAGCAAGTACCATACCTTGACAAAGTAAGCGGTCGAATGGTTCATCTGAATTAACTAAACCAAAGTCACGTAATAATTTGTGGAAGAAGCGCGAATATAATAAGTGCAATATAGCGTGCTCAATACCACCAATGTATTGGTTTACTGGTAACCAGTAGTTAGCTGCTGCAGGGTCTAACATGCCTTCGTCATGGCGTGGGCTACAGTAGCGAGCGTAATACCACGATGATTCCATAAAGGTGTCAAAAGTATCTGTTTCGTGAGTAGCGGGTACACCGTTTACAGTTGTTTTAGCCCAATTCGGATCGGCTTTAATTGGCGATGTAACACCATTCATTACCACATCTTCTGGTAAACGCACAGGGAGCATATCTTCAGTGGCAGCAAGCTCGTTACCGTTTTCATCGCTCAACATTGGGATTGGAGAGCCCCAGTAACGTTGGCGACTTACGCCCCAATCGCGAAGACGGAAGTTTACTTTACGCTCACCTACACCTAATGCTTCTAGTTTGTCGGCAACAGCGTTAAAGGCGTTTTCAAAATCAAGGCCATCAAATTCACCGGAGTTAACCAGTACGCCTTTTTCGGTGAATGCTTCTTTGCTAAGGTTTACCTCAAGCTCTGAACCTTCAGCAGGGGCAATAACTTGTTTAATATCGAGGCCGTAAGCGGTGGCAAATTCAAAGTCACGTTGGTCGTGCGCTGGTACTGCCATTACCGCGCCTGAGCCGTAATGCATCAATACAAAGTTTGCAACCCAAATAGGCACTTGCTCGCCCGTTAATGGATGCGTGGCGTAAAAGCCCGTTGCAATGCCTTTTTTCTCCATGGTTGCCATATCCGCTTCGGCAACTTTAGTGTTTTTACACTCTTCAACAAACATCGCAATCGCGTCGTTGTTTTTAGCCGCTTCTTGCGCGATTGGGTGGCCACCGGCAACGGCTAGGTATGTCACGCCCATAAACGTATCTGGACGAGTGGTGTATACACTAAACTTTTCGTTATTGTCGGTACGCGTAAACTCGATATCTAACCCTTCAGAGCGACCAATCCAGTTGCGCTGCATGGTTTTAACTTGCTCAGGCCAATCTTCTAGTTTGTCTAAGTCGTCTAATAGCTCTTGAGCATAGTCGGTAATTTTTATAAACCACTGTGGAATTTCTTTTTGTTCTACTACCGCACCTGAACGCCAACCACGACCATCAATTACTTGTTCGTTAGCTAATACTGTTTGATCCACAGGATCCCAGTTAACCGTTGACATTTTTTTGTACACTAAGCCTTTTTCGTAAAGCTTAGTGAAGAACCATTGTTCCCATTTATAATATTCTGGGTGGCATGTCGCAATTTCGCGATCCCAGTCGTAGCCAAACCCTAATTGCTTAAGCTGGTTACGCATGTAATCAATATTTTCGTAAGTCCACTTTGCAGGGGCTGTTTTATTTTTAATAGCCGCGTTTTCTGCAGGTAAACCAAACGCGTCCCAACCCATAGGTTGCATTACGTTTTTGCCTTGCAAGCGCTGAAAGCGAGAAACCACGTCACCAATGGTGTAGTTACGCACATGACCCATATGCAGTCGACCACTTGGGTAAGGAAACATTGAGAGGCAGTAGTACTTTTCTTTGCTCTCGTCTTCTGTGACTTTAAATACTTGGTTTTCTTCCCAGTAGCGTTGGACTTTTGACTCTATGTCTTGTGGGTTATATTGCTCTTGCATTTACGTTTCCAAACTTCTTGCATACTAATAAAAAATTGTCGATAGGATACCCCAAATAAAGCGTTATTCACAGCGCCAAAGCGGCGCTTTTTACAAATTTGCCGCTAAATTAGTTTTCAGTGCAGGTTAACCTATACTTATCTATGTTAGGAGTCAGTTTTAACTTAGCGTTTGTTAATCTTTTTAGTTGAGTTTACACGCAAGTATTTGAGGTTTAAGCTAGGGTCTGTTGATCTTTGTGGATTACAATTTGTTCAAACTAGGGGCGATTTAATCGCGACGCGAGGTTTGTAACCTAGTGGGCTAAGTAAAAACCGAGCAACAAAGAGTAAATCACCCCTAGGCAGAACCCTTCGGGCAGCGCCTGTTTGGCATTGATGCTGCGTTATCGCCTATTTATGGGGAATAACCACACCACATAGGCTCTGCCTTGCCTAAATACCAAACAGACTGCTGCAAATTTAACCTTAAAAGGTCAACAGACCCTAAACAAAGCCTGTATGGTGTTGTTTTTATCAACAGCTAATAGCGCCGTATAAATATCAGTCCCCTCACAATTTTGAAGGAGTAAAAAATGGCAGATTACAGAGCATGGCTAAGCGATTTAACCGATTGGTTAAAAGATGTAAAAGAGCATGAAGTTAAAGCAGCAGTAAAGCGATTTATTGAATCCGAGCAGGCACTTAAAGATTTAGGTGAAGAAAAATATTATCTTTATCGAAATTACCTAATGCGTGACATTTCTCATCTACAAGAAAATAACAACTACTATAATTCGCTTGCATGGCAGGAGCTTAAAGAGTCATTGTGGTTTGAGCTTTCTCATATTGAAGACAAAACACAACTTGAATGGCAGTCATTAAGTGAAGATTTTAAGCATAATGGTGTTTATCACGCAGGTGAATGGATAGCCATGGGCACATTAGTATGTAAGAATTGCAACCATAGTTACGATGTTTATCATGCAACGCAAATTATTCCGTGTACACAGTGTGATAGCATCTATTTTAGCCGCCAGGCTTTACAACCTTAAATATGAATATTGAGTGGCTTATATAGCCACTCAATACGTCCAAAACCTAGCGAATATGCTGGTAAAAAAAGAAGTTAGAATGACGAAAAAATTGCTGCCACTACCCGTATCAAATCTTGCACCGAGTATTTCATCGAGCCATGTAAACACTTGCATGAGTAATCCATACCCTGAGCAACTTACCTTTATAGGCCAACAACGTGCGCAAAGTGCATTGGACTTTTCTTTAGGAATGGACCTACCCGGTTATAATGTTTATGTAATGGGAGAGGCGGCACACGGGCGTTTTACTTTAGTAAAAGACAAATTAAAACAACACGCTAAAGAGCGCACAACACCGCATGAATGGTTATATGTTAATAACTACGACGATCACCGTGAGCCTATTGCGTTATTTATGCATGCAGGGCAAAGCAAACAATTAGCCGATGATATTGACTCATTTATTGATGAAGTACTCGACACTTTTCCTGCTGCATTTGATAACCCAGCCTATCAGCGCAAGAAAAAATCGATAGACCGTGAATTTAACGATGCTTACGACGGCGCAATTACCGCAGTAGAAATAGCAGCACTTGAACAAAGTGTGGCACTAATTGAAGAAAAAGGCGTAGTCGGCTTTGCACCGCTGATTGATGGTAAGCAACTTACCGATAATGAGTTTTCTGATCTTGAAGATGACTTACGCGAGATGTTTTTTGAGCGTATAGAAAAACTAGAAGATGCCCTCATTGAGGCGCTTATTGAGTTACCGCGCTGGAAACGCGAGTCGAAAGAAAAGCTCCGCAACCTTAAAAAGTCTACTGCTGAGCAAGCCACTAAACCGTTATTAAAAGATTTAGAACATAAATATGCCAGCCATATTGGTGTACTGCGTTATTTAAAAGATATACGTGTAGAAATTATTGATGCCGTCCTTGAATGGCTCGACGATGAAGGCGAAAGCGAAGAAAACAAAGAAGACTTTGATCGTAAAGGCATGCTTACCGACTTTTTTGCGCCTAATATTTTGGTCGAATATAAAGAAGGCGATGCGGCACCGGTTGTTTACGAGCCGAACCCCACTTTTGGTAATATTTTTGGCAAAATTGAATACGCAACATCGCAAGGGTCGTTAATTACCAGCTATCGATCAATTCAACCAGGTGCATTGCACCGCGCGAATGGCGGCTATTTAATTATGGATGCTGAAAAAGTAATGGCTCAACCCCAAGTGTGGGATGGGCTAAAGCTGTCGCTAAAAACGCATCAAATAAAAAATGATTTACCTTATCAAGACAGTGTAGTTGGCAGTAGCTTTACGCTTCGCCCGCAGTTAATACCGCTTGATGTGAAAATTATTTTACTCGGCTCACGTGAACTCTATTACACCATCGGTGAATACGACGAAGAATTTGCCGAGTTATTTAGAGTACTTGCCGATTTTGATTATTACTTACCAAGCAGCGATAAGCTGCAGTATCAGTTTATTACTAAAGTCAGTGATTACTGCGAGCAAACATTAAAGTGCACGTTAAACGAATCAGCAATGGTGCGATTGCTTAAGTTTAGTTATCGCCAAGCTGAGCACCATAATAAACTCTCAGCCCGTTTTGCTGATGTACTAGAGCTTGTGGCTGAGGCTAGTTTTTACGCTAAGCAAGATAAGCTGACGGTGATTGATGCTCGCCATATTGACGAAGCGATTGAAGGCAAACAATACCGTACAGGGCAAATTAGTGAAAATATGCTCAGCGATATAAAAGAAGGCCACACCTTAATTGCGACCGACGGGCAAGCCGTAGGTAAAGTAAACGGTTTAACGGTACTGCACATTGGTGATACTTCGTTTGGTACACCTGCACGCATTACCGCCACTGTTTATGCGGGTGCTGATGGCGTTATTGATGTGGAACGCGAAGCTGAGCTGGGTAAAGCAATTCACTCAAAAGGGGTAATGTTGCTTACCGGTTATTTAGGTAACAAATACGCGCAACACTTTAGCTTAACACTCAGTGCGAATATTGCCATTGAACAAAGCTATGGCTATATAGATGGTGATAGCGCCTCTCTTGCTGAACTTTGTGCGCTAATTTCGGCGATCACCAGTTTACCAATAAGCCAATCTATTGCACTAACCGGCTCTATTAATCAGCATGGTGATGTGCAAGCAATCGGTGGCGTAAATGAAAAAATAGAAGGCTTCTTTAAGCTATGTAAAATGCGTGGTTTAACGGGCGAGCAAGGCGTTATTATTCCAAAATCAAACCAAGTTAACTTAGTACTTGATGATGAAATACTGAATGCGGTTGAACTGGGTAAATTTAATATTTTCGCCGTTGAAACAGTTGACCAAGCGCTAAACTTACTAATGGATATTGACGCGGGTGACATGATTGATGAGCAGTACCCAGAAGATTCAGTGAATGGCATTGCATTAGCACGATTAAAAGATATTGCTGATATTGTTAATGGCGATAACAGCGACGACAAAGACGACTCAGAAGATGAAAAAGGGGAGTTATGATCAATATTATTTTACTGATTGTTATCGCTATTTTTTGCGTTTTGATTTTTAAAAACAGTAAAAAAGCCAAGCAGCAAGCAATCGCTAATGCGCAAATTGAAAGTGATTACTTAATTGCCAATGCAAAAACTGAAGGCGTACATGAAACGCCTTCTGGCTTGCAATATAAAATAATCCATAAAGGACAGAGCGAAAATACACCTAGTCTAACGAGTATGGTGAAAGTGCATTATCACGGCACTTTAATTGATGGCACTGTATTTGACAGCTCAGTAGAGCGTAAAATCCCCATTAGCTTTGGCTTGCACCAAGTTATAAAAGGCTGGACTGAGGGTCTGCAACTGATGAGCCCGGGCGATAAATTTCAGTTTTATATACCGCACCAGCTTGCCTATGGTGAAAAGCGGGTAGGGAGTATACCTCCTGCGTCATTGCTTATTTTTGAGGTGGAATTACTGGCTATTGAGTCGTAATTTTAAGGTAAAAAATACTTTAAGCCCTGCTTTAATCAAGTAGGGCTTTTTTATTTGCTCTTATCAGTCAATCCTACTCAAGAATTTAAAATATCAGTCGATACCTAAAATAGTGACAAATTCATTTTAGGGATAAAATAATGAAGATTTCAACCGCCTCAATTCAATATCAAGCATCTAATTATAACAATCAGCCTTTAATAGAATCAGAACAGCAACACATTGATGATAAATCAGAGGAAGAGCCTGACTATGTTTTATCAGAGTTTTTAGATGCTAAGGTTCAAAAATACAGCGAAGATAACGCAACATTTGCTGAGCAATATCAAAATTTAGAAAAGGCATATAAATATTTCACCCAGCAAGTGGTTGCATTGCAAGAACAAGTAAATAAGCTTAAGCAGAGTACGGTACAACGCAGTTTAACCATAGATAATAGCCAATATGGGCCAGCTGAAGGCGATAGTCGCTTAACTATGGATGCTGAGCATATGGGAGCTAAAAAGTATAAAACCGAGCAACAACAAGAAGAGATAAATAGATTGGAGCTGCAACTTAGTGAGGTAAAGTCACAGCAGGCAGCAATAAAACAACAAATTATTGAGCTAGTAATCAACGAAATGAAAAGGCGAGGCGACGACTTTACTATTTAACCAAAGTCTAACTGTATTAGTTCAGGTTATTTAACCTTGTAATGTACGCAGAAAAGTTAGTTTTTAAACTCAATTTTTTCTACCTCAAGCCTAAATTCTCCCGCTTGTTTACCTGCAATCATAAACCCAAGCTGCTTTATATCTTTAAAGTTAATTGTAGGTTGTTGTTCAAGTAAGCGGCCGCGATAAGTAAGCTGAAAATCCTCAGGTAAAAACTCAATATTAAGCCACTCACTTTTCGTGGTACTAAACGACCGGGTATAAGCCGCACTATCCATGTACTCATTGGTTCTTAAACGTAATTGATAGGTTTGACCATCGCCCTTAATACGTAGCATAATTTTAGTGATGTCTTGGCTTTGTACATCCAATAGCGTTCGAATAGAAGCAAACCCGCCATTGTTTGCAAGCGATACATTGCCTGTAAACACTAAATTGTCGTTTTCATACAAAACCTGACTATTAGAAATGCCACCCATCACCGAGTCATTCACTACATACCAGCGAGCATTGGCGTTTGCCTCGGTTGTGGCAAACAGTAAGTGAAAAACGAAAAGTGATGAGAGTTGTTTGGTTGTCATAAGCTCTTCCTCGTAGCTTTTATATTTAATACGATACGATAGATTAATTGTTCACTCTTTTAAGAATTAATCTATTACTAGCGGCTATTTTCAATGTGAACTCTCGTTATCCATTTTATTCGCTTGAGCAAAAATTAAAAAGCGCGTAATTTAATCGCGTTACCTATTTTAATAACAAGTATAATAATGAAAGCACAAGAATTAGAACAATTAGCGTTATCTAAAGCCGAAACTCGAGAAGTGATCACGCCATATGCCTTTGAGGTTGATAATGCTTTACTTGGCTTGCCTTTGGCTTCGCCGACTCGGCGCGCATTAGCTATGATTATTGATGTTGCATTAATATTCATAGCTGCAAAGCTCAGTGCAACTATTATTGCATTCGTTGCTGCGATGGCTTTTTACAAAGGAACGGCGCAGCAATACCTTCCTAAAATGTCGAGTGTGTGGCGAAGAATATTAAAAATAGTAGCAGCAAGTATTTTATTTGTAAGCGCTCTTGCTGTGCTTTCAATTGGCATAGATTACTTAGAAGGCGATGACCCTGTTCAAGGCTTAACTGTTAAAGGCTTAAAAATACAGGATGACATTCAGCTTACCTCCATAGAAAAAAAGCAGGTAAATGCCTACTTAGTGCAAACAGCCGACGAAAGCTGTGAGCAACTTTGCCAACAAAATGCGCTTGATAATTTGATAGGGCAAGTACCCAAATTAGCCGAAATGGACGACTTACAAAACCCACAACTTGCAAAAGCATTTTTACAATTATTAGTGTTTGGTGAAAATAATGAATTAAAGCTTGCGCAGTTAATAGAAGATAAACCCGCACAAACAACCACGCACAGTATTTTGCAGTGGGGTAAAGGTATTATTCAAGATTTAGGTTTGGGTTTTGGCTGGGCGGCTGTGTACTTCACACTGTTTTCTTTATTATGGCGCGGTCAAACCCCTGGTAAAAAGCTCTGTAACACCCGAGTGGTTGCATTAAGTGGTGAACCGCTGGGTTTACTTGATTGTTTTGGCCGCTACGGTGGTTACGGCGCAGGTTTTGCCACCGGCTTGTTAGGCTTTTTACAAGTGTACTGGGACCCAAACAGACAAGCTATTCAAGATAAAATATCAGCCACGGTGGTTATTAAAGGGAGTATTAACCAAGTTGTAAATGTGCAAACGGTAGAAGAGACTGTTAAAAGTTAATTTTGCTCTTATTACAAGGATGGTTATGAAAGCTTTATTAATTGTATTTATTAATCTGTATTTTATTACGGTTTCGTATGCGTCAGAAAATATTGTGTTCGCAAAAACGCATCAGCTTACTTCTGTTATTTTAGGTGAGCAACGCAGCTTTAGCGTTTATTTACCGCCAAGCTATAATGAAAACCCTAATAAAGTATATCCAGTTATTTACTTGCTCGATGGTGACCAAACACATCTAAAAGCCGTAGCTGGGCTAGTAGAGGCACTTAGTACGGACCGGCTAGAGCAGCAAATACAGCAAGCAATTATAGTAGCCATTCCTAATAGTAAAAATGCGATAAGAGAGCGTGACTTTACCCCAACCAATGTTGATTGGACATTTAACGGTAAACTCCTAGAAAGATTTGAAAATATCGGCAACGCCTTAAACTACAGCGCCTTTTTTGAAAAAGAACTTATTCCACTCATTAATAAAAATTACCGGACATCAACTAAACGCGTATTAATTGGCGAGTCTTTCGGTGGCTTATTTGCCAGCTATGTATTGCTTACCAACCATGCGCTATTTACAGATTACTTAATTATTGATGCAACCTATCTGTGGGATAATAACTACCTCAATCGTTATTTTAATGATAACCAATTTATAAATAAGCAGCTTAACGGCAATGTGTATTTTACCTTTGCAAATAATGTCGAAGCGTTTGGCGAAATTGGTAAAACAAATTACCAATGGGGTTTAGCGTTTGCTAAAAAGTTAAAAGCGCACCCGAGCGATAATTTAGTTATAAATCAACGTTATTTTGAAGATGAAACCCATGGCACAGTCGCCGCACTTAGTTGGTATTATGGGATTAAAGAATTATTAAGTAACTAGAAACCTAGTTTTATAAGAATAAAAATATTTAGATTATTTTTAAGGAAAGGCTATGAACGATGACAGCTATGATTGGGTTTTAGCTCCTCATATGATTGAAACATCATATCTATATTTGAAGGCATCAGAGCTTATGTGGAGTCATTCAATTAGTATTTCGATAGCTAATGCAGCATTAGCTTTGGAGATATTACTTAAAAGCTTTAACTGCAAAGTAGTAAGCAATGATGGATTAATAAACGAAAAATATCAATTTAACGCTAAGGTTCTTAATAAAAAAGAAAATGCACATGATTTGGTGTATCTATTTAATGCGTTACCAACTTCAATTAAGCATAAATTTTCAAGCGACCTTTCATTGATACTGATTGAAAGATATCGACATACCTTTATTGAAAGTCGCTATATTTATGAGAAAAATGCAATTACTGGGGGAACAACTGCATTAATGGACATGACAAGTCGTCTTTTAAAGAAAACAATCTCAATTTATCTTGAAAGAGGGTGTACTGATCAATGGATAAAAAATTACCCTGATGTTTAAATCTTACTAAATTATTGGGGTTGTATTTATATACTGATAGCTGACAACCGACAGCTATCAATTCCATTCATTTTCTAAACCTAACCCCAAATCCAATCATACCCAACAACACCATTACTCCCCACACAACCATATTGCCGTATTGGCTATACACGCTATCCCCTTGTATGAGCTTTATATTGGCTTTGAGAGTAGTAGCTTCAAACTGTGGCATAGTTTGGCGTGTTTGGCTTATGGGGTCATATACACCGCTTATGCCGTTGTTGGTAACACGTACCAATGGGCGCTGTAGTTCAAGGGCGCGCATGCGGGCAATTTGCATATGCTGGTGGGGGCCGATTGAATCACCAAACCAGGCATCGTTGCTTACGGTAAATAGTAAATCAGAGTCGCTTTTGTAGTTACCCCGCACTAAATCGGCAAAGACTATTTCATAGCAAATAGCGGGCAGTAGATTAAAGCCATTCGCGCGTAAGTTATTTTGCACTTTATCACCGCGAGAGAACGATGACATAGGCAAATCAAATAACGGAGCTATGGGGCGTAGTATGTCTTCAAAGGGAACAAACTCACCAATCGGCAGTAATTGATGTTTTTGATAGCGGTTACTGTCTAAGTAACGATAGTGACCGTGTTCATCATTTTGCTCTTTGTTACCGACCACAATTAGCGTATTGAAAATGGTTTTAGTGTCGCGTTGGTAATCGACAATACCGGTTACTAATGCAGTTTTATTGAATGAGGCGGCACTGTCTAAGCCTGCTAAATACGAATCGGCAAGCGCTTCTATCTCAGGCACTGCAGCTTCAGGCCACACGATTAAATCAGCATCCCAGTGACGGCGCGTCATATCCTGATACTTACTCATGGTGGTCCAAAACTCACTGGGGTCAAAGCGCAAGTGTTGTTTTATATTACCTTGTACAAGCAGCACAGAAAGGTCTTTATTGGAGTAATGGGGTGCCTTTGTAAAATGTGCACCTGCAAAAGCTAAAACAACCACAGCAGCGGTAATAGCAGGCACTTTATATTGTTTTTGGGTTAAGCAGTACAATGCAAAACCAATGGCAATACATAATAGCGTGAGTCCAAATTCACCAAAAAAAGGAGCAAGGGCATTAAGTGGACTGTCGGTTTGTGTATAGCCAAAGCTTAACCAAGGAAAACCGGTTAATAGGTTGGCTCGCAAATACTCACTAATCGCAAAACAAGGGAGTAGTAGCGCTGCAAAACTTATAGAGCCGTTTGAAAAACGAGTGGTTGCCCACAGCGCCAACGCAGGAAATAATGCAAGGTAGCTGCACAGTAATACCATTAACGAAATGGAAGCGATAAGTGGCATACCACCAAAGGTGGCAATAGATACATGCACCCAGCTAATGCCTGCACCAAACCAGCCTAGACCAAATATAAAGCCATATTTAGCCGCCGTTTTAGCGTGGTTTTTTCCGGTGAGGTTTGCAGGGATACAATAAAATAATGCGGCCAAGCTAAAAAATACAATTGGCCAAATACCAAAAGGCGCGTAGCTAAAAGTCAAAACAAGGCCCGCAACCAGTGCGAGCCATGCTTTTTTATCTTTTGCTAGTAGGGTGAGGCTAGTTAGCAGTTTCTTCACTGTCGTTATCATCAGCCTTAGGAATGGTGACTTGCAGTTGTAATATACGACGGTTATCAGAATTAGTTACTTTAAACTGAAATCCGTCTATATCAATGGTTTCGCCACGACTCGGCATATGGCCAAAGGCATGTAATACGGTACCACCAATAGTATCGGCGTCTTGCGAACTATAGCCTGATTTAAAATGCTCGTTAAAGTCATCTACAGGCGTTAGTGCCTGCACAACGTAAACATGTTTAGCTAGTTGACGAATATCTTGTTGTTCTTCTTCTTCATCGTGCTCATCTTCGATTTCGCCAACAATGATCTCAAGAATATCTTCAATGGTGACCAAACCAGATACGCCGCCGTATTCATCAATCACAATCGCCATATGGTAGCGTTGCTGACGAAACTCGTTAAGCAGGGTATCAACCCGTTTACTTTCAGGCACCACCATAGCTGGACGTAAATAGTCACGTAGCGATGGTAAATGCTCATCTTTGTTTAAAATGAGAGGTAATAAGTCTTTTGCGAGTAAAATCCCTTCTACATGGTCTTTATCTTCACACACAACCGGAAAACGAGAGTGGGTAGAGTCAACCATCATAGGTATATGCTCTTCAAGCGGGCTATCAATTTCCAAAGTGACCATTTGTGAGCGCGGTATCATAATATCTCGCACTTTAAGCTCAGACACACCAAGCACACCTTCAATCATTTCTTTGGTTTCAGGATCGATTACATCCCGCTCTTGGGCATCGGCAATCACCTCAACCAGCTCTTCTCTATTCTGGGGTTCCCCTTGCAACATGTGGGTTATACGGCCCAGCCAAGTCCTGCCAGAAGAACCCTGGCTAGATTGCGAGTTATCGTCGCTCATTACGTCTAATTGCTCCGTTTATTTAAATATCGTCCCGGTATGGGTCTGCTATGTTTAGTTCAGCAAGTAATTGCTTTTCTATACTTTCCATCTCTAACGCATCTTCACTCTTTATATGGTCAAATCCAAGTAAATGCAAGCATCCATGAATAACCATATGGGCAAAGTGGTCATGAAATGACTTTTCTTGCTCTTGCGCCTCAGCCAAAACGATGGCTGGACAAATAATTAAGTCACCCACAAGTGGGATATCAATACCCGGTGGCGCTTCAAATTCAAACGATAATACGTTGGTAGGCTTATTTTTACCACGGTAGTCATTATTGAGCTGTTGCGACTGTGCTTCATCGCTAATGACAATGGTCAGCTCAGATTCATCGCGGTATTGGCTAAGTACTTTATCGGCCCACATTGCAAACTGCTCAAGGCTGGGTAAGTTGTCAAACTCACACGCTATTTGTAAATCAAGTTCTGTTTTCACGGTATTACTCTTTAGTCGCAGGTTGCTCATGAGCGGCAAGCGCTTCTTTAGCTTGTTGTTTCTCTAATCGCTTAAGGCGCTCACGTTCATCGTTGCGCTCATAGGCTTCAACAATACGTGCTACCACAGGGTGGCGTACTACATCATGCGATTTGAAAAAGTTAAAGCTAATTTCATCAACGCCATCTAACACTTCAATAGCATGACGAAGGCCAGAGCGCGCTCCCCGAGGTAAATCAACTTGGGTTATGTCACCGGTGATCACCGCTTTAGAATTAAAGCCAATACGGGTTAAGAACATTTTCATTTGCTCTGTGGTGGTATTTTGGCTTTCATCTAAAATAATAAACGCATCATTAAGTGTGCGTCCGCGCATATAAGCCAGTGGCGCAATTTCGATGATGTTTTTTTCAATCAGCTTTTCAACACGCTCAAAGCCAAGCATTTCAAATAAGGCATCGTAAAGTGGGCGTAAGTAAGGGTCTATTTTTTGGCTTAAATCACCGGGTAAAAAGCCAAGTTTTTCACCCGCTTCAACCGCAGGGCGAGTGAGCAATATACGACGTATTTCTTGGCGCTCTAGTGCATCAACTGCCGCCGCAACGGCAAGATAGGTTTTACCTGTACCCGCAGGGCCAATACCAAAGGTAATGTCGTGGTGCAAAATATTAGCAACATACAAGCCTTGGTTATCGTTACGCGGTTTAATAACGCCACGACGGGTTTTAATCATCATTTCTTTGCCGTAGGCGCTACTTGAGGTGTCTTGCTCAAGCGCTTTAGACTCAGTGATGGCTAAATGGACGTTGTCAGGTTCAATTTCGCCAATTTCCCCACGTACAGGCTGAGTATCAATATAAAGGTTTTTTAAGATCTCTACCGCGCCAGCGCTACTGTGTAGTTTACCGGTTACTTTAAAAAAGTTATCACGATGAATAATTTCAACACCTAGACGGCGTTCAATTTGTTTGATGTTTTCGTCAAACGGGCCACATAATGAAGAAAGGCGTTTGTTGTCGGCAGGTTCTAAATAAATCTCTAATGTTTTTAACTGATTACTCAAAATTACTTCCTATTACAGTGCGCCAGCGTTAACTGGCGCAATGAATTTTTGCAACTAAGGTACGAAAGTAGCAACGCCAATTTCGTTAGCTGTCTCGGTTTTTTGCTCACTCGCTGCTTTGGTTAAAATAGCAGAAGGGGCAATTTCGCGGCGTAAGTTCATTTCTGATTCTGTACGAATTAAATCGCCACGTAAAGAGTTTGGTAGTGCCTCGGTAATACGTACATCAACAAACTGACCGATCACTGTGTGTGGGCCAACAAAGTTAACTACACGGTTGTTTTCAGTTCGGCCACGTAATTCCATTGGGTTCTTCTTAGAAGGACCTTCAACTAAAATACGTTGTTCGGTATCAAACATTTGGCGGCTAATTTGCTGTGCCATTTGTGTAATACGGTTTTGTAATAAGTACAGGCGCTCTTTTTTCTCTTGCTCGGTTACGTCATCTGGCAAATCGGCCGCTGGCGTACCTGGGCGTGCACTGTAAATAAAGCTAAAGCTCATATCAAAACCAATATCGTTGATAAGGTTCATGGTCGCTTCAAAATCGGCCTTGCTTTCACCTGGGAAACCTATGATGAAATCTGACGACATACTTAAGTTAGGGCGAATTTTACGTAGCTTACGAATAGTTGATTTGTACTCAAGTGCAGTATGGCCGCGTTTCATTAAGTTTAAAACACGATCTGAGCCACTTTGTACTGGAAGGTGTAAGTGATCAACCAGCTCAGGCACATCGGCATACGCATCAATTATGTCAGGCGTAAACTCAACGGGGTGTGAAGTGGTGTAACGAATACGGTCAATCCCGTCAATTGCGGCTACTAAACGGATAAGGTCTGAGAAATAGCAAATTTCACCATCGTGTGTATCACCACGGTACGCATTTACGTTTTGACCTAGTAAGTTAACTTCACGTACGCCTTGCTCGGCTAACTGTGCAACCTCTAATAGCACGTCATCAACAGGGCGACTTACTTCTTCACCACGCGTGTAAGGTACAACACAAAAAGTACAGTATTTAGAACATCCTTCCATAATTGATACAAACGCAGAAGGACCCTCTGCTTTTGGCTCAGGAAGACGGTCAAATTTTTCAATCTCTGGGAATGAAATATCAACCACTGATGACCCTTTGTTACCTTGCACTTGTTTGATCATTTCAGGTAAACGATGCAATGTTTGTGGGCCAAAAATAACATCGACAAACGGCGCGCGTTGACGAATTGAATCGCCTTCTTGCGATGCTACACAGCCGCCAACACCAATAATTAGGTCTGGTTTGTCATCTTTTAATAACTTCCAACGACCTAATTGGTGGAATACTTTTTCTTGCGCTTTTTCACGAATTGAACAGGTGTTAAGTAATATAACATCAGCATCAGCAGCTTCTTCAGTTAGCTGATAGCCGTTGGTCGCATCTAGAAGATCAGCCATTTTCTGAGAGTCGTATTCGTTCATCTGACAACCCCAGGTTTTAATATGCAGCTTTTTGCTCATTGAAATATAGCCTCGTGTTCAATTCGATAGTGGCACAAACATGTGCTAGAAACAGGTATAAGTGGCGCAATTATTAAATTTTGCTCGACTTAAAGGACGCGTATTTTAGCTGGATACACGCTCAAAACCAAGTATAGATTTCATGTTTGTGATCTGAAATCAATATAGTATGGGTTTAATAAGAGAATTAAGCGAAGCGCTCACACAGAGCAAACTAATTACGATACAATCAAAGTAGAGTTAAGTCAGAAGTAAAATGATGAAAAACATGGCTAAAAATAATGTAATTGTAGTAGGCGGCGGCATGGTTGGTGCCGCTATGGCTATTAAATTAGCGCAACAAGGTAAAGCCGTACGTGTTATTGAAAAACACCCAATAGATGCATCACTAGTGCTTAGTAGTGATGCAGTTGATATACGTGTATCAGCTATTAACCGCTTTTCGGAAAAACTGCTTGATCAGCTTGGTGCTATGCCATTGCTGCGCGAAAATAGACTCGCTCCCTATGAGCAATTAGAAGCTTTTGAGCGTGGTAACGATCATTTATTATTTGATTGCCATGCCATCAATACCACGCATTTAGGTCATTTAATCGAGAATAAGTTAATTCAAGCAAGCTTATGGCAGCAATTTGGGCAGCATAATATTGAAATGATTAATCCTTCATCGGCTTTAACTGCAATAGAGCAAAACCCTGATAGCATTACCTTGCACTATAACGAACAAAGCTATACTGCTGATTTAGTCATTGCAGCCGATGGTGGGCAATCACAATTACGTAGCAAAGCCAATATTGGTATAACTGGGTGGCAATATCAGCAGCATTGTATGGGCGTGCTAATAAAGCTCGATGCACCACAACAAGTTAAAACATGGCAGCAGTTTACACCTACAGGGCCTGTTGCGTTTTTACCTATGCAAGCACCTTATGCAAATTTAATTTGGTATGACGATGCAAATACCCTCAAAGCATTTAAAGCCCTACAACCTAGCGCATTAAAAGCTCATATTATTGAAAAGTTTCCCAAGCTCGCTGGTGATTTTGAAGTACAAAGCCATGCTATATTTCCTCTAGCAAGGCAGCATGCTAATAATTATTCACAAGGGCGACTCGTTTTAGTGGGTGATGCGGCGCACACCATTAATCCTCTGGCAGGACAGGGCGTTAATTTAGGCTTTCAAGATGTGGCTGCCTTAGCTGAAGTGTTGCGTACAGCTGATGATGTAGGTTGCCCGCTAATGCTTAAAGAGTACGAACGTAGTCGTCGTAACGCTAATTTATTAATGATGAGTATGATGGATGCTTG
Organism: Pseudoalteromonas sp. DSM 26666; assembly: GCF_900116475.1. Lineage (NCBI taxonomy): Bacteria > Pseudomonadati > Pseudomonadota > Gammaproteobacteria > Alteromonadales > Pseudoalteromonadaceae > Pseudoalteromonas > Pseudoalteromonas sp. DSM 26666. The sequence continues at coordinate 44,727 of NZ_FPAR01000005.1, read as the reverse complement.
CTACTTTGGTTTCTCAAACCAAATAGCCCCATTAAAATGGGCGCGCAGCACATTTTTAAAGTTAGCTAATAATACAGGGCCGGTAAAAAACTGGGTATTAAAATACGCAATAAGTGGTGAGCTTAGTTAGTTGATGAAAAGGCTCAAATTTGGGTCTTTTTTTTATATCTGAAAAAATGTGGTATTGGATTATAAAAGTAAAAATATTAGTGATTTTGAAGCTAATGTGGGGGCAATCAAAAAAGTGTGCAAATTGGCTGGGATACCAGGATTTGAACCTGGGAATGCCAGGATCAAAACCTGGTGCCTTACCGCTTGGCGATATCCCAACTCTAAATTTGGATGAGTTTTAGTTCTAATTAAGAACATGGTGCGGAAGGAGAGACTTGAACTCTCACATCCTAAGATACTGGAACCTAAATCCAGCGCGTCTACCAATTCCGCCACTCCCGCA
>NZ_FPAR01000005.1:1844-43683 GCF_900116475.1 Pseudoalteromonas sp. DSM 26666 | reverse complement strand
GAATATGGTGCGGAAGGAGAGACTTGAACTCTCACATCCTAAGATACTGGAACCTAAATCCAGCGCGTCTACCAATTCCGCCACTCCCGCATTATCACTTTGAATTAATCAAAGAAATGGTAGTTATTTTAAACTCTTCATTGAGCAACAAAAAATAAATGGTGGCTAAGACGGGATTTGAACCTGTGACCCCATCATTATGAGTGATGTGCTCTAACCAGCTGAGCTACTTAGCCATCTTTTTTGTTAGCACTTCATCGCTGAGTGCGGGGCGTATTATGCTGATATGCCCCAAATTCGTCAACACCTTTTTTGCAAAAAAACACTTAAGTTGGTTTGTTTGCAGGAAAAATAGGCTAACCGGCTACTTTTTAATTAAAACGTTGCTTTTTTAACACTCTTTGTGGGCTTTGTATTGTAATTTTGGCTTTGCCTTACAATTCTAAGCCTATAGTAAGGGTAGACTAATTATTACTTTTATTCGGCTGAAAAATAAAAAGGCTCGTAAAAACGAGCCTTTAAAAAACAATGAGCCACTTAACGTGGTGCAATGTTTAATTATACGTTGAACAAGAAGTTCATTACATCGCCATCTTTAACAATGTACTCTTTCCCTTCTTGGCGCATTTTACCTGCTTCTTTTGCACCGCTTTCACCTTTAAATGCAATAAAGTCATCAAAAGCAATTGTTTGTGCGCGGATAAAGCCACGTTCAAAGTCGGTATGAATTTTACCCGCTGCTTGTGGCGCTGTTGCACCCACTGGGATAGTCCATGCACGTACTTCTTTTACACCCGCAGTAAAGTAAGTTTGCAAATGTAGTAGCTCATAGCCACCACGAATAACAAGGTTAAGTCCTGGCTCTTCAAGACCAAGGTCAGCCATAAACTCTAATTTGTCTTCTTCGTCAAGCTCAGATAGCTCAGATTCGATAGCTGCACACACAGGCACAACAACCGCATCTTCAGCAGCCGCTATTTCACGGACACGATCTAGCAATGGGTTATTTTCAAATCCGTCTTCAGCCACGTTAGCAATATACATAGTTGGCTTAATAGTTAAGAAGTTAATAGGCGCAATAGCTGCTTTTTCTTCTTTTGTTAGCGCTAAAGAACGTAAAGTTAAGCCTTCATCAAGATGCACTTTTACTTTTTCAAGTACCGCATTTTGCTCTTTAGCGTCTTTATCGCCACCTTTTGCTTTTTTTGCATTACGGAACATTGCTTTATCGGCACTGTCCATATCAGCAAGTACTAGCTCGGTGTTGATCACGTCAATATCGTCAGCAGGGTCGATAGTACCAGCAACGTGAATAACGTTTTCATCTTCAAAACAACGAACTACATGACCAATCGCATCTGTTTCACGGATATTTGCTAAAAACTGATTGCCTAGGCCTTCACCTTTCGATGCACCTTTAACTAAACCTGCAATATCCACAAATTCCATACTGGTTGTAAGAATACGTTGTGGGTTAACAATTTTAGCAAGTTCGTCTAGGCGAGGATCTGGCACCGGTACCACACCTGTATTAGGTTCAATGGTACAAAAAGGAAAGTTAGCGGCTTCAATACCCGCTTTAGTCAATGCATTGAAAAGTGTTGATTTACCAACATTAGGCAAGCCAACGATGCCACATTTAAAACCCATAGTAAGATACCTTGTTTAGATTCGTTTAATACGTGCGACCGTATACCCAAAAATTAGGGTTTAAACGAATGTAGTCTGTTTTGTGCTTTTAACACACCGTCTTTAGCAAGTATTTCCATACAACGAACTGCTTCATCAACTGCGGCATCCATTTTTTCTTGATCGTCCTTGGCTGCTTTACCAAGCACCCAACCGGTGACCATTTCGCGATGTCCTGGATGACCTACACCTATGCGTAGGCGCATAAAGTCTTTTTGATTTGCCATTTTTGCAATAATGTCTTTTAAGCCATTATGACCGCCATGTCCGCCGCCTTTTTTTAATTTAGCAACGCCCGGGTCTAAATCCAATTCATCATGGGCAACAAGTATGTCTTCCACGGGGATTTTAAAAAAATTGGCTAAACTACTCACCGCTTTGCCACTTAAGTTCATGTAAGTGGTGGGGATCAGTAATTTGAATTCTTTGCCTTGAATAATCACTTTGCCAGTAAGGCCGTGATATTTAGGGTCGTGTTTTAGCGTGCAGTTGTAGCGTGCAGCGAGTTCTTGAATGAACCAAGCACCTGCGTTGTGGCGTGTATTTGCGTATTCGGGGCCTGGATTAGCCAGGCCCACAAGCATTTGAATAGAATTCAAGGTGCGAGACCTTAAATATTATTCTGCAGCGTCTGAAGCGTCGTCTTCAGTTGGAGCTGCTTTGTTAGCTTTGATAGTAACGATAGACTGATCGTGGCCTTCGCCTTTACCAAGCTCAACAGATTGAACACCTTTAGGGAACGCAAGATCTGTAAGGTGGATTGAATCACCAGCAACAAGATCAGATACGTCTACTTCGATGAATTCTGGAAGTGACTTAGGAAGACAAGAAATCTCAACTTCAGTTAACTGGTGAACAACAGTTGCACCTAACTTAGTTACTTTCTCTTCACCGATGAAGTGTAAAGGAACCTTAGTTACTAGTTTATGAGTTGCGTCTACACGTTGGAAATCAAGGTGAGTAAGCTTAGGCTTGAAAGGGTGACGTTGGATATCTTTTAAGATTGCTTCAACTTTCTCGCCACCTACATTTAATGTAAGGATGTGAGTGTAAAAGCCTTCGTCTTCTTGTGCTTTGATCATATCTTTATGAGCAAAAGTAAGCGATACCGCTTCTTTATCAGCTCCATAAAGGATTGCCGGCACTTTGTCTTCGCGACGTAGGCGGCGGCTCGCACCAGTACCAGTTTCTACGCGAAGTTCAGCGTCATAAGTATAAGTTGTGTTAGACATGATGTCTCCAATAATTAAAAGTGTTAGGGCCTTTGCGACCAAGGTCCCTAGCCAAAAGGCGCGCTATCATACCACTGCGGGTTTATAAAATAAACATCGCTTACAAAAAAAGCGCCAAAAGGCGCTTTTATACTCATTAATGTTTAACTTTAGTGTTCAAACATTGCCGAGATAGATTCTTCGTTGCTAATGCGACGAATAGTCTCTGCTAACATATCTGCAAGCGTTAATACTTTAACAATATCAAGCGCTTTTAGTTCGTCAGACAGTGGAATTGAGTCAGTTACAATCACTTCGTCAATCACAGAGTTACGTAAGTTTTCTGCCGCTGTACCAGAAAGAATAGGGTGAGTAGCGTAAGCAAATACACGTTTAGCACCATGCTCTTTAAGGGCTTCAGCGGCTTTACACAATGTACCACCGGTATCAATCATGTCATCAACAATAATACAATCGCGGCCTTCAACGTCACCAATAATGTGCATTACTTGAGAAACGTTAGCTTGAGGGCGACGTTTATCGATAATTGCTAAGTCGGTATCGTTTAATAGTTTTGCAATTGCACGGGCACGCACCACGCCACCAATATCAGGTGATACAACAACCACGTCATCAAAGTCGCGGTTTTTCATATCTTCTAATAGTACAGGGCTACCAAATACGTTATCCACTGGTACATCAAAGAAGCCTTGGATTTGCTCAGCGTGTAAATCAACCGTAAGAACGCGGTCAACACCTACACTTGATAAGAAATCCGCAACCACTTTAGCTGTAATTGGTACACGGGCAGAACGTACGCGACGATCTTGACGAGCATAACCAAAATAAGGGATAACAGCAGTGATACGACCGGCAGATGCACGGCGTAACGCATCAACCATAACGATAAGTTCCATCAGGTTATCGTTAGTAGGGGCACAGGTTGATTGCAAGATAAAAACATCCGAGCCACGAACATTTTCATTAATTTGAACACTGATCTCACCGTCACTAAAACGGCCAACAACAGCATCGCCTAATTCAATATATAAACGTTTTGCAACTTTTTGAGCTAGGTCAGGTGTTGCGTTACCAGCGAAGAGCTTCATGTCAGGCACGGTAGGGTTCCTCAGGCACTGAATTTTTGGACTAACTTACATTGAGTGAACAAAGTAGGTTAACTTATGATTACTTGTACGTTACTTCATTTATCAATGATGGCGGCTAACTCCGTATGAGCAGGAGAGGTACTAACGCTGGATGCGATAAAACCCTGCCAAGTATGGGGGAGGTTAGCAAGTACATCTTGTGCTTGAACTTGGCTAGCAAATTCAACAAAACAACATGAACCTGTTCCGGTCATCTTTGATGGAGCGTATTTTAGCAACCACTGCAGGGTTTTTTCAACCTCGAGGCACAGCTTTTTCACTAAAGGCTCACAATCGTTGGTTAAAATTTGCTGTTGCCAGTCGCCAGAAAGTTTTGGCGTATCACGTTTTAAATCAGGGTGAGTAAATATTTGTGCTGTGCTGACATGTTGATTTGGGAAGACAACACAATACCACTTCGGCGGCAGTTCTAGGTACTCTAATTGCTCGCCAATGCCATGTGCTATGGCACTTTTACCTTTAATGAATACAGGCACATCAGCACCGAGTTTCAAGCCTAAATCAGCCAGTTCATCTAAAGATAGGTCTGTATTCCAAAGCGTATTAAGAGCTAAAAGCGTTGATGCGGCATCGGATGAACCGCCTCCAACACCTCCACCCATGGGTAAGCGTTTAGTTAAATTTATTTTTGCTCCCTTATCTACTTTACAGTGGGTTTGTAATAATAACGCCGCTTTGTAAATCAAATTGTCGGTTAGCGCAATGCCATTGGTGTCGCCGCTAATGCTAATATGAGTATCCGTGCTTAGTTTAAAATGGAGCTCGTCACCATAGTCTAAAAACGTAAACAGAGTTTCTAATTCATGGTAGCCATCATCACGGCGGCCATTAATGTGTAAAAATAAATTAAGCTTAGCTGGGGCAATCAGCGAAAATTCAGTGTGAGTATGCATAGTTAGTTAAACTGCCAGTCATAGAGTTTGATTTTAATTTTAATCTTTTCATGGGTTAAGGTTAAAGCATTCGGTAACCAAAAACCGTATTTTTGGACGTAACTTGTGTAACTTATTTGCCACTTTTTGCCATTATCATCAAACCATAACACGCTTTTAGCACGCCCTAACTGATCAATTTCTAGGGTGTGATCGTCAATGGTAGCTTTTAACCATGGGCCTGCGTTATTAACCGGTAAAGTAAACCCTGTTAAACGTTGTAAAAGTGCACTGGCGTTACTATCAAAATATGGTTGGTCATCAAAGATTAATTCGGCGCCGACTGCGGTTTGTTTAAGCGATAAAATCCGTGTGCCAATAAACGTGGTTAACACTAAATGATTACTATTTTGTGTTTGTTGCCAATTTAAGTTGGCAGATTGGCGCTCATCTGGGCTAATAAACGCAAGTTTACCGTCTACTTGCCAAGTTTTTTGCTCGCCAAGGCGTAACTTCCAGTCTTCGTAAAGCTCTGTTTTGTAATTGTTTTTACTTGCGCAGCCGGTTAAAAATACAAATAGCAGTGTTAAAATCAAATATTGTCGAGTCAAATGTTGTTCCTTACTTTCCATATTCCTGAGATTTTTGATAAAATTGCCGCCTATGTAGTAGGGCTCAGCAATATTTGGCAGATATGACCATAATAGCACTTGGTATTAATCACAAAACCGCATCCGTAGAATTACGAGAAAAAGTGGCCTTTTCGCCTGAGCAAATTTCAGAGGCGCTACAACAATTAAGTGGCCATGCCGACTTTAATGAAGCGGTTATTGTCTCTACCTGTAATCGCACTGAGGTGTATTGTAGCCTTGCACAGCAAAATTCCCAAACATTGTTGCAATGGTTGGCCAGTTTCCATGGTTTAGATGAACATGAACTGAGTAAAAATATCTACTGTCATGAAGACAGCGCTGCAATAAATCATTTGATGCGTGTAGCCTGTGGGCTTGACTCGCTGGTGTTAGGCGAACCACAAATTTTAGGGCAAATAAAACAAGCCTATAATAGTGCCAAAACCCATGATGCGGTGGGCGTTACGTTTGATCGTTTGTTTCAAAAAACGTTTTCGGTGGCAAAAGAAGTCCGTACTGAAACCAACATTGGTGCCAGTGCAGTATCGGTTGCCTTTGCGGCAGTTAATTTAGCAAAGCATATTTATGGAAAGCTGGATAAAACCAAGGTGTTACTCATTGGTGCCGGTGAAACCATAGAGCTGGTAGCAAAACATTTATACCAAAATGAGCCGCAAAAAATTACTGTTGCCAACAGAACAATAGAAAGAGCGCGCAGTTTAGCCGATGAAGTATCAGCCGATGTTATTGCGTTGGCACAATTGCCTGAACGTTTGCATCAAGCTGATATTGTGATTAGCTCCACCGCCAGCACTTTACCTATTATTGGTAAAGGTGTAGTTGAGCAAGCACTCAAACAACGCCGCTATAAGCCGATGCTGTTTATTGATATTGCTGTACCACGCGATATTGAAAGCCAAGTCGGAGAGCTCGACGACGCCTACTTGTACTCGGTCGATGACTTACAAGCCATTGTTAGTGAAAACATGGCTGCTCGTGAGCAAGCGGCAGAGCAAGCACAAATTATTATTAGTGAGCGCACCAAAGAGTTTTTTATGTGGTTGCGCTCGCTTGATTCAGTGGATTTAATTCGCCACTACCGTAATGATGTACAAACAACAAAAGCAGAACTTGTAGATAGGGCGCTTAGTCAGCTAAATACAGGTAAAGACGCAGAAAAAGTAATTTTAGAGCTGGCCAATAAATTAACCAATCGCTTAATGCACGCGCCTACCCGTGCCATCCAAGATGCAGCGAAAAAAGGTGAAGTGGCTCAGTTAAACCAATTGAAAAAAATGTTAGGTATAGATCAGGAATAACAGTTAAATGAAAGAGTCCGTTTATCGTAAATTAGAAACCTTAGTTGAGCGCTATGAAGAAGTTCAAGCGCTACTAAGTGACCCATCGGTCATTAGTGATCAAAACCGCTTTCGTACTCTTTCAAAAGAATACTCTGAGCTTGAAGAAGTGGTGAAAACGTTTTTAGCATACCAGCAAGCACAAGAAGACTTGAGTAGCGCTGAAGAAATGCTAAAAGATTCAGATCCTGAAATGCGCGAAATGGCACAAGAAGAATATAAAGAAGCAAAAGCACAAATTTCGACTTTAGAAGACGACATTCAAGTGCTTATGTTGCCTAAAGATCCGAAAGACAATAACAACGTGTTTTTAGAAGTTCGCGCCGGAACAGGGGGCGACGAGGCCGCTATTTTTGCTGGCGACTTGTTTAGAATGTACAGCCGCTACGCAGAAACAAAAAAATGGAAAGTAGAAGTTGTGACGACCAACGAAGGTGAACATGGCGGCTACAAAGAAGTAATTGCTAACATCAGCGGTGAAGGTGTGTATGGGCAATTAAAATTTGAATCAGGCGTGCACCGTGTACAGCGCGTCCCAGAAACTGAGTCACAAGGGCGCGTACATACCTCAGCCTGTACTGTTGCTGTAATGGCTGAAGTGCCAGAAGCCGAAGCCATAGAAATTAATACCGCCGATATTAAAGTTGATACCTTTAGAGCATCGGGAGCCGGTGGTCAGCACGTTAATAAAACCGACTCTGCCATTCGTATTACTCATTTACCAACCGGTGTTGTGGTTGAGTGTCAAGATGAGCGTTCTCAACATAAAAACCGTGCAAAAGCGATGTCGGTATTGGCGGCGCGTTTGCAACAGGCTGAAGATGAAAAACGTCATGCTGCTGAGGCGTCTGAACGTCGTAATTTAGTGGGCAGTGGCGATCGTTCTGAGCGTATTCGCACATACAACTACCCGCAGGGGCGTATTACCGATCACCGTATTAACTTAACGCTTTATCGTTTAAACGAAGTGGTAGCTGGTGATTTAGGCGCTGTGGTTGAGCCGCTAATGCAAGAGCATCAGGCCGACTTATTAGCAGCGATGGGCGACGATTAATCGTGAACCTCACTGTTGAAAACGCTATTACTACCGGTGCTAATTTATTAGCATCAAGTAGTGATAGCGCAAAGTTAGATGCTCAAGTACTACTGCTTAATATTTTACAAAAGCCACGTAGTTATTTATTTACTTGGCCAGAAAAACAATTAACGGATGAGCAATCACAAGCGTTTGAGCGTGCATGTGAGCGTCGTTTAAACGGCGAGCCTGTTTCGCACATTACAGGGTATCGTGAGTTTTGGAGTTTACAGCTTGAAGTAAATCCAACAACACTAATTCCTCGCCCTGATACAGAAACCTTAGTTGAGCTTGCGCTTTCATGTAATGTACCAAATGACGCCAAAGTGCTCGATTTAGGCACAGGCACTGGAGCAATTGCACTTGCGCTTGGTAGTGAAATGCCTACATGGGATATTATTGCCGTTGATCGTATTGATGATGCGGTGGCACTGGCCAAACGTAATCAAAAACGATTAGCGATAAATAATGTGTGTGTTGAACAAAGCAATTGGTTTAGCGCGTTAAATAATAAAAAATTTGATCTAATTGTAACCAATCCCCCCTATATAGAATATAACGATAAACACTTGCACCAAGGTGATGTGCGCTTTGAGCCTTTGTCTGCATTGGTTGCAGATGATGCTGGATTAGCTGATATTAAACAAATAATTACACAATCACGTGACTATTTACATTCTAATGGCTATCTTTTAATTGAACACGGATTTGAGCAAAGTGCAGCTGTTCGCCATATATTCAACCAAATGGCGTTTATAAATGTAAGCACAGTGAAAGATCTTGGTAATAACGACCGCGTAACTTTCGGACAATGGCCTTAACTTATTAAAAATAGCCCCGTTGTTTGTTTGCATATGTTTTAAGGAACTCTTTGTGATGGAAGATTTTTTATTTTCAAATGAACAACCACCTGAAGTAGTAAGTGAAGAGCAAGGAACATGGAAAGTTCTAATTGTTGATGATGAACCCGAGGTTCATGCTGTTACGCGTTTAGCGTTGAGTGATTTTAAGTTTCAAGATAGACGCTTGGAGTTTATAAGTGCTTATTCCGGCGCAGAAGCGAAAAAGTTGATTGATGATCATCCTGATGCGGCCATCATCCTACTCGATGTTGTTATGGAAACAGACGATGCGGGTTTGCAAGTAGCAAAATACATTCGTGATACCGTTAAAAATAATTATATTCGCATTATTCTACGAACCGGGCAGCCAGGCCAAGCACCCGAGCGCCAGGTAATCGTAAATTACGATATTAATGACTATAAATCTAAAACAGAACTTACCGCACAAAAATTATTCACCGTTATGATGGCAAGTCTTCGCTCGTATCGCGATATTATTTCGATTGAGCAATCGCGTGAAGGGCTAGAAAAAATAATCACCGCTTCGCGCAATATTTTTGCAACCCATTCAATGGATAACTTTATTGAAGGCGTGATGCAGCAGCTTACTTCTTTACTAAACGTTGCTGATGAAGCCATGTATGCCACCACCTTAGTTGCACAAAATCCGTCAGAGGAGATGAATAAAAAACTGATTGTTTGCTCTGGTACCGGCGATTTTGCTAAGCGCGAGGGAGAAGAGCTAGAAACCGTACTAGCAGAAGACCAACTGTTAGCGTGCCAAGAGGCCCTTGCTAACAAAGCAATTGTGTACAGAGATGATTATTTGTTTGCTTATTGCAGCAGTAAATTTAACCATAATTCAATGTTGTTTGTATCAGGTGTGCCGTCAAAGTTGACGGATACACAACGAAACCTAATTGAAATCTTTTCTCAAAATGTGCAGTTGGCATTTGAAAATGTGCAGTTACATACTGAAGTTGAAGCCACACAACAAGAGCTTGTTTATCGTTTAAGTGAAGCCGTTGAACAGCGCTCGTGCGAAACGGGTAATCATGTAAAACGGGTTGCTTATATTTGCTATGAATTAGCATTAGCCTACGGGTTATCTGAAGAGCAAGCGAATTTAATTCGCTTTGCATCGCCTTTACATGATGTGGGTAAAATAGGTATTCCGGATGCAATTTTAAATAAGCCTGGCAAGTTAAATAGCGAAGAGTGGGAAGTTATGAAAACTCATGCTGGAAAAGGCTATGCTATTTTGAAAGATTCACCGCGTAAAATAGTCAGCGCAGGGGCATTAATCGCACAGCAGCACCACGAAAAGTGGGATGGTTCTGGTTACCCTAGTGGATTAAAGGGGGAGCGTATTGATATTTTTGCCAGAATAGTGGCATTGGCTGATGTGTATGATGCACTGCGCCATAAACGTTGTTATAAAGGTGCGTGGACACTTGAAGAAGCGGTTGCGGAGATCAACGCAAATAAAGGAACGCATTTTGATCCTAAACTTGTTGATGTATTTAATGATAAACTTGAAGACCTCGAAGCGGTACTTTTACGCTTTCCTGACAAAACACATAACTAAACAGAAGTAACAATACCTATGGATTATTTAGCATTAAAACACTCACACATGGCCATTGCGCTAGTGAGTATTATTTTATTTTACGTACGTTCTTTTTCTCGTATGGGCAGTGGCAGCCTTGCCAAAAATAAATTGGTTTTTATTGGTAGCCACAGTATAGACACTTTATTAATTGTCTCAGCCATCGGTTTAATGGCAATGGCTAAAATAAACCCATTAGAGCAGCTTTGGTTATTAGAAAAAATTATTCTAGTTATCGTTTATATTGTTGTGGGTATTATTAGCGCTAAACAAACGACAACCGTTCCAAAAGTCGTATTTTTAGTACTTAACACCGCTGTTATTTTAGCTATTGGTTACTTAGCAACAGCGAAAGCCCCGCTGTTGTTATAATTAACAATACCTATTTAAGCTTTGCACACCAAAGGTGTAAAGCTTACCTCTTCAATTCATTTCTGATTATTGGTATCTAGCTTTAAAATTAGGTAAACTACGTCCTCGTTTTCTAGAATGTTGTAGTATGAATGACCACCCTCGGGTTTGATGAACACGATGAATCTTATATAGAAGATGCTTACGATGATTTTTTGCCGCCGGCTATATATCGTTGTATCAAAGCGGAAGCTAAATGGGACCCTCAAATTGACTTAACACCAAGTCTTGAAATACTTACTGCGTTTGAGCAGCAAATAGAGTCTATTTGTCAGCAGATGCCGGACGAACACGATCGCCTAGATAAACTACTTGATAGCTTTTATAGTGAGTGGCTATTTAGTGCATCAAGCTTGAAAGTTCCTGAGTATAAGTTAAATAGCATCAGCTACACCTTGTCTATGCGCAGTGGCACACCGACAACCTTAGCTATTTTGTTATGCCACTTTTTACAGCATGCTAAACTCGATGCCAGTGTAAGCATAACTCAAGGCGAAGTGGGCATTCACGTCGCAATGAGTGATGAAGAGGGTTATCTTGTCGACCCTAGCAGTGGCCAACAAAGTTGGTACATCATTCCTGAAAATATTGATGAAGAAAATCCTCAAGAACAAGAGCCTTTAGAGCTTATTTTTGAAGACGAAGTGTATAAATTATTTTTAGCGCAGCAAAAATGGTCTTTCATTAGTGAAAATAAATTTGGTCATGCATTAACTTGCGTCGATTTATTAATGGAAATGTTAGGTGATGATCCCTATGAGCGACGCGACAGAGGTTATTTACTAAATCAGCTTGGCTGCCCTAAAATGGCACGAGATGATTTACAGTTTTTTGTTGATGAATGTCCTGATGATCCTGCTATTGAAATCATTCTACATCAAATTGAAGAACTTGAAGACAATCATAAAACTCACCACTAAGAATAAAAAATAGGAAATGTTATGGCTGATCCCCAAACTGCATTAATTACCAATGATGCCGTTGTACTTGGTTTATTGGCGATTATTTTAGGGTTTATTTTCAAAACCTCAAATAGTCAACGCCCAGGTCTTGTGGCATTTTATAAATATGTACCGGCATTATTGCTGTGTTATTTTTTGCCGTCATTGTTAAATACCTTTGGTATTGTTGATGGTTCTCAATCTAACGTATATTACGTCGCTTCGCGATATTTACTGCCAGCGTGTTTAATTTTGCTTACCATCAGTATTGATTTAAAAGCGATTATTAATTTAGGTCCTAAAGCATTAATTATGTTTTTAACCGGCACCGCAGGTATTGTGATTGGCGGCCCATTAGCTATTTTAATAATGAGTGCTGTTTATCCAGAAGCGGTAGGTGGACATGGCCCTGACGCTGTTTGGCGTGGTATGACAACCATTGCAGGTAGCTGGATTGGTGGCGGTGCAAACCAAGCATCTATGAAAGAAATGTTTGAAGTGGGTGGCGATATTTTCTCAGCCATGGTCACCGTGGATGTGATAGTGGCTAATTTATGGATGGCAGTATTATTATTAATGGCAGCTAATCATAAAGCAATTGACGCAAAAGCCGGTGCAGATACCACCGCGATTGAAGACTTAAAGCAACGTGTTGAAAAATACCATGCAGAGCATGCGCGTATGCCAACGCTAAATGATTACATGATGATTATTGCTATTGCCTTTGGTATTACCGGTTTAGCGCACTTTTGTGCAGATATTTTAGGGCCCTTCTTTGCCAATAATTATGCGTGGGCAAAAGAATACAGTTTAAACAGTAAGTTCTTTTGGCTTATTGTTATATCAACGACGATAGGTATTTGCTTATCGTTTACCAAAGTACGCCATATTGAGGCGTTTGGTTCATCGAAAGTGGCGTCAGCTTTTTTGTATATTTTAGTGGCATCGATTGGCCTGCATATGAATGTAATGGCGATTTTTGATTCACCGATGTATTTTGTTATTGGTGCAATTTGGATGTTAACTCACGCAAGCTTAATGCTCATTGTGGCTAAATTAATTAAAGCGCCGTTATTTTATATGGCTGTTGGCTCACAGGCCAATGTAGGTGGCGCAGCGTCTGCCCCTGTTGTGGCTGCTGCGTTTCATCCGTCACTGGCACCGGTCGGCGTATTATTAGCTGTTCTTGGCTATGGTGTAGGTACATATATGGCGTATATTTGTGGATTAATGATGCAAGCAGTTGCACCATAAGGAATTAAAATGAACAACCAAGTTATTAATATCAATGAAATAGAACTGGCAAATAATAAACCTTTTGTTTTATTTGGTGGCATGAATGTGCTTGAATCACGCGACTTAGCGATGCGTATTGCCGAGCATTATGTTGAAGTGACCACTAAATTAAATATTCCTTATGTATTTAAGGCGTCATTTGATAAAGCCAATCGCTCGTCCATCAATTCTTACCGTGGTCCAGGCATGGAAGAAGGTTTAAAGATATTTGAAGAGATTAAAAATACCTTTAATATTCCGCTTATCACCGATGTACATGAACCTCATCAAGCAGCACCGGTTGCAGAGGTTGTTGATGTTATTCAGCTACCGGCGTTTTTGGCTCGTCAAACAGACTTGGTGGTTGCAATGGCTAAAACAGGCGCGATTATTAATGTGAAAAAGCCACAGTTTTTAGCTCCGCATGAAATGCGTCATATCATTACTAAATTTAATGAAGCCGGAAATAATAATGTGGCCTTATGTGAACGTGGTTCAAGCTTTGGCTATAATAACCTAGTGGTTGATATGCTAGGTATGGATGATATGAAAACCATGGCTCCCGTTATATTTGATGCAACTCATGCACTGCAGCGTCCTGGCGGTCGAGCAGACTCAGCCGATGGTCGTCGTGCTCAAGCTGCTGAACTTGCCCGTAGCGGTATGGCATTGGGTATTGCAGGCTTATTTATTGAAGCGCACCCCAATCCAAATGAAGCAAAATGTGATGGCCCCTGTGCATTAGCATTGAGCAAGTTAGAAGGGTACTTATCGCAAATGAAAGCGGTGGATGATTTAATCAAGAGCTTTGCCCCTCTTGATACCAGTGCTAGCGATTTATAAAGTTGATTAGCACTTTAAAAAGCGACTTAGGTCGCTTTTTTTATGGCTTGAATATACTCTTTCCTAGCATAGGTATATAATTCACCGCATAAGAAAAACTAATTCTAAGCTTGGTTGCCATGTCAAGACGAGTTCCTCCATTAAACGCGCTGAAAGCTTTTGAAGCTGCAGCACGTCATTTAAGCTTTACTAAAGCCGCAGAAGAGTTGTATGTCACGCAAGCTGCGGTGAGTCATCAAATAAAAACGCTTGAAGAGCATTTAGGCTTAAAGCTGTTTTTACGTAAAAATCGCTCGTTATTATTAACCGAAGAAGGCCAAGGTTACTTTTTAGATATTAAAGAGATTTTTACTCAGCTAATAGATGCAACTGAAAAGCTATTAGCTCGTGGTGCCAAAGGCTCGTTAACCGTAAGTTTAACCCCCAGTTTTGCGATTCAATGGCTCATTCCTCGATTGAGCTTATTTAACGAATTACACCCAGAAATTGATGTGCGAATTAAAGCCCAAGATCAGGATGAAAACTCGTTAACAGACGATGTTGATATCTCAATTTATTATGGTCGCGGTCATTGGAGTGGGGTGCAAGCCTATAAACTGCACACTGAGTATTTAGTGCCGTTATGTAGCCCGTTACTGTTAAATGGCCCCAGAGCGCTTAACCAACCCAGTGATTTAGCAAACCATACCTTGCTACATGACACCACCCGTAAAAACTGGAAAACCTGGATGAAAACCGCCGGCGTACGTAATGTACAAGTTAACCAAGGACCTATATTTAGTCATTCTTCTATGGTGTTACAAGCTGCGGTACATGGCCAAGGTGTTGCAATTGGTAACAGCGTACTAGCAAAACCAGATATTGATGCAGGACGTTTAGTGATCCCGTTCAATCACAGTTTAGAGAGTAAAAATGCCTATTACTTAGTGATCCGTGAGTCACAAAATGAGTTAGGCAAAATTGTATCGTTTAAAGACTGGATGTTAAGTTTAGTTGAGCAGGAGCAAGAATATTAATGAGCATCGAATGGGTTAGAAGTAGTCAGCAACCGGCAATCGCACAGTTTATATTTGCTCATGGCGCAGGGGCTGGCAGTGATTCTGAGTTTATGCAAATCATGGCTAAACAACTCAGTGAGTACGGTATTGACGTTGGCTTGTTTGATTTTGAATATATGCAAATTGCTAAACAAACTAACAAACGTCGCCCACCAGAGCGAGCGCCTAAACTACTTACTTATTTTGAACATATAGTGACTCAAGCTGATGCAAATTTACCGCTATTTATAGGGGGTAAATCAATGGGCGGGCGCATGGCATCGATGCTTGCCTGTTCGACCTCTCATCCTGTTTTAGGTGTGCTTGCGTTTGGTTATCCGTTTCATCCTCCGGGCAAGCCAGAAAAACTGCGTACAGATCATTTTGCAGACATACCGTGTCCTTTTTTAGTATTACAGGGGGAAAGGGATACCTTTGGCACCCGCGAAGAGCTTGCCACAATGGCCATGCCAAAGCAGCCAAAGTATGTATGGTTAACGGATGGTGACCACTCACTAAAACCGCGTAAAAAAAGTGGCGTGACTGAGCAACAAAACCTGAATGCTGCGGCAATACAGGCAGCAAGCTTTATAAAGAATACGCTTGAAAATTTAAAAGAGGATAAACATGATTAAACTATTTTTATTAGCAGGCAGCTTTTTTTGCATGCTTTCAGTGATACTGGGCGCATTTGCTGCTCATGGTCTGAAAAGTCGTTTATCAGAGTACTCCATTGGTATTTTTAAAACCGCCGCTGAGTATCAAATGGTGCATGGGCTGGCGTTAATTGCAGTGGCTATTTTAATTAAGTGGGGTATGCACCTCAGTATGGCGGGTGGTTTTTTTATTGCCGGTACATTGTTATTTAGTGGCAGCTTATACTTATTGGCTTTAACAGGGTTGAAGTGGCTGGGCCCAATTACCCCATTGGGTGGGCTGTGCTTTATTATTGGTTGGATAGTTATTTTAGTGCAAGTTGCACGATTTAAGTTTTAAAGAGTTTAAGGGTTAATATGTCTAGTGTTGTGATTTACTGTCGTAGTGGTTTTGAAAACGATGCCGCTGCTGAAATAACGTTTCACGCTGCCGAACAAGGATTTGCTGGGTATGTAAAAGCAAAACCAAATACCGGTTATGTTATTTATGAATGTTTTGAAGCGCAGCACAGCGACGAAATAATCAAAAAAGTTGATTTTAAAAATATGGTGTTTGCACGCCAATGGTTTGCCGGTAACCTAATTGAAAATATGCCCGTAGAAGATAGAGTAGGCGCTATTGTAGATGCCGCAAAAGATTTTACTTTGTGTTCTGAGCTTCGTGTCGAAACACCCGATACCAACGAGGGCAAAGAGTTACTGACTTTTTGTAAAAAAATATCGACCCCGCTTAAAAAAGCCCTCGAGAAACAAAACACTGTATTGCGTGAGCCAAAAGCAAATCGCCCAGTAATGCATGTGCTGTTTTTAGCTAATAATACTGCGTATGTGGGTTACTCATATAGTTATAACAACTCTCCTTTTTTTATGGGGATCTTACGTTTACGTATGCCAAGCGATGGCCCAAGTCGTTCAACGCTTAAGTTAGATGAAGCGTTTAATGTGTTTATTCCTGAGCAACAGCGTGAGTCACGCGTACAAGCTGGGATGCGCAGCGTTGATTTAGGTGCATGCCCAGGTGGCTGGACTTATCAGTTAGTTCGCCGTGGTATGTTTGTTAGCGCGATAGATAACGGCCCAATGAACGAAAGTTTAATGGAAACGGGTCAGGTAAAGCATTTTAGAGAAGATGGTTTTAAATACCGTCCAGAAAAAAGAAACATCACTTGGTTGGTTTGCGATATGGTAGAAAAGCCGACTAAAGTGACTAACTTGATGATTGACTGGGCAGTAAATGCTTATGCAAAAGAGCTTATTTTTAATCTGAAATTACCGATGAAAAAACGCTTTGATAGTGTGTATGAATGTTTAAAAATGATCAGAGAAGAAATGGCGAAGTACGGCATAAGCTATGAACTTCAAGCTAAGCATTTATACCATGATCGTGAAGAAATAACGGTGCACTTAAATGTCACTAAAGTGCCACAGAGCTTATATAGTTAATCTATTAGCGAGTATAAAAAATGGGCCAAGTGGCCCATTTTTTATTTTAACTACGGTATTGTGGTCGGTAATTTTCAACCCATAATCGTGTGGCACCACATACCGCCACAGGCATAACAATTAAATTTACAAATGGGATAGCGGTTAGCAGCATCACGGCAAAGCCAAACCCATAAGATAACCCTTGTTTGCTTTTTAAGTCATTTTTCATTTGTGTAAAGCTAATTTTGTGATTATCAAAAGCATAATCTTTATATTGCACCGCATACATCCAGCAGGTAAAAAGCACCCATAGCACTTGGCCTATTACAGGTAGTACCCACAATAAAATAAAAAAGCCGATAGCGCGTGGGAGGTAGTAGCAAAGCTTAGTCCATTCCCGGCCCAGCATTCGCGGAACATCTTTAACTAAATCAGCTAATCCGTCGTCGTTAATTTTTTGACCAGTTAAGTAAAGCTCTACCTTTTCACTTAGTAAGCCATTAAAAGGTGCGGCGATAAAGTTAGTAATAACGGTAAATAACATACTGTAACTAAACAGCACCACCAGCACAGCAATTGGCCACATTAACCATTCGAGCCAACTTAGCCATTCTGGGAGCATGGCGTTTACGGCATTAAAGCCATCACTAAGCCAGCCAAATAAAAAGAATAAGGAGCTACCAAATAATAAAATATTAATAAGTAGGGGTATAAGTACAAAGCGTTTTAGCCCTTTTTGACTAATTAACTTAAACCCTGAAAAAAAATATTCCATACCTTGTGTTATTTGCACACTAACCTCATCGATTATTACTATTTTAGCTATTATAAATAGCTTGATGATTTTAAACAGTACTTTTAAGTAACAAAGTATTTAATAAAGGGTATTTACAGATGGTATGTAAATAAATGATTTGTTGATAAGTACATTTCAAATCGCCACCTTGTATTGAATGGCAAACGCTCGTGAAATAGACGAAAATAGCATAGATGCTGATTTCAATATTATGTATAGTCAAAAGACTATAATAAATTATTATAAACAGGCCCTAAAATAGAGCGACGCATTTAGCGTTAGTGATTGTTGAGGAATATAATTTGATTGAAATAATGAGAGTCAGAAAGCTGCTTTCTCAGCAACAAAGTATATTATCGAAAATAGCACTCGGTGCGCCACTTGATGAGGTACTGGAAAATATTTGTTTATCTATTGAGGAGCTTATTGAAGACTCTTCTGCAAAGTGCTCTATATTAACGCTCAAAGGAGAGCAGCTATTTCATAGCGCGGCTCCTAATATTGCACAGGGTTATTGCCAAGCAATTAATGGTGTGAAAATAGGGCCAACTGTCGGTTCATGCGGTACTGCAGCCTATGAAAAAAAACGCATTATTGCCGCAGATATTTCAACATCGCCATTATGGGATGATTATAGAGCATTGGCGTTAAGTTATGGTTTAAGGTCATGTTGGTCTACCCCCATTATTTCAACAAAATCAGACATATTAGGCACTTTTGCAATTTATCATGACAGCGCAAAGTCACCGACACCACAAGATTTAGAATTAATAGATTTTTTTGTTGATTTCACCAGTATTGCTCTTGAAAAGCACACCGAGTCACTAAGATTAAACGCGTTGCTTTTTGAATTACAGCAAAGTAATGAAAAGTTTAAAGCCTTTACAAAAGTGCTTCCTGATTTAACCCTCATTTTGAGTGAAGAGGGGGAGTATACCAATGTTTACGGCACAGATAATGAAAGTTTATATTTAAGCCAAGAGCACGTTATTAATCAAAATGTCAGAGATATTATGCCTCCTGAAGATGCAAATCCTATTCTGGCGGTGATTGACAAAACGTTGCAAACTAATGAAGTTCAAGTGTTTGAATATCAGCTCAATATAAAAGGTAAGCAGCTTACATTTGAAGGGCGAACAGCTCCCCTTGAAAGTTACCAGCCTACTAACCCGTCACTGAGACATGTGGTGTGGATGGCCAGAGATATCTCTAATCGCAAAGCTGCCGAAGAAGAAGTACAACGGTTAGCATTTTTCGATCCGCTCACTAACCTTCCTAATCGCAGAATGCTCAATGATAGGCTCAGTATGTATGTGGAGCGAATTAAGCAGTCTGATCATTCTGGCGCACTCTTATTTTTAGATTTAGATAATTTTAAACGCATAAATGACTCACTAGGTCATAATGCAGGCGATGAAATACTGGTTGAGTTATCACAACGATTAACAGCTATTTTGAACCCGGCAGATACCCTCGCACGAGTCGGTGGTGATGAATTTATTATTCTTATCGAGCATGTCGGTGATAGCCACATGCAAGCTAATAGTGAATCTGAGTTGATTGCTAAAAAAGTACAAAGTGTCTTTTATGAAAAATTTGAAGTGGGCGATTTAGCGTTTCAGGTCAGTTGTAGTATTGGTATTTGTTTGATTAACACGAGCAATGCCATAACCGCTAATATTTTAAAATTTGCAGATACCGCTATGTATCGCTCTAAAATGAAAGGCGGTAATAGTAGTAGCTTTTACGACCCCGCACTGCAAACCTTACTGGAAAATCAAACTGAGCTTGAAACTGACATTGTTAGGGCTATCGCGTGCGATGAGTTTTGTGCTTATTTTCAGCCACAATTAGCAATTGATGGAACCCTTGTGGGTGCTGAGGCATTAATAAGGTGGAATCATCCAACCAAAGGACTTATCCCCCCTAATGCATTTATTCCAATTGCCGAGCAATTTGGCTTAATTCAAAAGTTACAAAATATTGTATTAAGAGATATTTGTATTTTACTTGAAACACTTCGAGATAATAACTTACTCGATGACAGTTTTAGCGTATCAATTAACATTAGCCAGTGTCAGTTTAATTCTTCCACTTTAAAAGGTGAGCTATTTAAAGCAATTGAAGCGTTTGACGTCTCGCCAACTCGAATTAAATTAGAGATCACTGAATCAATGTTAGCGGGTGACTTGATGGGGACCGTTAAGCAAATGGAAGAATTAAAATCGCAGGGATTTGTGTTTTCAATTGATGACTTTGGTACGGGCTACTCGTGTTTAAAACATTTAAGCGTGTTTCCTATTGATGAGTTAAAAATTGATAAAAGCTTTATTGATAAAGTGCTCAGTAGCGCATCGGGTCAAAGTATTGTGCAATCTATTATTGGCTTAGGTCATAGCTTAAATATTAACATTGTGGCCGAAGGGGTCGAAAGTGCTGAGCAACTAGCCATATTAAAGTCGATGGGCGTGAATGCAGTGCAAGGTTATTTATTTGCAAAACCATTAACGAACAGCAACTATTTAACATGGCATAAACAGCATCAATAACTCTGTATTTATCACTAACTGAGGCGACAGGTTTAGTTGCCCTAATCGATAAGCCGCGTTGTTTGCGTACCCACTGCGCAGCCACGTTTAGTAACGTACCGCGCTTTTGCTAAAGCAAAAATGTATATTTTTTGTTTGTTTGATACCGTGATGTAATTTATCTTTTATTATTGTGTAACTACTACACAAATCATTCCTGAGGCATTGGTTTAGCGTTTTTAACGCGTTAAACTAGTCAGGAATTGGCAATAAGTCTACTTGTTGTGACATTACCTAGACGTGAACATGACAAGTACTTAAAACTCGCTTTTGAGTTGCTTTGTCGTTTGTTGAAACTAGGGTTTAGTGTGATGTCATGGTGTGTCGCTATGTCGGTAACTTTAAAGAACCATTAGGAGCGATAAATGAATACCACTAAAGCAACTTTAAAGTCGGGTGAAACACATTCTTCCCGAGTTAAGTTTCTGGATGGGGTTGATATACCCGTATTTTTAATCAGTGGCGGTATATTAGTTTTATTTGCCGCGCTGGCCCTTTACGACATTAAACTGATGTCTGATTGGATAAATACGGCCTTTGCCTTCTCAACCAAAATATTTGGCGCCTTTTGGCAAGTCCTACTTTTATTAACCTTTTTGATTGGCATTTTCTTAGCTATCGGCCGCACTGGCTCAGTGGTACTGGGTGGCTTAAAAACCCCTGAAATTTCTACCTTTAAGTGGATAAGTATTATTATGTGTACTTTGCTTGCTGGTGGCGGCGTATTTTGGGCCGCAGCAGAGCCAATGGCACATTTTATTTCTCCGCCACCGCTATTTGGTGGTGAAACAGGCACTAACGATGCCGCCTACAACGCACTTGCACAAAGCTTTATGCACTGGGGTTTTTTAGCCTGGGCTATTTTAGGCAGTTTGACCGGCATTGTTTATATGCATCTTCATTACGAAAAAGGCTTACCACTTAAACCTCGTACTTTGCTTTATCCCGTATTTGGCGATCGTGTTATGAAAGGGGCGCTTGGTACAATTGTTGATGCATGTTGTGTACTCGCTGTGGTTGCTGGCACTGTAGGTCCAATTGGTTTTTTAGGCTTACAGGTGAGTTTTGGCCTAGATAAATTGTTTGGCATTCCTGACACCTACACCACACAAGTGGTTATTTTATTTAGTTTAATTGGCATTTACACACTTTCAGCGGTAAGTGGCGTTACTAAAGGTATTCAGCTGTTAAGTCGTTTTAATGTTGTATTGGCTGTAGTGCTGATGTTGTTTATATTACTGATGGGGCCCACTGCGTTTATTATTGATAGTTACATTCAATCGTTTGGCTTGTACTTAGATAACTTTATACCTATGGCTACGTTTCGTGCCGATAAACCATGGTTAGACTGGTGGACCGTATTCTTTTGGGGCTGGTTTTTAGGTTATGGCCCTTTAATGGCGATGTTTGTTGCGCGTATATCGCGTGGCCGAACTATCCGTGAAATGATTTTACTCATCTCTGTGGTTGCGCCAGTGATCACCTGCTTTTGGTTTACCATTGTGGGTGGCTCAGGCATATTTTTTGAGTTAAATAATCCAGGTGTTATATCAGAACCTTTCGCAGGGCTTAATTTACCAGCGGCATTGTTAGCCATTACTGAGCAGTTACCCATGGGGTTTGTTGTGTCTGTATTATTCTTAGTACTGACCACTATTTTTGTGGCAACAACCGGTGATTCAATGACGTACTCGGTATCTATGGTGATGACCGGTACCGATCATCCGCAAACATCAATTCGTGTGTTTTGGGGGATTATGATGGGGGCAGTGGCTGCATTACTTATCTCTATTGGCGAGGGCGGAATTTCAGCGCTACAGTCCTTTATTGTGGTGACCGCGGTGCCTGTTTCTTTTGTGTTACTTCCGTCACTGTGGACAGCACCACAAATAGTTAAAAAAATGGCAGATGAGCAAGGGCTCTAATAGCACATAAAAAAGGCGCTCGTTAGCGCCTTTTTCTATTTTATACATCACTTAAATTTTAACAAAAAACAGCCACATTTTTTCAGCCTATATCAACTCTACCGGATTAAAATAATTCACTAACAAACAGTTTAATTTGTTGATTGAGCAAGTTTGTTAATTTTCCCCAAACTATTTAATTATTTTAAAAATGAAGCCAGCTCGTCAACGTGCGTTTGAGTTTCATTTATTAAAAGTCCAATTTGTGCCGCTGCTTCGTTTGATGTTTTGGCAAGGTTACGTACTTCGTCAGCAACCACGGCAAAACCTCGTCCAGCTTCACCAGCTCTCGCAGCTTCAATGGCCGCATTAAGAGCAAGTAAATTAGTTTGATCTGCCACGGCATTGATGGTGGTGACCGTAGTTTGAATTTTCCCTAATACGGTTGACATTGATTGATGCGTTCCAGTAACCAATTTGTTTCTAGAAGAGACATTACTACCAAATACAACGTATTTAGAAACCTTACCGTTTAAATCGGTAATAGAAGAAATAATGCAATCTAGCGTTACGTCTTCATTTTGATGCGTCAATGACATCATTACTTCAGTCGGCTTGCCTTGGTTGAGTATTTGAATACGTGAAGCATCTAAATGATCCCTTAAATTACCAAACACACTCGCTATGTTTGAGCCCTCAGATATGTTTAATTGCTTTTTGGTATACTCATTGGCAGATAGGAACTGGCCATCTTCATTAAACTCAATCACAGCCGAGTGGCTACTTATTGCATCTTTTTGGTTTATTTGTTCAAGTACTTGGCGTTTAATTTCGCGAATATCTGAACTTACGCCCACAAACCCTGTGTGCTGGCCATTATCATCAAATGTTGGGTTTACCGACAGAACAATCCAATATGGCACACCATTTTTATTAAAATTTAGTATTTCTTCATAAAATGGTTGTTTGTTTTTAAGGTTTTTTGAAATCCGCTTAACGGTTTCTTTGTCTGTTTGTTCTCCCTGCAAGAAATTGCCTGGTTTTTTGCCTTTTACTTCTGCAAGTGTATAACCTGAAAGTACTTCAAAGCCAGGGTTAACATATTCTACTAAGCCATCTTTATTGGTAATAAGTACACTAGTACTGGTATTGCTGACCACTTTAGATAACAGTTCAAATTGCTTATAGTCTTCAACTTGTGATTGTTTTGATAATACAAATGCAGACAACAAGGTATTATTGAAGTTAAAAGTAGTGTGGGCAACATTATAATAAATATTGTCTTTTACAGATAAACACAGTGAACCGTGTTCGCTATTTAAAGCATCTTGTAAAACGTTTAGCAATTTAGTGTTTTCTTTGGGCAGTAGTGCAGCGTCGCCACTGTTCGACGTATCTAAATTATTCGCAACAAGCTTTGAGTTATCATCGAAGACTGCATAGATATCTTCACCTAAACTCAGAAGTGTTTGCCAAGCTTGCTCATCTAACACTCTTATCGGCTCAGGCTTAAATACATGGAGCGAGCATGTATCAAGCTCTTTTAATGTAAGCGGGCTAATGTGTTGGGTTAAAAACAAGTTATTTCCACAAGCAATGGTTTTGCTTGTTGGATTATAACGTTTATTTAAATAAGTTAATGTATTAGTGTCATTAGTTTGGTTAAGTGTCTTACTTAGCGATGTAAACTCGTCATTCACTGCAATAACAGTGTTGTCGTTGTTAACGATAATCGCAGCTGCTTCGTGTGTACTAACTAGCTGTTTTGCAAACGCCTGTTTTCTTTTTTTTGGGCTAAACCACATTATTTATTCCTAATTTACACTCTAATTGATTGCATTATACGACCGTCATAGTACATCTAGGTCAAACTATTGTTTTTTATTTTGCAATAATAATTTTGTGTCGGTATTTTTTAAAAGTAATGACATAAAACATAGTTATTGTTCATTTGTTACAATGCGTTATAGTTTGCTAACAAATAAGAAAATAAATTAGAGATAACCTATGCAGTTAATAGATTTAACCCCTGATGATCCCGATGTGATTAATGTTTTTTCTGATATCGACAGACTTATTAATTCTTTATATCCAGTAGCGACAGCACAGTCATTGTCTGTTAGTCAATTGGGTCAACCCAATGTCTATGCAATAGGCTTGAAAAATGAAGAGGGGATTATTGCTTGCGGGGCGATTGTTATGCAGTTTGATACCAAGCCCTATGGCGAGATACGCCGTTTATATGTCAAACCTAGTTATCGCGGAAAAGGCTTATCGCGCCGTATTATGCAAATATTATTACAC
The DNA here is from genome assembly GCF_900116475.1 of Pseudoalteromonas sp. DSM 26666. NCBI lineage: Bacteria > Pseudomonadati > Pseudomonadota > Gammaproteobacteria > Alteromonadales > Pseudoalteromonadaceae > Pseudoalteromonas > Pseudoalteromonas sp. DSM 26666. Next base: position 19,046 of record NZ_FPAR01000005.1, on the reverse strand, counting down.
CATGCTGGCGAAGAAGAAATCCCAATCATAAAGCTAGAAACAGGGCCAAAGCAAAGACAATCAATCCATCTTTACGAGAATTTAGGGTTTGTACAATGTGCCCCTTTTGGTGAATACACAGAAAACCCGAACAGCCTATTTATGGAGCTTGCGCTCAGCTAATAATACGCTATTTACTGTTTTTCTTTATCAATTTTAATCCTCACTCGTTACGAGTAGAAATACTTGTTGGACATGAATCGCTATTTTTCTTTTAATGCGCGCAACTAGCCGGTTTGGCATTCATAAATAAAAGAGAAAGATAAATGAAAGAGACAACATCACTTGAACAAGCTCGTACGAGCTACAACGTTCGTCATTGGAGCCAAGGTTTTTTTGGTATTAATGATCAAGGTGATGTGTATGTTGCGCCTAAGGCTGATGCCCCACAGCAAACCATTGCATTAACAGACATTGCTAAGCAGCTTGAAGAAAAAGGCTTAAGTTTGCCGGCGTTAGTTCGCTTTCCACAAATTTTACACCATCGCGTGCATAGCTTATGTGGTGCATTTAATACTGCTATAGAAAGCTATGGTTACCCAAAAGACTATTTATTAGTTTACCCAATTAAAGTTAACCAACAACGCGAAGTAGTTGAAGAAATTGTTGCCAGCCAAGCACAAGTAGAAAAAAAACAGCTGGGTTTAGAAGCAGGCAGCAAGCCAGAGTTATTAACCGTATTAGCGCTGGCTGAAAAAACCAGTGCGGTGATTGTGTGTAATGGCTACAAAGATAAAGAATATGTGCGTTTAGCGTTGATTGGCGAAAAGCTGGGCCATAAAGTGTATATCGTACTTGAGAAACTGTCTGAGCTGGATATGGTACTTAGCCAAGCTAAAGAATTAAATGTAAAACCACGCATTGGTATTCGTGTGCGTTTAGCATCGCAAGGCAAAGGTAAGTGGCAAGCCAGTGGCGGAGAAAAATCTAAGTTTGGTTTATCTGCTTCTCAAGTGCTGTATGTAGTAAACCGTTTAAAAGAAACAGATCAGCTAGATTTAGTCCAACTGGTGCATTTTCACTTAGGTTCGCAAATGGCCAACATTCGTGATGTGCGCTTAGGTGTAAGCGAGGCTGCGCGTTTTTATTGTGAATTACGTAAGTTGGGTGCACACATAGAGTGTCTTGATGTAGGCGGCGGTTTAGCGGTTGATTACGACGGCACGCGCAGTCAATCACACAACTCAATGAATTACAGTTTAGCTGAATACGCAAATAATATTGTGTACACCATCGGTGATATTTGTAAGCAGTATGAACAGCCTTTCCCTACCATTATTTCAGAGTCGGGAAGAGCATTAACGGCGCATCATGCAGTGCTTATTTCCAATGTAATTGGCACCGAAACGTATACACCAGAAGAAATAGAAGCACCAGCTGACGAAGCTCCGCAGCTACTTAAAAACATGTGGACGTCATGGCAACAACTGCATGTGCTTACTGATGACCGTGCATTAATTGAAATTTTTCACGACAGCCAAGGTGATTTAGCCGAAGCGCATAGTCAGTTTGCGATGGGATTATTAGATTTAACCCAGCGTGCATGGGCAGAGCAAATAAACTTACGCGTTTGTTATGAACTCAATAAATTAATGGATAACAAAAACCGTTTTCATCGACCGATTATAGATGACCTAAATGCGCGTTTAGCGGACAAGTTTTTTGTAAATTTCTCATTGTTTCAGTCATTGCCAGACGCGTGGGGAATTGATCAAGTGTTTCCAGTATTGCCATTAAGTGGTTTAACGCAAGCACCGCAAAAGCGCGCGGTGTTATTGGATATTACTTGTGACTCAGATGGCGCTTTAGAGCATTATGTAGATGGCCAAGGTATTGAAAGTACGCTACCAGTACCTGAATACTCAGCCGATAAACCGTATTTAATGGGATTTTTCTTGGTGGGTGCCTATCAAGAGATTTTAGGCGATATGCATAACTTATTTGGTGATACGCACAGTGCTATTGTCAATATGGATGAGCAAGGTGTTGCCAGCATTACAGAAATTAACCTCGGTGATACTGTTGCTGACATGATGCGTTATGTACATTTAGATGTTGAAGGTTTTCAGCAGTCTTATGCGCAGTTAGTCAGCGCAAAAATTGCAGTAGATGAACAGCAAAGCGTCCTCGACGAATTGCAAAGCGGCCTTGACGGCTACACTTATTTAGAAGAGTTATAAGCAATGTCTAGCTTGTTTGGTCATGTTGACCACTCATTATACTCAAATGGGATGACGTTTTTACGTCGTCCTATGGTACAAAATATTAACGCCATAGACGCCGATGTAGTAGTACTAGGTTTACCGTTTGATTTAGCCACCTCTGGGCGCCCTGGTGCCCGCTTGGGGCCAGATGCAATTCGCAGAGCGTCGGTGCATTTAGCATGGGAAGATACTAAATATCCGTGGACGTTTCCTTTGTTTGAACGGCTAAAAGTAGCGGATGCTGGCGATTTTACCTATCCGGTAGGCGATCCTGAGTATTTTACTGCCCAGCTAGAAATGGCGGCAGAGCAAATACTTCGCCAAGGTAAAACATTATTAGGCTTAGGTGGCGATCATTTCGTAACGTTACCGCTATTGCGCGCACATGCAAAAATTCATGGCAAAATGGCGTTAGTGCATTTCGATGCGCACACCGATACCTATAGCAATGGATCGCGTTTTGATCACGGTACTATGTTTTATCATGCGCCAATGGAAGGGTTGATTGATGTTAATCACAGTATTCAGCTCGGCATTCGTACCGACTTTGATCAAAGCAAGCATGAGTTTGCAGTGATTGATGCTATGCAAGCCAATGATCTTCATGCGAATGATATTGCAGCGCAGATTATTGAGCGAGTGGGCGATTTACCGGTTTACTTAACCTTTGATATAGATTGTTTAGACCCTGCCTTTGCGCCAGGTACAGGTACACCAGTATGTGGTGGTTTAACTTCTGATAAAGTGCTGAAAATTTTACGTGCACTCAAAGGCATTAATATGGTGGGAATGGATGTAGTTGAAGTATCGCCTTCTTATGACCAAAGTGAGCTCACCGCCATTGCCGCAGCAACGATTGCCAGTGAATTATTGCATTTGTGGGCACTTAAGCATAAATATTAGTATGTTTTAATGCAGCTCAAAAAAGCGCCAATTTGGCGCTTTTTTTGTATAAAAATAAGAGTACTATGAAAACTGCATATTGTGCTTTTTAGCATAAATAAAAAATACCGGAATTTCGATTATTACGTAAGTTAAAAAAGTAAACCAAAACCAATTAACTTCAAATAGTAACCAGCTAAATTGCACGCCCGAGTTGTAATAAAGGCGAGATGCAATTAATAGCGTAATGCCTGTTGCAAATAAATCTTGTACCGATACCTTTTTAAAGCTGCTGCCTGCAAAGCGCGGATAAATAAACCCGTAGCCAAGCGTTATCACAATGATGACTAATAACAATAAATTCAGTTCAGGGGTCATAGTGGTTTATATTGCCTCGCATATTCTATTCGCTCTTGAGAGCTTGGGTGCGTTGATAAATACTTTAACCAAGTATCATCAAGGGTCGCCTCTTGTGCTTTTAAATTATTTTCTAGTGCTTCAATTGCATCAGCAAAGTCGTGGTTAGAATATCCTAATTTTAAAAGATTTTTAATAGCATATTCATCGGCCTCTTGTTCCATATCTCGTGAAAACGCTTGTTGTAAAAAAGATGAACCAGAGCCAAGCACGACCTCTAATATCCCTTCTAAATCACCAAAAATAACTGCAAATACAACGGTGCTCGCTGCAGCTTGTGCTGCAAGGCGAATGCTGTGATGGTGCTGAACATGACCAATTTCATGAAGTAAAATAGCACGCAGGGCATCAGGTTCATTTTTTAATAGCTCAACAAGTTCGTCAGTCACAACTACCCGCCCATTAGGAAGAGCAAACGCATTAGCTGAAAAATAATCTGACTGATAAAAAGAAAGTCTAAATTTTGCACTGTCTAAATTGAGTGAGTTAAGCATTAAACGCCATTGTTGCTGTATTTCTGATTGCTTATTAGTAGAAAGTTGAGAAGGTTCTAATGCGACTTTTTCTATCACACTGAGCGTTTGCTCTCCCATCGTTTCAATTGTCGAGGCAGGTGCTAAGTTAACGCTATATACGGCTACTGATGGTATTAAGCGGTATAAAATTAACCAAAGCAATAGGGGAATTAGCAGCACGGATGCAACAATAAGAATCTTATTTTTTTCTAAGCGTTCACTGAGTCCATGCTTTTTAAGCGCGAATGGCCATCTAAATTCTACATCTTGAGGAACAAATCGCCCACCATCAGCAAAATTTAACTCTGATGCCATGCCCGGTAACGGACTATCAAGTTGGCAATCGTCTAAAGTTGATGAAAGTAACGCCGTATTCTCAGAGTCAACAAGCGTTATTTGCTCATGGGAAAGGTGTGCGTAGCTTTTAATGTATTGGCTGCTATTAGGGTAATAATAACAGCCAAAAATAGGATAATTACTCATTAGGTGAGTGAAATATCAATATCAAACACATTGGCAGCTTCTTCAGCAAATGATGACTGCTCATTTTGTGCAACATCAATCAACGAAAGCGCACCGCTATAAATAGTGACTTCTGTAACTGATGCTAATAGCTTTGCTCTGCGTACTTTAGCCCAAGGGTAGGCAAGTCCTAAGGTAAATATAATTGCCAGTACATTGGTAAATAGTAAGATGGCATAGTCAATGGCTTTTAAGTTCGAATCAAAGGTAGCGACTTCTGTAAATTCACTGTTATTAAAAATATGATTTCGAATAAGCGAATGATAAACAGCGCCTACCAGTGTTAAAAACGCAACATACAACGCAGCAATTAATAGCGGCACTACAATTGTCGAAAGGCTAAAGTTTTGTGTGTTTAAGTTATCGATCGTTAAGGCACTTGCACCAGCAAAGAAGCCAAAAATAACTAAGCCACCTATTGCAACTCCTAGGGTAATAAGTGCTGCGATGTAATAGCGTTCGCCCTGAAGATTTACTGTAAGTGGTTTATTTCCATAGCTGATGCTTTCATGCATATATTGATCAATTCGCTTTAATACATACGGCAGTAATAGGTGTAATGTGAATACACTTGCAATAGGCAATAAAACAAAGTTAATAAATGCATCGCCGTAATTACCTGAAAAAGCAAAGCGTACATTACGATGGCGGGTCATACGCATGTTAAAGCGCAAACCTTGGTTAATGATCCATGGCAACAAAAATAAAAAACCAATAGCAAATAAAAGGCCTATCGCCGGTGCGAGGCTGCTTAGTATGGTGTAAATTAAAAACACGATTACCGCTAAAATGCGGCCTTTTAGAATTTGTATAGGAGTGGCTAGGTAGTCAAAGCTATGGCCGTCGATACGCGTATGGCCGTAAAAATAACGGTAGGTGCGTACTTTTGCCCATGCAGAATAAATTCCTAAAGTAATAATACTTAGCAGTATATTGACACTCCATATGCCAAAAAATTCGCCGGCTTTGCCGCTAAATTGTACTTTACCGCTAAAAATAGAGGAGGGTGTTTGGTTTGACTCAGATGAAGTTGGGTGTATTGATTCCATTTAAAAAAAGTCCTTGTAATTTTTTGTAAATTTACCCTTTTTAGAGAATAAAAACAATCTTTATGATTAGCTAGCTTATTGTAAGTAGGCTAATTCTATTGCTTTTGCTGTTTATAGGGCTGCACTTTAAGTCACCTCTGGTATACTGTGCAGATAATTTAATGGGGCTGTCATGATTTCAAAAAACCAACTTAAACTTATTCGCCAGCTTGGCCAAAAAAAGTATCGCAAGCAATTTAACCAATACTTAGTACAAGGCGAAAAAAATGTACTGGAGTTATTAAATAGCCCATTAAAAGTAAACGATGTATTTGCAACGCAAAGCTTTATTGATAATAACCAAAGCGCATACCCTCAAACGCATTTTATTACAGCAGATGAAGAGCAGTTAACAAAGGTAAGTACTTTGGTAAGTAATAATGCGGCTATTGCAGTTATTGATATGCCAAGCACCGTATTACCAGATGAAAACAGTTTAATATTGGCCTTAGATGGAGTGTCTGATCCGGGTAATTTAGGTACCATCATTCGCGTGGCTGATTGGTACGGTATAAAACACATTGTTGCCAGCACCGACAGTGCCGATCCGTATAATCCAAAAACAATTAGCGCCACTATGGGGTCATTTGTTCGTGTATCGGTAAGCCAAGTTGATTTACCTAGCTATTTAACATCTTTGGATGTGCCTATTTATGGTGCATTTTTAGAGGGCGAGAATGTTCATCACTGTCAGTTTGCTGGGAAAGGGGTTTTATTAATGGGCAGCGAGTCACATGGCATACGCCAGCAGTGTGCCGCGCTTGTGAGTAATAAAATTACTATTCCCGCCTTTGGCGGTGCTGAATCGCTTAACGTGGCAATGGCAACGGGCATTATTTTAGATAACTTTAAACGCCAAGCTTAACCTTTTGCCTAAAAATAGGTTAAATTGTAAAAACTAACAAAAATAATAAAATTTGGTAAAACAAACAGATGCGCTTAAGCACTATAAAATTAGCGGGCTTTAAATCCTTTGTAGAGCCCACTAAAATTCCATTTCCGGATCAAATGACGTGTGTTGTCGGCCCTAATGGCTGTGGCAAATCGAACGTGATTGATGCGGTGCGATGGGTGCTTGGTGAAAGCTCAGCTAAAAATTTACGTGGCGATGCCATGACAGATGTTATTTTTAATGGCTCCACTAACCGCAAGCCCATCTCACAAGCTTCTGTTGAACTCATATTTGATAATACCCAAGGTAAATTACCCAATACCTTTGCTGATCGTAACCAAGTGGCTATTAAGCGTTTGGTAACTCGCGATGGCCAATCGCTGTACTTTTTAAATGGTAGCAAATGCCGCAAACGTGATATTACCGATATATTTTTAGGCACTGGGCTTGGGCCGCGTAGTTACGCCATTATAGAACAAGGCATGATCTCGCGTTTAATTGAGAGCAAACCGCAAGAGCTGCGTGTTTTTTTAGAAGAAGCGGCAGGCGTATCGAAATACAAAGAGCGCCGCCGTGAAACACAAACCCGCATAAAGAGCACCCGAGAAAACCTAGAGCGACTCCTCGATGTTCGCCAAGAGTTACAAAACCAGCTTGATAAACTTGCAGTACAGTCGGTTGATGCTAAAAAATATCGCGAATTTAAAACCCAAGAACGCACTTTAAAGGGGCAAATAGCGGTATTAAAATGGCAAAAGCTGCATCAGCAACAAGTTGATAAAAGCGCACAAATCAAAAAGCTGGATGAACAAATCAGCTTTTTTAAAACGGCGCATTCAGGCCATGATGATGTTCTGGCAAGCCTTGAAGCTCAAGTACAAGTTCAGCAAGATAAACTTAATGATGCACAGCAACAGCAGCACCATACGCATACCGAATTGACTCGCAGTGAACAGCAGCAAATTAGCATTAAACAACAAACGCTGTCACTGAAACAAAATTTAGCCAAGTTAGAGCAACAAAAAAATCAAAGTGAAGAAGTCAAAACGCAGCAACAAAGTCTCTGCCAAGAGTTAGATGACAGCTTACAACAGGCTGTAGAGCATAACTTAATGTGTAGCGAGCAGGTTATAGAGCTTACCGATGAGGTTAATCGGCTGCTGGAGATTAAAAATGCCGACACATCACACTGGCAATCGCTAAAAGAAGATTATCAACAATTGCATAATCAGCAGTTAGCGCATACCAACGCAGTAAAACACACAGAACAGAAAATCAGTTATGTTAAGCAACAACTAACGCAGCTTGATGAGCAAATAGATGAGTTAAAACACAGTGAGATAGAGCAGCTATTAACTCAGCAACAACAGCACAGACAAGCCCTGACTGAGCAGCTAGCGAAAGCGCAAACGGCTCACAGTAAAGGCCAAACTGCGCAAACTACTCAGCAGCAACAGCTAGATGATGCACAGCAAGATTGGCAGCATTTATCTCAGCAAGTAAATGAATTAAAAGCCGGTATAGCGGGGCTACAAACTACTCTTGGGCTTGAAAAAAGCAGCGATGAAAGTTTAACCTTATTTAAGCAGTTAACTGTTCAGTCGGGATATGAGTTTTTAGTCGAGCAGGCGCTGTCATCACTTGAGCACATTCATATATCACAAGGTAAAGCAGAAAATAGCACGTGGGAAATTGCATCGCAGTCTGCAGCTAAGCACAGTATTGCCGCGTTTATTACCTCAGGTGTGTATCCTGAGTTATTAAATCATATTGCTTATGATGAAGCCGGCGATATAAGCGCACTTAACGACAATAGTTATATTGCGGTTATAGATAAGCAAGGGGCATTACACGGCCGAAACTGGCATGTAAGTGGCGATAAAAATGCAGAAAATTCCTTATTATTAATGCACAAAAAACTCAAGCAGCAAGAAACCTTACTTGAGCAACAACAACAGGCATTGACGAACGCACACTCCACGCTTGAAGAACATAAAACGCAGGCTGCATTGTTAACTGTTCAGCAAAATGAGCGCAAAGACACTATTCACCAATTAGCACAACAACTTGCTGTAGCAACAACGCGTGGCGATATGCTTAAAGCGCAAGCTGATCAGCATATGCAGCAGCTAACAAAATTACAACAACAGCGTCTGCCTCTGCTAGAGCAACAACAGCAGTTAAGCGAATTATTGAGCGAAGAGCTCGATAAAAATGAACAGCTTGCACAGCAGTTACAGGCCTTAGCTAAAGAGCTTAGCCAAGCCGATAGCACACAAATAAATAGTGATGAGCGTTACAAACAAGCTATTAATAATGCAGAGCAATATAAAACACTAGCGCATCAGGCAAACCTTAATGAGCAAAAAGCACGAAGTGAATGGCAGCTCAGTCAAACAAAACTGAGTCATGCTGTACAGGCGTTTACTAGTGCCGAAGAGGGTGCGCAAGAGATAATAGAGCAGATTGAAGCGTTACTTATTCCTGAGCAAGAGCTTGCACTAAGTATTGAGCAATTATTAGTACAGCACCAACAAGGCGAACAAACCCTTGTGGATATTCAGCAGCAGTTAGCTCAAGCAAAACAAGAATTACAAAACAAACAAGCGAGTTTAAAAAGTTCACAGACTGAGCTGGTGGCATTGCAAGAGCAGCATCAAAAGCTGAGTATTGAAGAACAAAGCTTATTAATTAAAGCGCAAGCGGTACTAGAGCCACTTAGTGAGCTTAATCAAAATTTAAAACAGGTATTAGCAGAGCTTCCTGCAGAGTTGTCATTAAATGCGGCGCAAAATCAACTTGCTGGAGTAAGTACTCAGCTAGAGCAATTAGGAGCCGTTAACCTTGCAGCCATTGATGAATTTGAACAAGCGAAGCAAAGAAGTGATTATTTAAATAATCAGCTGGACGATTTAACCCAAGCATTAACAGCTTTAGAAGGCGCTATTCATAAAATAGATCGTGAAACAAAAACGCGCTTTAAGTCTACGTTTGATCAGGTAAATCACGATTTTGGCCAGCTTTTCCCCAAAGTGTTTGGCGGCGGCAGTGCTTACTTAGAATTAACCAGTGACGATTTACTCGAAAGTGGTGTTAGTATAATGGCAAGGCCACCAGGTAAAAAAAATTCGACAATTCATTTGTTAAGTGGTGGAGAAAAAGCGCTGAGCGCATTATCATTGGTGTTTTCTATATTCAGGCTCAATCCAGCTCCATTCTGTATGCTGGACGAGGTAGATGCTCCATTAGATGATGCCAATGTGGTTCGTTTTTGCCGTTTGGTTGAAGAAATGTCACAATCTGTGCAGTTTATTTATATTAGTCATAATAAAATTGCAATGGAAATGGCGGGTAGATTAACGGGTGTAACCATGGCAGAGCCCGGCGTGTCGCGCATGGTTGCTGTGGATATTGAACAAGCGGTGCAACTTGCACATGCATAATTTTATAGTCATTTGCTGGTTATTTTAGGTAAAATGATGGCTGTTAGGCATATTAATAATAAAAGGTGAGGGGATGGCCGAAGAATTAAGATGGGTTTTAATTGTGATCAGTGTATTTGTCATTGGTGGCTTATTAATACACGGTTTGTGGTCAGTAAGAAAAAAAGAGAATGCTGAACTCCCTGCAAATGAGCGAGTCGAGCCTGTTCAAGAACAGCAGCCTTCATCTGTACATACTGAGCCACAAGAGCCAACGTTAGCGCAACGAGAAGAGCCACAAATGAGTGAGTTAAACTTCAGCGCTGATGAACCACAGATAGACGAAAGCCCAGTAAATACACCTATCGAGGATGACCTTGAAGTGGTAACAGAAGAGGCCGCAGACACACAACAAGATGCCCCTAAAGACGTTGCAGACTTTGTCATTGTGCATATTCAAATGCCAGAAGGGCTCACTATGCAAGGCAGTAAATTACTGCCTGCTGTTAACATGCTAGGTTTTAAATATTCAGAAGAAGGCTTTTTTAATCGCCACCTAGACCCAGCAGGCCAAGGGCCGGTGTTATTTAGGTTGGTGAATATGTATAACCCAGGCACGTTCGATATTGATAATATGGAACAATTTAGCACCGCTGGGGTGAGCTTATTTATGACTCTGCCATGCGATGGCGACGGTTTAGCCGCGTTTAACATGCTGCACAGCGCCGCTAAAAAAATAGCGGATGAATTTGGTGCCGATATTTTAGATGCAGAGCGAAATGTAATGACGGTAGAGCGTATTCGTCAATATGTTGAACAGGTTCGCGTATTTTCTGCGTAACATACGCATAAGTTAAATTTTGTAAGCCACTGGGCGTTCACTCGTCAAAGTGGCTTTTTTTATGTTTTTTGAGGTCTACATGACAAGCAGCATTAGTGAGCAAATTAATCATCTTCGTACCACGCTTGAGCAACACAATTATAGTTATTATGTGCTTGATACACCCAGCATACCTGATGCCGAATATGACCGCTTGTTACGGACACTAAGTGAATTAGAAACCCAGCACCCTGAGTTTTTAACAGCCGATTCACCCACTCAAAAAGTTGGAGGAGCGGCGCTTGCCAAGTTTGAGCAAGTAGCGCACCAAGTGCCTATGTTATCGCTTGATAACGCCTTTGGTGAGGATGAATTTAGCGGTTTTAATCGTCGTATTAAAGAGCGCTTAATGAGCACTGAGGAGCTTACATTTTGCTGTGAGCCTAAACTGGATGGTTTAGCGGTATCGATTATTTATCGAGATGGAGTACTGGTTCAAGCGGCGACCCGTGGCGATGGTTTTACTGGCGAAAATATTACTCAAAATGTAAAAACAATCCGCAATGTGCCATTAAAATTGCGCGGTGATGATTACCCTCGTGAACTTGAAGTGCGCGGTGAGGTATTTATGGATAGCGCGGGCTTTGAAAAATTAAATGCAGAGGCAGAAAAACGTGGCGATAAAATCTTTGTTAATCCACGTAATGCGGCGGCAGGAAGTTTACGCCAGCTCGACTCAAAAATTACCGCAAAACGGCCATTGATGTTTTATACCTACAGCACCGGATTAGTTGCCGATGGCACCTTACCTGAAGATCACTATCAGCAACTTGCTAAGCTTACCGATTGGGGATTACCGCTGTGTCCAGAAACCAAATTAGTTGAAGGCCCAAAGGCTGCGCTTGCCTATTACAATGACATTTTAACGCGTCGTAGCGAGCTAAAATATGAAATAGATGGCGTAGTAATAAAGGTAAATAAAAAAGCCTTACAAGAGCGCTTAGGCTTTGTAGCTCGTGCACCGCGTTGGGCAATCGCTTATAAATTTCCGGCGCAAGAAGAAATAACGCAATTATTAGATGTTGAATTTCAAGTAGGGCGCACAGGGGCAATTACTCCCGTAGCACGACTAGAGCCGGTATTTGTTGGGGGTGTTACGGTATCAAATGCAACGCTGCATAATGCCGACGAAATAGCTCGTTTAGGCGTTAAAGTGGGCGATACTGTGATTATTCGCCGCGCAGGGGATGTTATCCCGCAAATTACTCAAGTGGTACTTGAGCAACGCCCAAGCGATGCAAAAGAAATTGTCTTTCCAACTATATGCCCAATTTGTGACTCGCATATTGAACGGGTTGAAGGTGAAGCCGTTGCACGTTGTACCGGTGGCTTAGTATGCCAAGCACAGCGTAAACAAGCGATTAAGCATTTTGCATCGCGTAAGGCATTAGATATTGACGGCTTGGGCGACAAAATTGTTGATCAATTAGTTGACCGAGAGCTGATCAAAACCCCGGCTGATTTATTTATTTTAAAGCAGGGACATTTTGAATCACTTGAACGAATGGGGCCAAAATCAGCAAAAAACTTAGTTGCCGCACTTGATGATGCAAAAACGACTACCTTAGCAAAGTTTTTATATTCACTGGGTATTCGTGAAGTCGGTGAGGCAACCGCGCAAAACTTAGCTAATCATTTTTTAACGCTTGAAAACGTAATCGATGGCAGCATTGAACAGCTGATTGAAGTAAGCGATGTAGGTGAAATAGTGGCAAAGCACGTGCGTGGCTTTTTTACTGAAGAGCATAATTTAACCGTGGTGAACGAATTAATAGCCCAAGGCATTAACTGGCCACAGTTAACAGCGCCATCAGAGCAAGAACAACCGCTAGCGGGTTTAACTTATGTGCTAACTGGGACGCTTAATACGCTTAATCGCAATGATGCGAAAGCGCGCCTACAACAATTAGGTGCCAAGGTATCTGGCAGTGTTTCAGCCAAAACGGATGCGCTAGTGGCGGGCGAAAAAGCCGGCTCTAAACTAACTAAAGCGCAAGAACTCGGTATAGAAATACTGACAGAGGATGATTTAATTACTTTGTTAGAGACTCATAATGGCTAGTTTTACAAATATACTTAATACCTTGTTAATTGACCTAGGCCAGTGGCTACAAGGCTATTTGTCGCATTTATCATTGCTTTTGATGGTGTGCTTAGTGTCGCTCTATGCGGATGACATTTTAAAGCTCACCAAAGGCGTGGTAGCTAGGCGTCACTTTATTATAAGGGTGGCATGTTTTGTGTTGATCACCGCGTTTGGGTTTGGTTTATTAGTGGTGTGGTTAAGCCCATTACTAACTAAAGCCTTACTGTTTTTTGGTACTAAGTGGTTAGGGCTCACATTATTAGCTGCATTTTTTATTTTGGGCACTATTGCCGATAGGAAAAACCAGTTGTGAGCCGTTATGGACCTGAATACTGGGATAAATATGGTAGCTATCGTACGCCAATAGCGTTTCATTTGAGTATTTTAGTGTTACTTCGGGCCTATTTTATTTGGGTGATTGCCGCGCTGAGCCGTCGCCCTGAACTTGATCTAATGTCATTGTTTTTTAGATCAAAAAATGATTTTTTTATTGCCATAGCAATTGGTGCCGTGGCAATTGTACCCACTATTTTGTTTTGTTTACGCAGACCCAGAGACTCGCATCAAGCTACGAAACGGTTAGCGCGTATTTGGCGATACATGCGTTGGCCGCTTATTGCTTGCGCGCTAATAGACTTGTCGTGGTTAAGTATCCAGGCGGCCCATAGTCATTATCGCTTTTCACTGTTTTTAGCCCTACAAATGGTGATTGTATTGTGGGTATTGTGGTATTTGGCAAAAAGTCGTTATTTAAGTGTTTTTTTTAGTGATTGGCCTGAGCCGACAGAAAAAGCAACCGATAAAAAGTAAGAGATTATGCACACTATTAATAAAAAAATAGCGCAAGTAGTGGCCTTTATAGGGCTGATTATTATCGGCGTTGGCTATTTTTTATCATTAGGCGAACATATTTGGTTTAAAGGGATATTGCTATTGTGGATAGTGGTATTTTGTTCGTGCTGTTACCGGTTAACGCCGTTATTTAAAATGCGTAACCCGCTGCGTAACTTTATTCAGCGTGATGCGCAGCATTTGTTTGTTTTTAGTTTAACCGGGTTGTTTGATAAAAAGAATGGTCCGCATTGGTTAGTCATCAGCAATATTGAATCAATAGAGATAAAAGACGATGAGCTAATAGTGCATAGTAATAATGACAGACAATTAAGCGTGAGTATTCCAGGTAGTCAAGCTCAATTACACGCTTATGTAAGCCGTATACTTACAGCAACAGAGAAGCACCGTATAGTGTTTAGATAGCGTTGATCGTGGTATTAGCCACGGACGTAATGATAGGCTGTCAGCCAATGCTTTTGGCTCAGTATGAAGCAAATTAATAACGCAATGAGGTTGTTATGTTGAAATGGAACGATATTGTTAATTTTGCCAACCATGGCAATCCGACACCAGTTCAAAAAGTAGTTAAAACAGAACAGCAATGGCGTGAACTGTTAAACGAAGAGCAATATTACGTGACCCGTAAAAAAGGCACAGAGCGACCAAATAGTTCAACTAGTTGCACACTATTAGAACCGGGAAAGTACGTATGTGTGTGTTGTGACAACCTACTGTTTGATGCGGATGAAAAGTTTGATAGTGGCACAGGATGGCCTTCATTTACCCAACCTGCAACGGTTGATGCGATAGGGTATGTAATGGATAACAGCCATGGCATGGAGCGAGTTGAAGTTGTTTGTAATGTGTGTGATGCGCACTTAGGGCATATTTTCCCTGATGGCCCAATTCCTTCCGGCTTGCGCTACTGTGTAAACGCACTGGCAATGAAAAAGCTCTAGGGCCTGTTGGCCTTTCAAGGTTAAATTTGCAGCAGTCTGTTTGGTATTTAGGCAAGGCAGAGCCTATGTGGTGTGGTTATTCCCCATAAATGGGCGATAACGTAGCATCAATTCCAAACAGGCGCTGCCCAAAGGGTTCTGCCAAGGGACGATTAACCTTTGTTGCCTACATGGATGTAGGTAAGGGGCGTGAGCAGGACGCGGAAGCTTTGCTCGGCTTTTACTTATTCTTACATGGATGTAAGCCAGTAGAATAACGCAGGAGCAGTTATCGAGCCCACTAGGTTACAAACCTCACGCCGCGATTAAATCGTCCCTTGCTTGAACAAATTTTAATCCGCAAATGTCAATAGGCCTTAGCTAATCTCTAGTTTCATTTCTTTAGCAATCTGAAGTAGTTTATCGAACCGCTCTGATTGCTCTTCTGCTAAGGGTGATTTTTTTAATAGTTTAAAGCACTTTTGAGCCAATAGACTATTGAAAGAGCCCCCCTGTTTTTTTGATTTATCCACTAAACACTGTAATAAGTTAAGCGCAATACTTGGGTTGTGTGGCATGACCCTAAAGGCTTGACTGAATGCCTCTAAAGCAACATTTAACTGGCCACGCTCAAACTGTTTAACTGCATGATTGTTAAGTTCCTTCGGCCCCATTTTAATATCACGTCTTTCACTTTGCTGTTGCTGTATATAACGCAAGTACGTCGCGTCGCTCCTACTTGGGTGGCGTTCGCAATGATCAATAATTTGGCTAAATAGCGCTTGCGCCTTCTGATGAAAACCTAATTCATGTAATGCTTTTGCTTTATCTAGGGCACCATCGACTGAACGTATTTGAGTATCGCTGTCATCAAGTTGTTCAATCAACTGTTTCGCTTTTTTATGTTCATCTTTTAAATAATAAAGGCGTGCATTGAGCACATCGATTTGAGTTTGTGCATTACTGGTTGGGAATTGTGTTTTTAGCTCATTAATATATTTATTTGTTTGACGGGAGATTCTGTTTATTTGGTCAGTTTGATCTGTGGTTAGTGCAAAATCAATCCCAGCACGAGCGGCATTTAAATAAATGTCTGGGCTATCATGCATAGAGTACTTAGCAAAAGTGGCAATATCCTTTTGAGTTAAGTAGCTGGTTTCATAATCTCTATTAATGAGCGATACGCTGTTCAGTGACTTTTGACGGTCTATATTACGTGGAGCAATATGGGCCGCTTGACTTAAAAACTCTTGAGCTAACTCAAACTGGTTTAGTTTTATTTCTAAACGCCCTAATAAGTCTAATGCAACTAGTCGTGTTTCATTACGTTCAAGCATTGTTTTAAGCATGCGTTGAGCTAAAATATGCTCATTGTTAGCAATTAAGGCTTCTACCAATCCTACTTTTGCCCATGCAAATTTTTGAATATTCAAAACAGATTTAAAAAAGTCTTTCGCTTCTTGGTTTTGTTTTAGCGCCAGTAAAATATTACCTTTTAATCTAAGCAGAATAGGGCTGTATTTATTACTTTTATCAAGCTGAGCATTAATTTGTTTTAATGCTTTAGACTGGTTATCGTCATCAATTAAAGTGTATATAGCTTTTAAGTCGCTTTTGCGTTTGAGAATACGCTCTATGCGCACTCTTAGCTCTTGTACAGAGAAAGGTTTTACTAAAAAGTCATCGGGTTGAAGTTCTAACACACTGTGAACTAACTCTCCGCTAGTTTCCGCAGATGTAAAAATAAACCCAGTAGAGTGTTTTATTAATGCTTTAGCGCGTAATTCTTCATAAAGCTGGTAGCCATCTTGGCGTTTGCTTAGATTAAAAGAGCAAATTACCAAGTCAAATTCTTCATGTAAGCATTGTTCTTTTGCCGCTAGAGCATGATCTGCAAAACGCATATGTCCAAAGCCAATTTTTTCGAGCGACTGTTTCATGTAGCTTTGAGCAAGTGGCTGCTCCTCTACAATCAGTATTTTTGCTTCATTAAAAATATTTTTAGACATTGGCTTAAGCGTAATTGAATTTAACACAGACTATAATCAACAGTTTAGACGCTTACAAGGTAATTTAAAGATTCGCTTCGAAGATGAGAGCTTATTAAGCAAATTAATTCTAAAGGTTTATATTTTTATCTTAAAAGAGCTAAAAACCCATTTAAAGTAAATGGATAGCACGCGTAATAAAGTAAGCTTAAACAAAATGATTTTGGAGATAATAAAACTCGGAAGATAGGTTTTTAGCATGTGATTGGTAATACTGATCTTTTGAAACCGAAGAATTGCTTGATACGAATTTCTAAATGGCAATTAATACTGAACGTGAACTAAAGGAGTGGAAGATAATGAATATTAAAATGGAAGGTGATACTGGAGGATTTAGATTTTTGTAATATGCACCATTCAAAGAATGGTGGGTCGTACTGGACTTGAACCAGTGACCCTCGCCTTGTAAGGGCGATGCTCTCCCAACTGAGCTAA
>NZ_FPAR01000005.1:0-1374 GCF_900116475.1 Pseudoalteromonas sp. DSM 26666 | reverse complement strand
TTTATATGTGGTGGGTGATACTGGACTTGAACCAGTGACCCTCGCCTTGTAAGGGCGATGCTCTCCCAACTGAGCTAATCACCCACATATAAATTCAAACGCTACTATTAAAGTTTAATAGTACTGGACTTTAACCAGTGAACCTTGCCGTTACTTGTAAATAGCAGTAGGCTCTCTTTTTTCTAACCGAGCTAACGCTCATATAGAATATTAGATATGACACATTAAAATGTGGTGGGTGATACTGGACTTGAACCAGTGACCCTCGCCTTGTAAGGGCGATGCTCTCCCAACTGAGCTAATCACCCGCATCTAAACAACACCACATTGCTGCGTTGTTGTGGGGCGCTATTATAGATAGAGTTGCAAATGTGTCAACACTTGAATGATAAAAATGTGCTGAATGAAGCTTTTATAAACAATACAGTGCGAACGGTGTTCACTTTATCAACAAACTAATATTAAACGAACAATTGTTAAGCTTAATGTTTATTTAAAGTCGGCGGCGTAGACTAAATAGATGTCATTAGTGGTCGGATAAACAATAAAATATTTATGTAATAAAAGGCTAACTTTCAATAATTGTATTGCGTGATACAAATTAGCGGATAATAAAAAGTTATTTAAAGTTTAACATGCCAATGAACAGCGCTTTTTTAGTAGTAAAACAGCACCAAGCTAATTTGCATATAAATGTATACCCTTTAAATCATATTCAAACTCATATTATCGGTTGAATAGGGTACTTAGTCGTATACATGTGGCGAGTACAACAACGTAAAGCGCAACATGACATCTAAATTAGTATGAAAATCTGTTTTTTAGCACGTATGATAGCCAGTTTGTTGAAATTTAAACCATTTAAATAATGTCGCATAAAAAACTGTTGACTTTATTTTGGGGGGTGCATAGAATGCGCCCCGCACTAAGCGATACACGACGTGATTATCACCGAGCGTATTGAATAAGTTGGGGCTATAGCTCAGCTGGGAGAGCGCTTCGCTGGCAGCGAAGAGGTCTGCGGTTCGATCCCGCATAGCTCCACCAATTTTTAGTGTTTGTCCTAGGGTAACAGTTTTCTGTGTCCCCATCGTCTAGAGGCCTAGGACACCGCCCTTTCACGGCGGTAACAGGGGTTCGAATCCCCTTGGGGACGCCATTTAACTTTTTAGTTAAAGGCGGTTTTACCGAGAAAATAGCGTAACACATAAAGCTCGAGTCTTTATTTGTACTATACGCCATTACCTTAAAAGCTCAGGATGTGAGTTAAACTAATCGATTGTCCTAGTGACACATTTATGTGTCCCCATCGTCTAGAGGCCTAGGACACCGCCCTTTCACGGCGGTAACAGGGGTTCGAATCCCCTTGGGGAC
>NZ_FPAR01000011.1:0-102937 GCF_900116475.1 Pseudoalteromonas sp. DSM 26666 | reverse complement strand
TACGCTTTCCTATTTTTTTGTCAACACTTAATTTTGTTAAACTTGAAAGTTTTCGAAACTAAGTTTTACTCAACTCACTGAGTAGCTCGTGCCTCGCTATGCGTTGCGCTCTGCCGTCTCAGTGGGGTCGCATTATAGGGAGATCCGAAAACAGATCAACCCTTTTTTGAAGAAAACTTGAAATAAATGTCTGTTCGAACAAAATTACAACTAAACGCTTAAAAAGACAACTAAACTCAAGCATATTTAGCTTCAAATGAGGTTATAAGTTATTTTTTAATGATAACGTGTTGATGTTGAAATCGCTTGCAAATAGCATCCAATTTCTTGCTATAACTATTTTAGCTAGTAGAACACTAAGGGCATTTGGCAAAAAACATAGCATATAGGTAAGGCTTTCTTTACTTATGTATTTACTGTTTCAACCTATGACGTTAATCACAACCTTAAGTTATATAATTAGCTTATTTTTACCAATCATAGCTAAATAGCATATATAAGTCAGGGGTAACATGAAGAAAGTATTTAAATAAGCGAACTATTTTTCTGTTAGTAGCAAATAGACTGCCTTTATTGATATGGGGCTGTTGTTTATTATTGATAAAAAAATTGGGGAGGACTTTACGCGTTCCTATTACCGTGTGATAAATTTTAGGTATTAAAAAGCCGAGCATAAGCTCGGCTTTTTGGTGTCTCTTTAAAGACTTACTCTGCAGACTGTGCGTCTTCTTGAACTTCTTCGCTCGCCGCTGGGCGACCAACTAGTTCAATATAAGCCATTGGTGCATTATCACCAGCACGGAAGCCACACTTAAGAATACGAGTGTAACCACCTGGACGGTCTGTATTACGAGGACCGATTTCGCTGAACAATTTACCAACTACTTCATTATCACGCGTGCGGGCAAATGCTAAACGGCGATTTGCTACGCTGTCAGTCTTAGCCAGTGTGATTAAAGGTTCAATTACACGGCGTAACTCTTTCGCTTTAGGCAAAGTAGTTTTGATGATTTCATGTTTCACCAAAGAACCTGCCATATTGCTGAACATCGCTTTACGATGGCTACTGTTACGGTTTAATTGACGACCACTCTTACGATGGCGCATGACCCTATCCTTCTAACTAAACTAATATAGTGATTTAGATTATTCAGCTAGGCTTGCAGGCGGCCAATTTTCTAGGCGCATACCTAGAGAAAGACCACGTGAAGCTAGCACGTCTTTTATTTCAGTTAGAGACTTCTTACCTAAATTAGGCGTTTTAAGAAGCTCAACTTCAGTGCGCTGAACTAAATCACCGATATATTGAATTTGCTCGGCTTTCAAACAGTTTGCTGAACGTACTGTTAGTTCAAGATCATCAACTGGACGAAGTAGAATAGGATCGAATTCTGGCTTCTCTTCTTTCTCTTCTGGCTCAGTTACATCGCGTAAATCTACGAATGCATCTAGTTGCTCAGCTAAGATAGTAGACGCACGGCGGATCGCTTCTTCAGGATCTAAAGTGCCGTTTGTTTCCATATCAATGATTAACTTGTCTAAGTCTGTACGTTGCTCAACACGGGCTGATTCAACCGAGTACGCAATACGTTCAACTGGGCTGAATGATGCATCAAGCAGCAATCGACCAATTGGACGCTCATCGTCATCAGAGGATAAACGACTAGATGCCGGCACATAACCACGACCACGCTCAACACGAATACGCATGCTGATCTCGCTGTTATTTGTAGTTAAATTACAAATAACATGATCTGGGTTAGCAATTGTTACATCGCCATCGTGCTGAATATCTGCCGCAGTCACAGGGCCTACACCAGATTTAGTCAGGGTCAGAAAAACTTCATCTTTGCCTTCTAACGTTACCGCTAGACCTTTAAGGTTTAGTAGTATTTCAATGATGTCTTCTTGTACGCCTTCTTTCGCGCTGTACTCATGCAATACACCGTCGATTTCAACTTCAGTTACTGCACATCCAGGCATAGATGATAACAGTATACGGCGTAAGGCATTACCCAAAGTGTGACCAAAGCCACGCTCGAGTGGTTCTAAAACTACTTTAGAACGCGTTGGGTTTATAGCGTCGATATCGACTAACCTTGGTTTTAGAAATTCTGTAACAGAACCCTGCATTTTATCCTCTCTTAACTCTTAACTTTACTTAGAGTAAAGTTCGACGATTAGTTGTTCATTAATGTCCGCAGACAGATCTGAACGCTCAGGTAGGCGCTTGAAGCTACCTTCCAATTTCTTACCGTCAACTTCAACCCAAGTCGGCTTTTCACGTTGCTCAGCCAACTCTAGAGCAGCGATGATACGTGCTTGTGTCTTAGACTTCTCACGGATTACAACAGTATCTTCTGGAGTAATTACGTATGAAGGAATGTTCACAACACGACCATTAACTAGAATCGCTTTGTGGCTTACTAACTGACGTGCTTCAGCGCGTGTGCTAGCAAAACCCATGCGATATACAACATTGTCTAAACGTTGCTCTAAAAGCTGTAACAAGTTTTCACCTGTATTACCTTTAAGGCGAGCAGCTTCTTTGTAGTAGTTACGGAATTGCTTTTCTAATACACCGTAGATACGACGTACTTTTTGCTTTTCACGTAATTGTAAACCGTAATCAGATAAGCGTCCTTTACGAGCGCCGTGCTGACCAGGTGCAGTCTCAAGTTTACACTTAGAGTCGATAGCTCTTACGCCGCTCTTAAGGAACAGGTCAGTACCTTCACGACGACTCAGCTTGAGCTTAGGGCCCAAATATCTTGCCATGTTATTTCTCCTAACCTATTGTTAAACGCGACGTTTCTTCGGTGGACGACAACCATTGTGTGGTATTGGCGTCACGTCAGTAATGTTGGTGATACGGTAACCAGCAGCATTCAAAGCACGTACAGCAGATTCACGACCTGGACCTGGACCTTTGATGAAAACTTCTAGATTTTTTAAACCGTATTCTTGAGCAGCAGTACCTGCACGCTCTGCAGCAACCTGAGCAGCAAATGGAGTAGATTTACGTGAACCACGGAAACCTGAACCACCGGCAGTAGCCCATGATAGTGCATTACCTTGACGGTCGGTAATCGTTACAATAGTGTTGTTGAAAGACGCATGAACATGAGCCATACCATCAGCAACTTGCTTTTTAACCTTTTTACGACGAATTGGTGTCTTAGCCATTTTACTATCCCCTTATCGCTTAATAGGCTTACGAGGACCCTTACGGGTACGCGCGTTAGTCTTTGTTCTTTGACCACGAAGTGGTAAAGAGCGACGGTGACGTAGGCCACGGAAACAACCAAGGTCCATAAGGCGCTTGATATTCAAAGTAACTTCACGACGAAGGTCACCTTCTACAGTGTACTTGCCAACTGCTTCACGCAATACGTCAAGTGTTTCGTCTGAAAGTTCACCGATTTTTGTGGTCTCGGCGATACCAGTCGCTTCTAAGATAGCCTTAGAGCGAGTCTTACCTATGCCATAAATAGCTGTTAAACCAATAACTGCATGTTTATGATCAGGGACGTTAATGCCAGCGATACGGGCCACTAACACATCTCCTATATTTGAATTTGGTAATCATCTGTTTGAAAAGCCCGTAAGGATACTCAAACGAAGACCAAATCACAACTAAAAACACAGGCCGAGAAACCTCAGCCTGCACGACTGTTTACTTAGCCTTGCCTTTGCTTATGCTTAGGCTCACTGCAAATTACGCGTACTACACCAGCACGTTTAATAACTTTACAGTTACGGCATATTTTCTTAACGGAAGCACGTACTTTCATTGCTCAACTCCGTAAACTGACCTTATCGACCGTAGCCTTTAAGGTTCGCTTTTTTCAGCACAGAATCATACTGATGTGACATCAGATGCGTCTGTACTTGTGCCATAAAGTCCATGATTACTACAACGATAATCAAAATTGATGTACCGCCGAAATAGAATGGCGTTTGCCATGCCATAGTCATGAATTCGGGCACCAGACAGATAAAGGTTATATACAAAGCACCTGCCAATGTCAGGCGTGTCATCACTTTATCAATGTATTTAGATGTCTGCTCACCTGGACGAATACCTGGGATAAATGCGCCAGATTTTTTCAGGTTGTCTGCCGTTTCACGTGGGTTAAAAACCAACGCTGTGTAGAAAAAGCAGAAGAAGATGATAGCCGCAGCTAAAACCATTGCATACAAAGGCTGACCTGGAGTCAACGTTGTAGCAATTGCTTGTAGCACATCAGCAACCGGACCTTCACCCTGGCCGAACCAGCTTGCAATTGTACCAGGGAACAGAATTATACTGCTAGCGAAGATTGGTGGAATAACACCCGCCATATTTACTTTCAGAGGTAAATGCGTGCTTTGAGCAGCAAATACTTGACGACCTTGTTGACGTTTGGCGTAGTTAACAACGATACGTCGTTGACCACGTTCAAAGAATACAACAAGATAAGTAACAGCGAATACTATAACCGCAACCATCAACAGTACAAAAACATTCAAATCACCTTGGCGCGCCATTTCGGCTGTCGAACCAATAGCAGACGGCAGGTTAGCTACAATACCAACAAATATTAGAACTGAGATACCGTTACCGATACCACGTTCTGTTATCTGTTCGCCCAACCACATAAGGAACATAGTACCGGTTACTAAACTCACCACTGCGGTGAAATAGAATCCCATACCTGGGTTAACAACTAACCCGTTCATCATGCCCGGTAAGCTTGTGGCAATACCGATTGATTGGATAGTAGCAAGCACAAGCGTGCCGTAGCGTGTGTACTGGCTTATCTTTTTACGCCCTTGCTCACCTTCTTTCTTAAGCTCTATAAACGGCGGATACATATGCGTTAATAGTTGCGTAATAATCGAAGCCGAGATATACGGCATGATACCCAGTGCTAACACTGAAGCTCGCTCAAGCGCACCACCGCTAAACATGTTGAACATCTCAACAATGGTGCCCTTTTGTTGCTCGAAGAAATCGGCAAGTACAGCGGCGTCAATCCCAGGGATCGGCACAAATGAACCTAGACGGTAAATTATGATAGCACCCAATACGAAGAGTAATCGGCGCTTCAATTCCGAAAGTCCACCTTGTGCACTTTGTGTATCTTGACCTGGTTTAGCCATTAGTACTTCCTTAGTCTTCTACCTTGCCTCCGGCAGCTTCGATAGCTTCGCGTGCACCTTTAGTAGCCTTAAGGCCTTTAACGGTAACAGCGCGTGAAACTTCGCCAGATTTAACAACTTTAACGAACTGAACGTTCTTTTTAACTAGACCAGCTGCTTGTAACGCGCTTAGGTCTACCACATCGCCTTCAACTTTAGCGATTTCGTATAGGTTAATTTCTGCAGATACTAATGATTTGCGAGAAGTGAAACCGAACTTAGGTAGACGACGTTGCATAGGCATTTGACCGCCTTCGAAACCAACGCGTACTTTACCGCCAGAACGTGATTTTTGACCTTTGTGACCACGGCCACCAGTCTTACCAAGACCAGAACCGATACCACGACCAACACGTTTTGGAGCAGTTTTTGAACCTGCAGCAGGTGAAAGTGTATTCAAATGCATCGAATTACCCCTCTACCTTAACCATGTAATAAACCTGGTTAATCATACCACGTACACATGCTGTGTCTTCTAACTCAACAGTGTGATTGATACGACGTAAACCAAGACCGCGTAATGTAGCTTTATGCTTCGGTAAACGACCGATAGAGCTTTTTACTTGTGTTACTTTTACAGTTTTATTAGCCATGGTTTACCCCAAAATCTCATCTACTCGAAGACCACGTTTTGCAGCGATCGACTGAGGAGAATTCATGTTCTCAAGAGCTGAGATCGTTGCACGTACAACGTTGATCGGGTTAGTAGAACCGTAACATTTAGAAAGTACGTTCTGCACACCAGTCACTTCAAGTACTGCACGCATAGCACCACCTGCAATGATACCAGTACCTTCAGATGCTGGTTTCATAAACACTTGTGAGCCAGCATGACGTCCTTTAACAGGATGCTGTAATGTGTTGCCATTTAGGTCTACGTTGATCATGTTACGACGTGCTTTTTCCATTGCTTTTTGAATAGCAGCTGGAACTTCACGTGCTTTACCATAACCGAAACCTACTTTACCTGCGCCATCACCAACTACAGTTAGTGCAGTAAAGCTAAAGATACGACCACCTTTAACTACTTTAGACACACGGTTCACCGCGATTAGCTTTTCAGCTAAATCAGGCTGTTGTTGCTTTGCTTCTACGTTAGCCATTGTCTACTCCTAGAATTGCAAACCGGCTTCACGCGCAGCATCAGCTAGCGCCTTCACACGGCCGTGATATTTAAAGCCACTGCGATCAAAAGCAATCTTTTCGATGCCTTTGTCAGCCGCACGTTCAGCAACCGCTTTACCAACTGCTTGTGCAGCTGCAACGTTGCCTGTGCCTTTAACTGTTTCGCTAATAGCTTTCTCAACAGTAGAAGCAGCAGCCAGTACATTACCCTCAGCGTTTACAACTTGAGCGTAAATGTGACGTGGCGTGCGGTGGATAACAAGACGCGTTGTGCCTTGTTCAATATAATTTCTACGAGTGCGTTTAGCACGACGTAGACGAGCTGTTTTTTTATCCATCGTCTTACCTTACTTCTTCTTAGCCTCTTTACGGCGTACATTCTCATCTGAATAACGAACACCTTTACCTTTATAAGGCTCAGGTTTACGGTATGCACGAATGTTAGCAGCTGTTTGACCAACTAACTGCTTATCTACGCCCTTAACTAGAACTTCTGTTTGGCTTGGAGTTTCAATCGTAATTCCTTCAGGAACTGCGAAATTAACTGGGTGCGAGAAACCAAGAGTTAAGTCTAAAACTTTGCCCTTAGCTGCAGCACGGTAACCAACACCTACTAACTGAAGTTTCTTCTCGTAACCTTCATGCGTACCAACAACCATGTTGTTGATTAGAGCGCGAGCAGTACCTGCTTGTGCCCATGCATTGGCTACGCCTTCACGAGGTAAAGTTGTAATAACGTTGTCGTTAACTTGTACTTCAACTGCATCGTTGATAGTACGAGTAAGTTCACCGTTTTTGCCTTTAACTGTGATTTCCTGGCCTTTTAATGTAACTTCTACACCGGCAGGAACGTTTATTGGTGCCTTTGCTATGCGAGACATAGTTCCCCTCCGATTAAGCTACAAAACCAATGATTTCACCACCAACGCCTGCACTACGTGCTGCGCGGTCTGTCATTAGGCCTTTAGAAGTTGATACGATAGCGATACCTAAACCACCCATTACCTTTGGTAATTCGTCACGTCTCTTATAGATACGTAGACCAGGGCGACTTACACGCTGGATATTTTCAATAACAGCTTTGCCTTCGAAGTACTTTAACTCGATAGAAAGCTCAGGTTTTACATCACCACTTACTGAGAAGTCTGCGATGTAACCTTCATTTTTTAATACATTAGCTACTGCTACTTTCAGTTTCGAATTAGGCATCGTTACAGATACTTTTTTCGCTGACTGACCGTTACGGATTCGTGTAAATAAATCCGCGATAGGATCTTGCAAGCTCATAGTCTTACTCCCATGATTCTATTACCAGCTAGCCTTTTTAAGGCCAGGAATTTCACCGCGCATAGCTGCTTCGCGAACTTTAATACGGCTCATGCCGAATTTGCGAAGGAAACCATGTGGGCGGCCCGTAATGTTACAACGATTACGTTGACGTGCAGGGCTAGAATCACGAGGTAAAGCTTGTAGCTTAAGTACCGCGTCCCAACGATCATCTTCAGATGTATTAACATCACTGATGATAGCTTTTAGTGCTGCACGCTTTTCAGCGTACTGAGCAACTAGTTTAGTGCGCTTTGCTTCGCGCGCTTTCATAGAATTCTTTGCCATAACCCTACCCTTATTTCTTGAATGGGAAGTTAAACGCTTCTAACAACGCACGGCCTTCCTCATCTGATTTCGCAGATGTAGTGATTGTGATATCCATACCGCGTACACGGTCTACTTTATCATAATCAATTTCTGGGAAGATGATTTGTTCACGTACGCCCATGCTGTAGTTACCGCGTCCATCAAAAGACTTAGCACTCACACCACGGAAGTCACGGATACGTGGGATAGCGATTGAAACCAAACGCTCAAAAAAGTCCCACATACGCTCGCCGCGTAGGGTTACTTTACAACCAATCGGGTAACCTTCACGCACTTTGAAGCCAGCAACAGATTTGCGTGCTTTAGTGATTAAAGGTTTCTGACCAGAGATAGCTTCTAGATCCGCAACAGCGTTATCTAAAATCTTCTTGTCAGCTAAGGCTTCGCCCACACCCATATTTAATGTGATCTTCTCGATCTGAGGGACTTGCATGACAGAGCTGAAACCAAACTTCTCTTGAAGTTCAGCAACTACTTTGTCTTTATATACTTCATGCAGTTTCGCCATCATTCTACTCCAACTATTAGATAGTTTTACCAGTAGATTTAAAGATACGTAATTTCTTACCATCTTCAATCTTGAAACCTACACGATCTGCTTTGCTCGTTTCCGAGTTGTAGATCGCAACGTTTGATACGTCGATAGACGCTTCTTTCTCAACAATACCGCCAGCTTGGTTCAACTGTGGAACCGGCTTTTGGTGTTTCTTGATTAAGTTAATGCCTTCGACAAATACTCGACCAGACTCGGTTACAACTGAAAGCACTTTGCCGCGCTTACCTTTGTCTTTACCTGCTAGTACGATTACTTCGTCATCACGACGGATTTTTGCTGCCATGATAGACTCCTTACAGTACTTCTGGGGCTAGTGAAACGATTTTCATGAACTTTTCATTACGAAGTTCGCGAGTCACAGGGCCGAAAATACGAGTACCAATAGGCTGCAAGTTATCATTTAAGATAACAGCCGCATTGCTGTCGAAACGGATCAATGAACCGTCTGGACGACGAACGCCTTTTTTGGTACGCACAACTACCGCGTTTTTAACATCACCTTTCTTCACTTTACCGCGAGGAATCGCTTCTTTTACAGAAACTTTAATGATATCGCCAATCGCTGCATAGCGACGGTGTGAACCACCAAGGACTTTTATACACTGCACTTTGCGAGCGCCGCTGTTATCAGCAACTTCCAGCTGAGTTTGCATTTGGATCATGTTAATGACCTCCGGTGTAGTAATTACAACTTGTCTTAAATTTGTTTAAAATCAAGACATTTCGATTGAATTCCACTCAAAAAACATACTAGATGTCTCTTAAGGGCGGGCAATTGTATCAGCATTGAGGGGGGAGTGGTAGGTTATTTTTTAATTAATTTAATAGGGATGCTAAATTAAAACGAGGTTTTCTATGCTATTTATCTAATTTACAGGTGGTTATAAAACAAACAAGGCATCTTGTTGATGCCTTGTTTTATATCAGTAATTAAAATTAGCCAAACAAACCTTTTAATTTGTCTTTAATTTTATCTTTAGCTTTGTCTTTTGCATCATCAAGCTTTTGCTTAGCTTCATCTTTTAAAGCATTGCTTACATCAAGCTTTATATTCACGTCATGAAACGGGCCTTTTATGCGTAAAGGAACTTTAAAGCCAGTACTGTCATCGGTTGTACCTTGACCTTCAATAGAGTCAACGACGCCTGTTACTAGTCGATAGTTAACAAGCGTTTGCGGTAAATCAACGTCTCCTTCACCTGAAATGCGTATTAAAGGGCTGATCAACGATAAATCAGTATTTTTGCCTACGCCATTGGTAAAGTTAAAACTACCAGAAAGTGCAGAGAAATCTGTTTTCTCAGATTCCTCAAATCCTGTATCTAATCCCTCAGACACGGCATTAAAGTTGCCTTTAACTAGCTCTTTCCCCTTACGCACCATTTCTGCTACGTTTGCTCCCTCAACTGCACCATCAGCGAACTTGAATCCTAGTTTACCATTAAGCGCGTTAATAAACGTTTTTTGGCTTTGCCCTGCTGTGGTTAGATTCCAGTTTAAAGAGCCCTTGCCCATTAGCTTATCAAAGCCTGCAGCATCGCTAAGTAATGGCTGTGCGTCTATTTTATCTAAATCGAAGTTGGTTGCTATTTTATAAGGGGTATTTTGAGCATTGATAGTCACCACCCCTTTACCTGTTCCTTCATAAGCCGCAAAGCTGTCTAAACTTAATTTAGCAATGCTATTTTTAAGTGCCACAGTAAACTGGTTTGCGCCGAGTTTAATATCGTTCGCTTTTAAGCCACTTGAACGGACAATCACATTTGCATCTAATGCACTTAAGCCACTTAAATCAATTTTAGTATCATCCCACACTATTGGCTCTGCAGGCTTAGACTCGTCTTTTGCAGGGGCTTCTTTTTTAGCTACGGTTTCTGGTAAGTAAGGATTTAAATCAAGCATCCCTAGGTCAATATCAGCATTAACCGCTAAACGACTGCCTAGATTCACCTTACTTTTACCTTTAATCTCGAGTGCATCGAGCGTTGCAACTAATTCAGTTAGGTTAAACTCCTCACTGAGCAAGTGCATTTGGGCATTGATACTAAAGGCATTAAACGCATTGTCTTTAGCGTTTAAGTCAACCCCTTGCCAGTTAGCAATATTTTTAACTGAATCACCGTTAAGTGCTAATAATCCTTTAATATCTTGGCCTTGTTTGGCTATGCTGCCATCAAACGTTAAATCGACTAAACGTGAGTTAAGCGTTTGCTTTACATTAAATGTGGCACCTTCAATCGCTTTTGCTGGAGTATCAAGTTTTACATCAAGCTCAAATCGCTCTTGCATATAAGTAATAGCCCCTTTGACTTCGAGCTGTTTGCGCAGTGAAGGCAGTAATATAGCCAGTTCTAAATCGCTAATTTGTTGTTTAGCACCCGTTTGACCATCTAAATATGTAAACGACCCGCCATAAATAGCGACTTCACCTAATTGAATATCAAAGTTTTCAG
Source organism: Pseudoalteromonas sp. DSM 26666 (assembly GCF_900116475.1). Lineage (NCBI taxonomy): Bacteria > Pseudomonadati > Pseudomonadota > Gammaproteobacteria > Alteromonadales > Pseudoalteromonadaceae > Pseudoalteromonas > Pseudoalteromonas sp. DSM 26666. The sequence continues at coordinate 91,963 of NZ_FPAR01000011.1, read as the reverse complement.
GTAGTTTGACTGCCTCACCCGATTGAGTTTGCTGCTCAGGTTGCTTGGCCACTGCATCAAATAACTGCCAGTTAGCTTTACCGCTTTTATCGGTTTCTAGCAAAATATCAGGCTCATTAATGACAAACTTTTCTAGCTTTAACTCGCCACCGAGTAATGAAAGCCAAGGAATATGAACGGCAAGTTGCTGCATACTTGCCATATCAGCGCGAGAGCCGCTAGGCATATTGGCAAAATGCACATCATTAAGCTCTAATTTTAATGCGGGGAATACACTGAGGGTTTTATCGCCCTTTATGGTTAATGTGCGCCCGGTTGTTTTTTCAACCTGCTCAGACACTTTATTAAAAATGGTATCAGTAGGAATTAAAAAAGGTGCAGCAACAATTAACGCTATGCATAGCAATAATATGACACCAATAATTTTAAATAAGGTCTTCATGATCATCCTTTCAAACGTGCAAATAATGTTCTTATCATAGCGGGAGTTAACACTAAAAGCATTGTTAAATAAATAAAAAACATATCAATTAGGGCATCCCTTTTTAAAATCAGGTTTTCAAAACTCATTTTAATAAATTTAAAGATTCATGCCCCTGATTACATTGCTGCAATTGTTCGGTATGATGCGCGCCCCTGTTGTATTTAGCCTAAATAAGCTAAAATGTAGCGACTAAAAAAAATATCTAACCGGAGAGTCTACAAGGCATGAAGAAACTGCTAATTTCACCGTCAAAAATGGCATTAGGCGAACAAGAAAGTCAAATTTATCAAAACATTCTGAAGCAATCTTCAGAGCTAAGCCTAAACCTGATGGCCGTGAAAGTGGAAAACCATCCAGAAGATTTTTTAGGTTGGTGTTACGAGCTATTAAGTGCAAGCCGCGACCGCATTAATTACGACTTACTCGAAACCTCACAATTACCATTATTAAAAAAACTGCATGACCAACTTATTTCAGCGATTAGCTTTTTACAGTTAAAAACATTACGGGTAGCACCTTGGCCAGTAGTGAGTATGTTTGTAGAACAACATAAAGAACTGGTGGCACTTGATGAGCAATTACGTTTAACTGCTTATATCTCAGGCCTGCGTAAACAACCATTAAAAGACATGATCCCTGAAGACTTACTCGCTTTTAGCGGTAAGCACATGGCGTCACTCGACCCGAGTACTTATAACTTTGATGTAGAATGGTTTGCCTCTACAAAAAGTGCTAAAGGCTTTCACCAGATGTTGGCTGACTTGCCAGGTGCATTTGACGATGCCCTGAGCAATATCCCACTTGAGGGTGATGTAGCGCAAAGTAATTACCAACAATTTGTAATTGCTTACTTGAGTGCATTTAATGGCAGTGATGAAAAACCAACACTAGCGCCTGCAACCCGTTTATTAGCAATGCGCCGCCCTGATGTATTTACACCGATTAGTAACAGTCGCTTAGATGCACTTTGCTCCGCACTTGGTATCACCAAATTAAATAACCGTGACTTTGAGCGTTACTGGCAAGATGTAGTACAAAGCATTCACGCTATGTCATGGTTTAAAATGGCCAATGCAGGTAATGAACTAGAAACTCAGTTAGTGGATATTAAAGCGCTAATACCTTGCTTTTTTTATTATGCAGATACGAATACTGCAGATAACTCTAACTACATTAAGCTACTAAATAAACCTACACGTAGCACTTCGAGCAGCAGTAAAGCGCCACGCCGCGGCAAAGAATCGGCTGAAATATTAGTGGACCGCGCACTTGCTGCTGATGACATCCCAGAGCATATTCGTGCTAAGCGTGATTCTATTATTAGCGAAGTACAAAAAGGCCGTGGTGTAAACGAAACAATTACACTTATGCGTACCATTTTTGGATAAAACGTATATCAAACGCAATTAGCTTTAATAAACTAGCTTAACGTTAGGGTCTGTAGACCTTTCAAGGTTAAATTTTCAAAGGCCAATAGATCCTAATATAGATAGCCTGGTAGCGCTCTAATGGTGCAGCCAGGCTTTTTTTTGCACCAGCAGTGTGTTCTTTCCTTACATACTTTTCACAAAGCGTCTTTGCGCATAACTTCAACACCTTGTTTTATAACATAAAATTTATTTTTTATTAAATAAATGGAAGCTGGCACATACAGTGCAATTCCCCCTGCAGTAACGTAATAATACGCCGCCGTTCAAAAGGTTGTAGTCGTTTATAATAAAAAGCCTTGGCGTGCAAAATCATACAATGGGAAATGAGACATGCTAAAACTACAAAAAACAATATTGATCAGTGCATTGGCATTAACAGGAATGACATCAACTACTGCATTTGCCGAAGTAACAGCCAATGCAGCCGCTACTTCTAACTACTTATGGCGCGGACAAGAGCAAACTGGGGGCGATGCAGCTGTATCTGGCGGTATTGATTACGCTAATGAATCTGGATTTTATGCAGGTACCTGGGCGTCAAATGCGTCTTGGGCCGATGAAATGACTTACGAACTAGACTTATACGCCGGTTTTGGCGGCGCTATTAATGAAAACGTAAGTTATGACGTAGGTTATATTTATTACGCTTACCCAGATGCGGCATCAGATGCCGATGCTGATTTTTCAGAAGTTTACGGTAGCATTAGTGTGCAAGGTTTTACATTTGGTGCAGCCGTACTTGCAACATCTGCTGCCAGTGGTGATGGTACTGATTTTGGTGATTCACTGTATTTAAACGCCGATTACAGCTTCGCTGTTGGTAGCAATGGCACTGAAATGGCGCTACACATAGGGCATTACTCAGGCGATTTCATCGGTGATGACAATATCATTGATTATGGCGTATCAGTTTCTAAGGATGGTTTTACCTTTGGCCTATCTGATAACGACATGGACGGCTCAGATGTTAAAGCTTATGTAGCCTACGCTGTCGACTTTAGCCTATAAAAAGAATGTGTTACTTGCTGCAACACTAAGGGCCGAAAGGCCCTTTTCTCGTTTAATGGCCACCTTTTAAATTAACCATAAATATAAAAACGCCTGTTTATTCAGCTTTAAACTCGTTCTTGTTGCAATCAATTGCAACTGATTTAGGATGCCAAAAAGGACCAACTTGATTGATAACTAACTATACTAAGCCATTAGTAAAGGATTTATAAGCATGCACACTTTGCAATTGCGAGCTTGTATGTGATTGTTTACTTCACCCCCCTCGATAAAAAATAAAATCAATATTTGTGCAACCAGTCAATACCGCGAACTCACAATAATTAGTTTAAAGTTCATACTGACTTTCCTGCCAACTGCATTTGAGCAACCTGAGTATCCTTACAAATTTGCTCTACATCTTCACGCTGCTCAAACACTTATCCCTATAAATAAAATGGATGGCTATCTTCAACACTTGCCTTACTTGTTATTTTTGCGCTGGCTTGCGGCTAACTTTTTACCTCATAGTAAGTACTAAAATCAAGTAAAGCAGCACCCATTATTAATGATTGGATAATCATCCTGATTAGCTCACTATTAGTAATTAACTTTATAAGAGGGCAAAAAATGTTGAGTAATAAATTGTTTAACAAATATCACATGACTACAAATCTTATAAATCATTCATATAAAAAGACCGCATAAATGCGGCCTTTTATGTTTATAAAGATAAATTTAACTCGATCGTCTTTATCTATTAAATATAAGGTTTATCGCCAGTCTATAAAAAAACTGGTATTTTGGTCCAAGTTAACATTATAGCGCCTTGATATTATCGCCACTTTTTTTATCAATTAACTTAACGAAAGGGTCAACACCAGCAAATTTAGGTAACTCAGTTACCTTTAATGTAATGGTATTTTCACCTGTTTTTATCTCGTGCTTTTGCATGTAGATAACAGTATCCCCTTCCTGAATTTCATTTGGATCTGCGCTAAACAAAGCGACATCTATCATTTGCGCTAATGGAATATCCTCTTCATTCCCTTCCCCATCTGCATGTTTTTTTGCTGCAGAAATAGTTAGCGTAACAGTATGCTCGCCATCAACAGATTCAGCCTCTTGAACATCAACATCACTGAGCTTTAACTCATATAACGTAATGGCATTAAACTGATCTTCAATGAATGCTTGCTCTTGCTCACTCGCTCCTTCCTTTAGGTAGGCAATAAAGTCTAACGTGGTAGGGTAACGATCTTGTGCATATTGGTAATCTTGCAAAAAAGCTCGTAAAACGGCATTTAAACGTTGTTCACCTAACAGATCATGAATGGCCATCATAACCACAGATCCTTTGTTATAATGGATGTATTGCTGCCCTACTGTACGCGCTAGAGTCCTCTCATCATAAGGCTCAGTCGTTCGTCCGAACAAATAACGATCTAGCTCATACTTTAAGAATTTACGAAGATTGTTTTCACCGTATCTCTCTTTCATCACCATAATTGCTGCATATTGAGAGAGCATTTCAGATAAAATATTAGAGCCCTCAACCTTCGCGCCAATCACCTGCCCCCCCCACCATTGGTGCGCTAACTCATGCGATGTTACATAGTAAGGATAGTTAATATTATCAGGTTCACGCGTATCGGTAATAAACCCCATACTTTCAGAGAACGGGACTGTATTAGCAAAACTCTGCGCAAAACTACGATAACGAGGGAACTCAATAATACGCATTTGCTTATGCTGATAGGGGCTAAACTCTTTGGAAAAGTAATCTAAAGAGTCTTTGGTAGATTGAATTATCGTATCTATATTCCAAGCATGCTGTTTGTGATAATAAACTTCTATATTTACGCCATTGTACAGCTCTTTTTTCACCTCAAGATCCATAGAGAGCAAGGTGTAAAAGTGCTTCATAGGTGCATCCATTTCGTATACAAACGTAGTGCGGCCGTCTTTAGTAGTTTGTGATTGCAAGTAACCCGGAACCATCGCAATTTGAGACTCATCGGTGGTAATAGTGGCAGCAAAACTGACATAATTATCCGCAAATAAAGGTTGGTTATGATATTGCTTTTCTTCAATTTTATTGCCGCGCTTTAACTCTGGTAAACCTCTTTGACGACGCTCATTTTTATCTTGCAATTGCTTACCAAAGGAATAACCAAAGGTTGGAAACAGTGCTGAGTTATCGATGAATGTACCGTTATATACTACTCGTTCGTCACTACCTCTATCTACGAAACCTTTAGTATGACGCTCTACGCTCATCACAATTTCGCGGCTTTCATTTGGTTGCATTGGCTCTGTAAACTCTAACCAAGCATGACGATACTGCTCATTTAACTCGCCCAGTTGCGCACCATCTGCCACAACACTCCATTTATGAGTATGATAAGGTTTATTCACCAATACTCGTGTAATCGGATGTTGCGACTTATTTTCTACTTGCATAACTACGCTTGCATTAATACGTCGCTCTTGAGGGTAAATATCTGCAGTAACAACAACATCAGTCGGAATAGGCACAGCCGCATTAACAAATTGACCAAACTCACGTTCATATTGCTCTTTTAAATCTTCAGACTGGTCAGTAGTTATAAATTGATTAAGTATTGTTGTGTTGTAGTAAATATAGCTACCCGCACCAACAAAAATAAGTGCACCGCATACCATAACAACCTTACCTGAATTGCCAAGTTGATAGCCTAATAACTTAACCCGTGCTTTTAAATTTTGCCCTGCACCACGAGGCCAAAGCGCATAGCTGAGTGCAGCAATGATCATACTAAAGCCAAACCAGTATAAATTATACCAATGCACCGCAGTTAAAAAGTGGCCGTAACCATTAATGTCTGAATAAGGCGCGCTTGGCGTACTTCCAATAGCAAACATGTTATGCTCAAAGCCATAGCTACTCATCACCTGAGTCGTAATAAAGTACAGTACATATAAACCCATACCGACGTACTTGTTAGGGCTAATTACTTGTAATAAAAATGCAAAGCCACCTTGAAAAATAAGCATAAGTACAAATAAATAACCAAGCCTGATTACATATTGAGCAATATCGAAGTTCGCCATGCCCATAATCATTTGATAAAACAATGTCACCAAAGATCCAAATACGCATAACAATAATAAAACAGCACTCAAAGCTACATATTTAGAGCCCCAGAACACCCAATTTGCAACAGGATAAGCATCAACAATGTCTGACATTCGTGATTCACGATCATGCCATACAAGTTCACCACAATAGTAAACCAGTACTATTATCATTAAAGTACCAAAGCTACCTTGAATAAGCTCAACCATTCTAAAAGTGACAGGCCAAATATCAGTCCCGTATGAGCCCATTGAACCTACCAACGCAGGAATTAATGTCGCTAAAGATAAAATCAATAAGATACCAAACGAATAGCTTTTTATAACTTGTTTGACCTCAAAAACAGTCCGCGTTAAAAACTGCGACCACGCATTACTTCCTGTCGATTTTGCCGTTATATTAAAGTTAAGAGCGGCTGCAGAATTAGTATTACTATCTTTATTGGCCTTGCCTTTCACTTTTTGCTTTTGCGCCAAATGATGGGATGAATTAAGCGCTGCAGTTACAAATGCTACCAAGCCAACACCTAACCAAATTAGCCTGTTATGCAATAATTGGTCTGTTAAGGTAATTTCCATCACGTTGCGATCAGCTATTGTCCAGTATTCCATCTGAACTCTCATAGCAGACAGAGCAAACATATCTAGGTAAGCTGAGATTTCGCGATATTGAATATCACCGAAGATACTTCTTCCAACCAAATAACTAATAAGTAAAGCAACAGCAACGAGATAGAGCGTCACCATACTGCGAAAGCGCACTGCGACTGCGTTGATTAGCGATGAAACAACAAACAAAGAAGGGGCAGCAATATAAAAGAAAGGCACTAAATAATAACTGAGTTTATTTTCACCTACCATCTCACTATCTAACCAACCTATTAGGTTACCAAAACCACTGCCAACCCACACACCCAACATCGTAGTTGAAAACACCAATAGCGTGACCAAATAAGCCCCGATGAATCTACCCGCTCTATACTGAGCGATGTTTAGTGGCTTACTTAGTACCAATTCGTTAAGTTTACTCACATCATCACGAAGAGCAGAACTGCCGACAAAATTGACCACTAAAAAAATAGCAAACACCGACATAATCGCAATAAATTGCAAAATTGCGTAAGGAGAATTTACATTCACATTACTGCTTCCACCGATTTGCACCGTGTCAGAAACAGACGCCATAAAAGTTAGAAAGAACAAAATAAGTGACGTGATATAGAAAGAGGGCTGACGTATAAAATAGCGCAGCTCAAATTGCATCATTTTAAACAACATAATCAGTATCCTTATGCCGCTTTATTGCGATGCTTGTGCAATGTTGAAAAATAAACGTCTTCTAAATCAGCGGGCTTTGCATCAAAACCTTGCGGGGCATCGTCAGCAAATACGCTGAGTAATGTTTTGCCTGCAAACAAGCGTTTTGCGATTACAGGTAATGACTGTTCGAGTTCGATAGCTTCGGCTTGGCTCACCGCCTTGTGCCATATTTTTCCCTGCAGCGTATTAGTCAGCTCGATTGGATTACCTTCCAGCAAAATTTGACCGCTTGCTAATACAGCCATATTTGGGCAAAGCTCAGATACATCTTCAACTATATGGGTTGATAAAATCACCACTTTACTTTCGCCTAAACCAACCAATAAATTATGAAAACGATTGCGCTCTTCAGGATCCAGCCCTGCCGTTGGTTCATCAACAATGAGTAAATCAGGGTCGCCTAATAAAGCTTGTGCAATACCAAAACGCTGACGCATACCGCCCGAAAAACCACTCACTGCATTTTTTCTGTGGTCGTATAAATTAGTTTGCGCGAGTAACCCTTCAACGGCCTCTTTACGCTCAGCTTTATTATTTAAGCCTTTTAAAACTGCCATATGATCTAATAAGTCATAGGCACTCACACGTTGATATACACCAAAATCTTGCGGTAAATAACCTAAACGCTCACGTAAACTTTTGGGTTGTGCTAAAACATCAATCCCATCAAACTTTATGCTGCCGCTATCTGCTGATTGTAACGTTGCAATTGTACGCATCAATGAAGATTTACCAGCCCCATTAGGACCGAGTAATCCAAACATACCTTTAGGAATATTTAAGTCGACACCTTGTAGAGCGTGGACACCGTTGTCGTAGGTTTTTGATAACCCTGTTATTGATAGCATTTTTACTTCCTTGAATTGTAAGTATTATTTTTGTACTACTTTATACCATATTAAAAACGGGAACATAAGTTAGTAACTAGTTAACTTTGTAACAATAAATAAACAGAAATTCATTCTAATAACACTTGCTTAGAAATGAGCCTCTCGGTATAAAAACCACACACTCTAAAAATAAGAAGCGAACAGCCATGCAAAATCATAAAAGCCAACTATTAGCCGATTTTATAGAATACCCGCCAGAGGAAATGCTGACGCGTGCGAATGAGTTTTTACAAACGAGTCAACGCCGTCATAGTATTCGCAGCTTTAGTAACCGCCCAGTGCTAAAAGAAATCATCGAAACCTGTATAAAAGCGGCAGGTACAGCGCCTAGTGGCGCAAACCACCAGCCTTGGCATTTTGTAGCAATTAATAGTAGTGATGTTAAAAAGAAAATTCGTGAAGCAGCCGAGAAATTAGAACGCTCTTTTTATGAAGGCAGAGCGGGTGAAGAATGGTTAGATGCACTAAAACCCTTAGGCACCGATGCTAACAAACCCTATTTAGAGCACGCGCCATGGTTAATCGCGGTGTTTAGTCAAAAAAAGGGGGTGTAAATACGGACGATAAAAACACCAATTACTATGTGCATGAATCGGTAGGCCTTGCCACTGGCTTTTTAATTCAAGCCTTGCACCGCGCAGGCCTTGCAACACTTACCCACACACCAAAACCGATGAGTTTTCTAACCGATATTTGTGGGCGTGATAAAGACAACGAACGCCCTTATATGTTACTTATTACTGGTTACCCAGATGAGCATGCAACAGTGCCGCTGCACGCCCTAGATAAAAAGTCGATTGATGAAATTGCGAGTTTTATTTAATCGCTTTGACTTGGCATGTAATCAACAGCAAGTACATCACCCTCTTTTAGGCCTGCTATTACGTGTTGCTGGTTATTTATAATACTGCCTAAACGCACGAAACGTTTAACCAGCGTTTCGTTTTCAAGTACATACACCATATTGAGCTGACCAAACTCATGCACCCAACGTGGATCAATTAATACACCTTGGGTACTTTTTATTGGTAACTGTAGTTGAGCATAAAGGCCTGGCATTAAACCAAGTTGCGCATCGGCTTCTAAACGAATAAGCAAGCTGCGCGCCGCGTTATCTGCCACTGGTACAATTTCGCTCACCGTTGCGGGTGTTGTTATATCTAGAGAAGGTAATACCACATTTAAACTGTCCCCTACTCTTAATTTTACTGCTTGTTGTTCACGTACATTAAATTCAAGCTGTAACTGTAATGGGTTATACAAAGTAATCAGCGGTTTACCGGGTGTTGCAGTATCGCCAGGTTCAGTTAGGCGCTCAACGACCACGCCCGAAATAGGGGCAGTAATACGCGTATAATTAAGCGATACCTGAGCTTGCGTTTGCTGTTGCTTAGCAACCGCTAAATTAGCGGTTAAGTTTTCAAACTTTGCTTTGGCGTCATCTAATTCACTAACAGATACTAATCCTTGCGCATTTAAATCAATCATTCTGGCTAGTTGCTTTTTAGCTTGCGTTAACGACGCTTGCACCGCATTAATATTTGCACTGCTTTGCGCTAATGCTGCTTTAAAATCATCTTGCTTGAGCATAATAAGTAAATCGCCCTTAGCGACTTTATCGCCAGCACGTACTTTTAACTGCTCAACCTGCGCCATAACATGCGATGAAATTTGCGTATTTTGTTTTGCTATTACACTACCTGGTACCTGCTCAGTGCCTGCAATACTTTGCAGCGTTACCGTTACTCGCTCACCTTGATAGCTCGTTATTTTTGATTCTTTTAAGCCAGCAGCTTGCTTGTCAGAAAAGCTGCCTGCCATATAAAACACAGCCATAATAATGACAAATAACGCGGCAAATGTGCCTATAAGTTTTGATTTACCCTGCATGCGCTTCATCCTCTGTGCTTGCAAACACTAAATAATAAACAAGCGGTACTACAAATAATGAAAATAATGTAGACGCCACAATGCCAAAAATAATCGCAATCGCGAGCCCGCTAAATACCGGATCGAGTGTGATCACTAAGTTACCCAACAAAGTGGTACCTGCGGTTAGGAGCACAGGGCGCATTCGCACCGTACCCGCTGCAACAAGCGCCTCTTTAATTGCCATGCCTTGGCCGCGAGCTTGATTAATAAACTCAACCAAAATAAGTGAGTTACGCACCACGATACCTGCAAGGGCAATCATGCCTATCATCGCTGTGGCAGTAAATAATACCGGCTCTGGGGCACCTGCTATGGAGCGCTCACCAAACTGATTTAACAGCCAAAAACCTGGCATTATACCTATCACTGTTAACGGAATAGCTGACATGATAATCAGCGATAAACTCGCCGACTGTGTTTGTACCCGTAAAATTATAAATATAGCACTGAGCGCAAACGCAAAGGCAATGCCCATATCTCTAAATACATCAATGGTTATGCGCCATTCCCCCTCGCCGCTAAAGCTGACATGGGTTCCTTGTGGTAGTTGCCATGGGGCTGTTCCGCCATTATTAAAAAAGTGACGACCTACCCACGATGTTTTAACAAACTCATCGTTTGATACATTTAAATCAGCATTCACATCAGCAATCACTTCCGCTGGTGTGCGCCCATTAAGCTCAGCCATAACATAAATCACGTCGCGCTGATCTTTACGAACAATCGTTTTAGCAACATGATGTTGTGTAAATTCACCGAGTTCTGAAAGCGATACTAACGGCCTTGGCGCACTGCTTAAACCAAACTCGTTACTGGTTTTAGCTAAATCTCTGTCGCCCCTAACCTGAAGTGCAAGTAATTGCGAAAGCTGATTTCGCTCGCTATAAGGTAGCTGTAATTTAATATCAACGGGCTCTGTTTCATTGCTCACATAAAGTACACCCACGTTTTCACCTTGAGAGGCAATACTGAGTGTTTGTGCAATATTTTGAGTTGAAACCGCACTGAGTGCGGCCTTGGTTTTATTGGTAACAAAGCGCTGTAATGGCGAGGGTGCCACCATTGAGGTATCGACTTCAACTACATGAGGCTCTTGTTGTAAACGCGCAGCTAACTGCAAGGCAGCGTGAGAATGTGTTTGCTCATCAACAAAAGCATCTCGGTAAACCTCAGCAACTAAGGTACTCAGTACCGGCGGCCCTGGTGGTACTTCAACCACTTTTATTACAATGCCATCGGTTGCTAGCATCGCGAGCTGTTCGCGAAGACGCATAACCACCCCATGGGATTGATGATCGCGCTTAGACTTATCCACTAACAATACTCTCAGCTCGGCGAGATTAGCTGCCTCACGGCGATAATAGCCGCGCACCATACCGTTAAAGTCCATACTTGAAGGTTGACCAACATAGGCCGCTATTTCACTTACTTCGTTTAATTGCCATGTGAGTGTTTGGATTTGTTTAGTAAATGCAGCTGTGTGCTCCAGATTAGTCCCCTCTGGCATATCTATCAGCACTTGCAGCTCATTTTTATTATCAAAAGGGAGTAGCTTTAAAGGCACCAAACGCATCACGGGTAACATGGCGCTAATAATAAATAATGCTAGGGTTAGCCACAAAACAAGTTTAGCTCGCCCCTTAGAAGCCAATAATGGGCTTAATATTCTTTGATATGCACCAATTTTAGGAGCAAGCTCGGAGGGTTGTTCGTTATCAGGCTTGAGTAACTTCATCGCAAGCCAAGGGGTTACAAAAAATGCAACAATGGTAGAAACCATCACGCTAACCGGCACATTAAATGCCATAGGTGCCATGTACGGCCCCATCATTCCGGTGATAAACGCCAGTGGAATAAACGCCACCATTATAGTGAGTGTCGACATAAGCAAGGCATTTCGAATTTCGCTCATTGCACCAACAATCTGCTGTTTTTTATCGCCTTTTTTATTCAAAAAGCGGCTAATATTATCAATACCTGTGATTGGGTCATCTACCAGTAAACCCAAAGATAAAATAAGCGCAAATAAGGTCACCCGGTTAATGGTGTAACCAAATGCAAAATCTAATGAGAGTGTAATGCCATAACAAATAGGAACCGCCAACCCAACCACCACGGCAGGACGCCAACCTAAAAACACCCCCGCAAATATCACCACAGTAAAGACCGCAAAGACTAAACTTGAAGTGAGGTTATTTACTTTTTCATCGGCAGTTTGGCCATAATCTCTTAATACCGCATAGCTCACTTCAGGGGGTAATAGCGTGCGTGTTAGCTGCGCCATCATTTGATGAACATCGTTGGCAACTGCAACAGCGTTCGTGCCGGTTTGTTTTGCAACGCTTAGTGTTACCATTGGCAAATGCTGCTGGTTTGCCGATTGAGCAAGCCATTGGTAATACTTAGCTTCACTTGGGCCATCAATAACGTTTGCAACATCAAGCAAGTAAACACTTTTGCCATTAACAACATTCACTACCAGCTGTTCTACAGCAGATTGACTTCGTAGAACATCACCTGCTTGCAATTCAATTTGCTGCTGACCATCAACCACACTGCCTACTTGCGTTAGTTGATTAGACACGCTTAATGCATAAAAAACGTCATTTACGGTTGTTTGGTGGGCAGCCAATGCGCTGGCATTTAAATTAATGGTGAGGGTTCGTTTACGACCAGCAATGACTTTTACTTCACTGGTGTGTTCAATACGTTGTAAACTGTTGGCTATTTCGTTAGCAAAGCGGGTTAACTCGTAATCACCATAAAGTTGTGGGTCTTTACTGTATAGCCCCAGCATAACAATAGGTACATCATCCACTTCAACGGGCCGTATTTGCCAACTTTTGATAACAGAAGCCATGGTATGTTGATAACTGTTAAGTTTTGCATAGGTATCTAAAATAGCTTGTTCGCGGTCATGGCCAACCTCAAAGCGAAGTGTAACCACTGCGGCATTCGTTTGTGTAGTGGAATAAATATGTTCCACACCGCCAAGTTGGGCAAGTAGCTTTTCAAGTGGCTGGGTAACCAATCTGGCTACCTCTGGAGCTTCTACGTTGGGCGCCGATACGTATATATCGAGCATAGGCACCACTATTTGTGGTTCTTCTTCTCGCGCTGTTTGTTGTAAAGCAAATAAGCCAAACAAAATCGACAACACAAAAATAATAACCGGAATACGGCCACTTAAGCTGCTTTTTACTGCGTTATCAATCATGCTCATAACTTTTAGCCCTTGCAAAACAGTCCATATAATGTGCCTAACAAATGCACGGCATTTTGATCAATCACGCGGTAATAAATAGTTTGGCTTTCGCGGCGAGTAGCCACTACATTGGCTTTGCGCAGTGCCGCTAGGTGCTGTGATAACGCAGACTGCGCTAGCGGTACGGCTTCGTTAAGCTGCGAAACACTCATTTCGGTATCTTGTAATGAGCATAAAATCATTAGTCGATTTTTATTCGCTAATATTTTTAATAGCTGCTCAGCTTGATCCACATTAGTCGCCATCGCTGTAAAGTCAATTTTCATACTATGCTCTTATTCTAAAATATGCACTTAGTATAAATTGCTAGATAAGAAATGTCTAATATTAGAATTTACTAATTTAACAATATCTAATATAGTAGCTCTGTACTCAATCAAATAAGTGACCTACTATTATGAAACTCAATAACGCACTTCGTCTTATCGCTGGCATCATGATTGTTGTATCAATCCTTTTGCAAACGTATCACGATCCGAAGTGGATATACTTTACCGCTTTTATCGCTGTAAACTTAATCCAATCAGCTTTTACTAGCTGGTGCCCAATGATCACTCTATTACGCAAACTTGGCTTTAAGGAATAATCACCATGCTTACATCTATCCCCGATTTACTAAAAATTATTACGCCTAATCAACGTCGTATCGACGCCGAACAAGCTAAACAAGAGATCAGTGAAAACAAAGGATTACTCATTGATGTGCGTGAACCGGCTGAACATGCAACCAAAGCCGCTACCGGCGCAATTAATATTCCGCGCGGCTTACTTGAAATGAAGTTAATGGAAATAGAAAAAGACGCAGCACGCCCTATTTACTTACATTGCGCTAGTGGTGCGCGTGCAACATTAAGCGCTGAAGCACTGACACGCGTAGGTTATGAAAACGTCACAGTTATTACCTGTAAAGCAGAAGCTGTTTGTCAGGTATTTTAAAGGCCAAAAATTAAATCACTCGGCGATCAACCGATCGCCGAAAATTAATGTATACCTGCGCCTTACTTCCTCTCATCCAACAAGTTGACTAACATTTGCTCGATATTTTTTACGCTGTAGGTAAGCGAGCGGATGAGCTCTACTTGGCTTTGTGGTTCATCGTTATTAGATTGGGCTGGCTGATCTGCAGTGAGGTTATCTTTTTGAGTTAAAATGGCTTCACGAAATTCACTGGCATTAACTACCCCAAGTAACGATACTAATGCACCGTGACCAGACTGCCCTGCAGTTTCAAAGCTTAAGCGGTATAAACCAAATAGTCGCATTAATGGCCCCTGACTTAATCCCACATCAGTGATTTTTTCAAGCGGAATCGATTTTTCTTCTTTAAACAAAATACCGCGTTTAACCACTAGCTTGCGCTCTAGCAAATCGGCCGACATAGCTGCTAATACTCGCCCTGCGACTAGCCACACCAAAAGCAATACAACGGGTAAAAACACAATAGTTACAACTGGAAAAAGGCTAAATATTGCAGCTAAGCACATCCAGTACTGTTTAACTTTGTTATCAAAAGTGGCACTTTTTAAAATTATATTAGACATCGTTTTATCACTTTTAAATTATAGTTTTTTTAAGTTACATTAATTACCAACTGTACGCAATTCAATCACTTTGATAGTTAAAATCCTATTACCACTTTGATCGCAAGCGCAATAAATACCATACCTAATAGTCTATCTAACCACACATTTTGCTTGGTAAAGCCAAAGCGCTTTTTAGACACATCAGTAAGTAAAGCCACCAATAAATACCACCCAGTATCTATTACAAAAACGGTTAAGCACATAATAATACCGATGTTTAATGTAAGGTTTTCTGGATCGATAAACTGCGAAAATAGCGCCAAAAAGAAAATTGCCAACTTAGGATTTAAAAATGCAATCGCAAAACCATCTTGTAACGCCTTAGAACTGCTCACTGCACTTTTTTGAACTTGCAGCTCGCTGTCGTTAGGTTTTGAAAATAGTATTTTCAAACCTAAATACGCTAAATAGGCTGCCCCTAAGTACACTAAAAGTTGATACACAGTAGGAAACTGCAACATCAATGCGCCTAATCCCAATAATGAGGCCGCTGCATATAAGCCAACGCCAAAACCATGGCTTAACGCTGCCAGCATGCCATTTTTCATCCCGCCATTTAAGCTATGCTTTAATACCACAGCTAAACTAGGCCCTGGCGACATTGCTCCCATCATGCATACCAGTGCTAAGCTAAACCATAATGATAATGCCATTAGTAACCCTTATATTTCTTCATTTTCAATAAGTAATGCATAACCATGCACTTGCCCATAAAAGCCTGTCAATGGCACTGCGTTTATTACTTTCCAGCCGTCTTGGTTTAATTCCTGTATGCGATCATTTAGTGCGACTATATCTACCCCACCCAAAAAACGGGCCTTTCTGAATTCGATTACTTTTTGCATTTTAATCCTTGTTAAACTTATAACATGTATTCAAAATCGTAATGGTGAATCCCTTGCTCAATCCGTATTTTCATACTGCCTGTTAATCCTGCGAGCTCATCAGTGCCTGAGTCGGGTACCACTTTTAAAATCAAGCTATCTTGGCCTTTATCCATGGTGCCAAAATGCTGCAGTACAAAACCACCTTGCAAACCATCAAGTTCGCCTATTACTTGTTCAATAGCCACATAACCGGCACTGCCTTGGGTGGGGGTCATGGCGCTGAGCATTTCACCTTGGCTAGTTGCGGTTAGGCCACCAGTAAATTGTTTATCAATCGACATACGACCTAAATTAACGCCTTGCTGCCCGTGTGCATACCCCTCTATAGGCGCTAATGTAACGGTAAACTCGCCTGTTACCTGTTTAGTTGTCATAATTTTTCCTTATTGATGATTTTTAATACTATTGATTTTTAATCTATTGATGCCATATCTATACCTTAATCATCAATAAGAATCTACTATGCCTACAGACAAGCCTGCTTCAGATAAAGCCGCCTTTAGCGCTTTATTCCCTATATTCAATTTTATTAAGCCTTATAAATGGGTAGTTTTAGGGGCTTTAGTGGCGTTACTTGCCACCGCAGGAGTTAACTTATCGCTAGGGCAAGGCGTTAAATTTGTGATTGATCATGGCTTTATTGCCGGCTCGCAAGCGCAATTACAACAAGCTGTGTTGGTATTAATTGGTTTGATCAGTTTATTGGCAGTGGGTACATTCAGCCGATTTTATTTAATGTCGTGGATTGGCGAACGAGTCAGTAACGACATTCGAAAAGCCGTGTTTAATCGTATTGTTACCTTGCACCCGAGTTACTTTGAAGAAAATCGTAGCGGCGAGCTGATGTCGCGTTTAACCACCGACACCACATTATTACAATCTATTATTGGCTCGTCATTTTCTATGGCACTGCGAAGCTCGCTAATGTTAGTCGGTGGTTTAATTATGCTGCTTGTTACTAATTTAAAGCTTACCTTGGTCGTTGTGGCCTGCGTCCCTTTAGTACTGGTGCCTATGATAGTGTTTGGTAAAAAGGTGCGCAAACTCGCCAGTTCTAGCCAAGATGCTATTGCCGATATAAGCACCTACGCGGGTGAGATCATTCAAAACATAAAAGTGGTACAAAGTTATAGCCACGAACAACTAGAACAATCTGCTTTTGCGCTTGAAACCGAAAAGGCCTTTAATGTGGCTAAAAGCCGAATTAAACAACGTTCGTTTTTAATTGCAGCAGTTATTTTTCTGACCTTTAGTGCTATTAGTGCCATGCTCTGGGTAGGCGGTAGTGATGTGTTAGCAGGCACTATGACGGGCGGTGAACTCGGTGCTTTTGTGTTTTATGCCATTATGGTGGCCATGTCGGTAGCGACCGTTGCAGAAGTTTACGGTGAACTACAACGCGCAGCAGGAGCAGCAGCAAGGTTACTCGAGCTACTTGCGGTTGAAAGTAAAATACAAAATCCCGAAATTCCAAAAGATGATCAGTTACATGCAACAACCAGCAACAGTGCAATTTCACTTGAAAGTATTAGTTTTAATTACCCTTCTCGCCCAGATGTAAGCGCATTAAATAATATCAGCTTAAATATTGAAACAGGTAAAACTGTGGCTATTGTTGGCCCTTCCGGTGCCGGTAAAACCACCTTGTTTGAACTGTTACAGCGTTTTTATGACCCTGCCAGCGGAGCGATTAAGTTTCATAATATAAATATTAAACAGTTGTCATTAAATACCTTGCGTAACAAAATGGGGATGGTGGCACAAAACCCGATTTTATTTAGCTCTGATGTTATGCATAACATTCGCTATGGAAACCCAAGCGCCAGTGACGAGCAAGTTTATACGGCCGCCAAACATGCCCATGCTGATGAATTTATAAAACAGTTACCACAAGGCTATAATAGCTTCTTAGGTGAACAAGGTGTAAGGCTATCGGGTGGGCAAAAGCAGCGTATTGTTCTTGCTCGCGCCATTTTAAAAGACCCAGAAATACTGCTACTTGATGAGGCTACCAGCGCGCTTGATGCACAAAGCGAGCATCATGTTCAGGCCGCACTTGAACACTTAATGCAAAATAGAACAACGCTGATTATTGCCCATAGACTGGCCACGGTAAAACATGCCGATATGATTGTGGTAATGGAAAATGGCGAAATAAAAGCTATAGGCACTCATCAGCAATTAATGGCAAGTAACCCTTTGTATCAAAAACTATGTGAATTACAGTTTAATCTAGATTAATTGCGCTTTAGTAGTTACTTTTTATGAAGCCATTTATTCATTGCGGTATCGTAAGCCTTTGTTAGCTTGGTTTTATCGCACTTTACACCAACGATATAACTCTCTGGCAAGTCCTTTTTGGGCATAACCCCAGCACCAATAGATACCTTTTTAAAACAGCTATCACCTCGTCGGTAAGTGGTAAATTGCATATTTTGCTGCTCTATTTTTAATAGCGGCTTCACCTTCCCTGCATGCTCTTTTGGGACGGTAATGCGCTTTTTCTGAGGGTCATTCTTTGCAGTATCAGAATAGCCAGTTTGTTGCTGTAAAATACTATTGAGCCCTTTTTTCAGGTCGATCTTTTTATAAGACGTTGCGGTTACAGGGTGGGTGTTTATGGAGGTGGTACTTACCGGCTCAGTCGTCTCCTTTGTTTTTTTATTAGTCGCATTTAGTGGTTTTGATTGGGTTGCATTAACAGGCTTGGTTGGGGTTATTTCTGTATTAACATTTTTATTAGCGCTTTGCTGAGTGGCTTGTTGCGTTACTTTAGTTTTGGCAGGCACATTCACCATATACGCTTTAATTGGCGTTAATTGCGGCTGTTTAATTTTAGGGGCTTTTAAGGTAGTTAAAAAAAACAAAACTAACCCATGTAAACATACCGATAAAATAATTGCTGTACGCCAATTTGTCATAAACATGTCCCTATGAAGAACTCCTTATGACAACTAACTTATTTAAAAGTGCCCTTTAAATAAGTACACAAACCGCGCGCAAACGCGGTTTGTAACTACAAAACTAACCTTGAGTGTTTGGTACAATTTGAATTTCTACTCGGCGATTTTGCGCACGACCATTCGCTGTGTCGTTAGTCGCTATTGGGCGTGATTCGCCATAGCCACTCGTGCTTACTCGTGCCGCCATAATTTGCTGGTTCACTAAGTAGTTTTTTACACTTTGTGCACGCTGCTCTGAAAGAGTCATGTTGTAACTGTCTTTGCCCGTGCTGTCGGTGTGACCTTCAACACTTAAGTAGGTTTTTTCGTATTTATTCATTACACTTGCTATCGCATTTAGAGTGTCATGAAAGCCCGATGAAATATAAGATTGATCAGTCGCAAACGTAATATTAGAGGGCATCACTAAGCGTAAGTTATCGCCTTCACGAACCACTTCAACTCCCGAACCCGCTAACTCATCACGAAAAGCAGCTTCTTGTTTATCCATGTAATCACCTACAGCAGCACCCGCTAGCGCACCAATAGCTGCACCAATAAAAATACGCTTATCTTTATGATTACCTGTAGCTTTACCTAAAATACCACCCGCGGCTGCACCAATAGCGGCACCTTTACCTGTGTTATTCATTTCACAGCCAGAAAGTAATACAGCAACGACAGTGACACTTAAAAGTGATTTAGTTAACATCATGGTAATTTCCTATTCATTTAGAATTTATTATTGCGATTATGCAAATATATGTATGAACCAACAATGAAGAATAATGTATAAGCGTTGATATTGCCTATCAAATAAGGAAGTAGTGATAGCGTTTCATAATAATGTCATACTTGTTTGTGACAATTTTATGATTTATCAAAAGGCGATGGACACTATGTTAATTGCGATTTTTAGACAGTTCTTTTTGCTTGGCTGCATGAGCTTTGGCGGCCCTGCCGCGCATTTAGGTTACTTTAAGCACCACTTTGTTGATTCGCTTCGCTGGTTAAGTACAGCGCGTTACGCGCAGCTAATTAGCTTAAGTCAAGCTCTGCCAGGCCCTGGTTCAAGCCAGGTTAGCTTTGCTATTGGCGTAGAACGTGCTGGTGTACTCGGTGGTATCGCTGCGTTTATAGGCTTTACCCTGCCTTCGTTTTTGATCATGGTGCTAATTGCAATAAGTGCACATCAGTTTGATGCTGTTTATTTTGCTTTTATTGCAGGTTTGAAACT
Source organism: Pseudoalteromonas sp. DSM 26666 (assembly GCF_900116475.1). NCBI lineage: Bacteria > Pseudomonadati > Pseudomonadota > Gammaproteobacteria > Alteromonadales > Pseudoalteromonadaceae > Pseudoalteromonas > Pseudoalteromonas sp. DSM 26666. The sequence goes on along the minus strand of NZ_FPAR01000011.1, from coordinate 71,889 downwards.
ATTTGCCGTGGTTATTGTTGCTGATGCGACCCTTAGTATGGCGAAAAGCTTTTGCACCAGTGCGGTACTTAAACTTCTGGCAATAATGAGTACTTTAGCACTGATTTTATTTCCTATGTTGGGCACTCAAATCGCCATTTTAGTAACCGCTGCCATTATCGGTGCTTTATGGCCTTTACTTAACTTAGCTAAATCTACAGAAAATGTTAGCAGAGAAAAAACCAACATCAATTGGATTGCTCTTGGCTTATTTGCACTACTACTTGCCATCAGCTTTATCCCACTTGGCGAAAACGCTGCGTTATTCGCGCCTTTTTACCAAGCAGGTGCCATGGTATTTGGTGGTGGACACGTTGTATTACCTGTTTTGCAAGCGGGAGTTCCAACGCTGAGTAATGATCAATTCTTAACTGCGTACGCCAGTGCCCAAGCCGTTCCTGGCCCAATGTTTACTATCGCCACCTACTTGGGGGCACAATTGAGCTCTGCACAACCATTAGTGGGTGCGCTAATCGCAACATTATTGATATTTTTACCCGGTTTTTTACTGATGCTGGCGTTTCAAAAAAGCTGGATAAACTTGGCCAGTAATCCTCGCTTTGCCAGCTCAATTGCAGCGCTTAATGCTGCTGTAGTTGGCTTTTTGGCAGCTGCATTATATTCACCCATTTGGACTTCTGCCGTAAGCAATATTTGGCAAATTGCATTAGTGATTGCTGCGTTTGCATGGTTACGTATTAAAAAGCCACCTATTTGGTGGCTATTGTTATTGTTTATTGGTGTTGGCCTTGGACAGCATTATTGGGCACTTTAATGCTGGGTTTACCTGCCATATTGGCCCCGTCAGCTGGGCTTAATTGTCCACTGACACTTTGATAAGCGCGCAGCCCAAACACAGGTAATACGGCCAGTAAATGGTCCATAATTTCAGCTTGTAAGTGCTCGTACGATATCCAACGTTTGTCTTCACTGAAGCAGTAAAACTCAATCGGTAAGCCATGATTAAGCGGTTGTAGTTCACGCACCATAAGTGTGAGCGAGGTATTGATTTTACTGTGTTGTTTTAAGTAACCCTCTGCATAGCGACGAAATAGTCCTAAGTTCGACACCGGATCGGGAAGTGTGCCTAGTCGAATATATTCTTGCAGTGGTATAGCCGCTTCTATTTGCGCTTTAAAATCGTCATCAACTAAAAAGATGCTGTTCATATCAATGTTTAAAGAACGCTTGATGCGACGCCCACCAGATTCTTGCATACCGCGCCAATTTTTAAATGAACCGGCCACCAGCATATAAGTAGGGATGGTCGTTATGGTATTATCCCAGTTACGCACTTTTACAGTATTAAGTCCTAAATCAATTACTTCGCCATCGGCGCCGTAGTTATCTACTTGGATCCAATCTCCATAGGTCACCAAACGATTAGCGGCAATTTGAATGCTGGCGACAAAACCTAATATGGTGTCTTTAAATACTAATAAAGTAACAGCGGCAATAGCACCAAAACCAGAGAGAATATAAGTCGGCGATTTTTCAAGCACAATACTAACAATTAATATTGAACACACAATAAAGGTGATCAGCTTAACCACTTGAATTAAGCCTTGAATAGGTACTTCTCGGGCAAAATCTAATTGGTTATAAATAGCGCCAGCAATGCTCACTATGCTGCTAATAATAAAACCAATATAAATAATTAATAATGCTTGGCCAATGGTTTTAAGGATCTCTTGAGCAATTGCATTAACCGGATAAACACTATCAAATGTGGCTAAAAAAAGTACACAACATAACAAGCAAGCAATTCGTTTATTCAGCTTAGTTAACATAGGTGACAATGAACCAATACGCTCAGGAGAGAGTTTAGTCACCACCTTTTGAATACCCGGTAACATTAAGCGACGAGTAAATAAGTAAACAAATAATAATGAAAGAATGCCAATTGATGAGGCGGTGATTGCACTGAGAAAAAAAGCATCGGGGACTTTTTCAAACCAAGGAGTAATTAGCTCCTGTAGGTGTGTTTTGCTCATGGTATTTCAATTTCCTTACTGGGTGTTAATTCAGTACTAGCTTGTTGAATATGAATAGCGCTTAATTGCTTATCTTTTACTGTCCATAAGTTATTTAAGTATTGCTGAAACTGGGCCCTGAATGCCTTATCGGTTTGGTAACTGCCAATCATCTGTGTATTTATTGGCATAACCTCAATAGTAATATGAATAGACTCCAACTCGCCTTTTAAAATATTACGACAAACATGATCTGACTGACCGCTATACACTAAACTGGTGTTAAGCATAGCGTCAAACTGCTCGTTTAAAACCTCTAAGGCAAAAGCAGTTCCACCAGCCTTAGGTTTTAATAAATGCTGAAAAGGACTTTGTTGATGCTGGTGCTTTTGCGCAGTAAAACGCGTACCTTCTACAAAGTTAACTATGGTTGTAGGATGATGACGAAAGTTACGGCAACTGCGCTTAGTACGCTCGACATCTAAGCCTTTTAAATTCGGATTTTTAGCCAATTGCGCTTTGGTCACTCGTTTCATAAAGGGCATACCCATCGCCCACGCACCAGTGCCAATAAATGGCACATATTTAAGCTCATCTTTTAAAAAAAACTTAGGGGCTGGCAATGCATCCAACGAGCTCAATACCGCAATATCAAGCCAGCTAATATGATTACTGATTAGCAAATACCAACTGTTGGCGTTTACCTCCCCACTAATATTAACTTTAATATTATTACAGCCTAGCCACAGCCCTAAGCGGTTACCTTTGCACCACCCTTTATACGCACTGTGTAATAATTTACCCACTACAGGTATGGGCAGCACTAATTTAACTAACCCAAGGGTAAGCACTAATGCGCCAAATATTATTAAATTAGCAAATAAAACACAGCCAACAATTAAGCCATTTAACCAATTAGGTAACCATTTTTTTAGCATAACTGTCAGCTCATTTTGTTATTTTTGTTTGAGATTAACCAACGTCTGGTTTTTTTCTTCCCACACGCGATTTAATTCACTTTGAAAGCGTACTCTAAAGTCAGGATCATTAGTGTAATCACCAATTAAGTCGTCACTAACGCCTTTTACTTCAACATGTACATCAATGTGTTTTACTTTACCGGCTGCAAAATCCATAAAGGTAGGAATGCCCTCAGGGTAATGAATAGTGACATTTACCACTTTAGAAATTTGCTCACCCATGGCTTGCATTACAAACGCCACACCACCCGCTTTCGGTTTAAGTAAGTGAGGAAACGGGCTATTTTGACGCGCATGCTTTTGCGCTGTAAACCGCGTCCCTTCAACAAAGTTAACCACACTGACTGGCATTTCTTTAAATTTTTCACAGGCTTTACGGGTGGTTTCTAAATCTTTACCACGCAATTTAGGATTCTTTTTTAATTGGCTTTTACTTGTACGGGTCATAAAAGGAAAGTCGAGTGCCCACCAACACAAACCTAAAACAGGTACGTAAATAAGCTCTTTTTTCAAAAAGAAGTTCAAAAAAGGTATTTTTCGGTTAAACACCCGCTGTAACACTAAAATATCCACCCAGCTTTGGTGGTTAGCAATGACTAGGTACCAATCTTTTAATTTAAGCTCTTCAAGGCCAATAACATTAAGTTTAGTTGGCGTTAATAACGTCTGATTTAACGTGTTGAAGGTCACCCAAATAGAGGCACATTGCTTGGCCGTCCAGCTCATTAATTTTTGTAGTGGTTTGATTGGGATTAACTTAACGATGCCACAAATAAAAATAGGCACAAACCAAAAAAGAGTGTTTATTGTATAAAAGAAAATACTAAATACACTGCGAATAACTGACATTACTTCTATTCCTTTAAACATCGCGCAGCCACTAAGACCGCGCTTAACTATGCAACTAAATTAATCTTCAAAATAGGTGTAGCCCTCAAGCCCTGCATTGAGCTCGGCTAGGTACCCTTCTTTACAGTGTTCTGATACATCAAGTTTATTAATTTGAGTGGCAAAGTTATCAGCTAATAACTCGCTATCATAATCAACAAATTTTAATACATCCTTAACGCTGTCTCCTTTAATGGCATTGGTTAATACATATCCCTGCTCATTTAGCTCAACATGGACTGAGTCGGTATCACCAAATAGGTTATGTAAGTCACCTAAAATCTCTTGGTATGCCCCCACCATAAACATGGCAATATGATACTGCTGACCTTGTGTATATTCAGGGATAGGTAAACTTGTTTCAATACCTGCACCTTCAACGTACTCACGTATTTGCCCGTCAGAATCACAAGTAATGTCTTGGATAATCGCGCGCTGAGTAAGCGGCTGCGTTAGATTTTCGATGGGCATGACCGGAAATAACTGCTGAATACCCCATACATCAGGTAATGACTGAAACAATGAAAAATTCACAAACAGTTTATCGGCTAGCTTTTCGTTTAAATCATCCAGCACTTCGCGATGAGCGCGTGCGTTAACGCTTAACGATGCACGAACTCGGTGTAAAATCGTAAAGTAAAGCTGCTCTATTTTCGCCCACTCTAGCATGCTCACTAAACCATGCACGTATTGATCGTGTGCTTCGCTAAATAAGTGCATAGCATCATGATATATTTCAAGTGCCATACGTGGGTTCAAACGTTGTAAGCATTGCCACATTTCATCTAGCACTAATGCGCTGTTTTCCAATGGCGGTTCTGGGTTTAAATGATTCGGTGCTTTTTCTACATCAATGACATCGGTGATCAACACCGCATGATGAGCCGTTAATGCACGGCCAGATTCGGTAATAATCGCAGGATGCGTTAAGTTATGCTGATCGCACACATCGGCAAATGCATTCACTACATTACGCGCGTATTCTTCGACTGTGTAGTTCATTGAGCAGGCACTACGTGAGCCTGAGCCTTCATAGTCAACGCCAAGCCCGCCACCCACATCAACCGTATTTAGCGGTACACCGTATTGAGTTAATTCAGCAAAATGGCGAGCACATTCGCGCAAGGCACGATGAATATCACGAATATTGGCGATTTGAGAACCAATATGAAAATGCACCATTTGCATTAAATGCAACTTGTTATGTTGCTTAAGTACTTCCACTGCACTGAGTACTTGCCCTGCGGTTAAACCAAACTTACCTTTTTCACCACCGGTATTTTGCCATTTACCTTTGCCAACCGAATTTAAGCGAATACGAATTCCAATAGCCGGTTCAATGCCTAAATTATCAATTTCTTCAAGCAATGTGGTTAGCTCTGAGAGTTTTTCAACCACAATTTTAACGCTGTGTCCCATTGCTTGACCAATACAGGCTAAGCGTAAAAACTCGCTGTCTTTGTAGCCATTACATACAATAGTAATAGGCTCTTTCGCCACCCCTAAAATGGCCATTAGTTCAGGCTTAGAACCGGCTTCAAGTCCCACTAAGCCACTTGGGTGAGCTAATAACTTACTCACAACAGAGCGCTGCTGGTTTACTTTAATAGGATAAACACAGGTGTATTTGCCGTTATATTCGCGGTTAGTGCGCGCTTGAGTAAAGGCATTGGTGAGCGTATCTACACGATTTTTTAAAATATCAGTAAAGCGCACCAGTACGGGCAATGTTAACCCTTGCTGCTTAAATTGCTCAGTAAGCTGACTTAAAGAAATGGCAGGTTTTGTTTGGTCGCCATCAGGATAGGCTATCAACTCACCTTGTGCGTTAATATCAAAATAACCATCGCTCCAATGAGCAACATTGTATGTAGCACGTGCTGTTTCTAAACCCCAAGTCATGGCAACTCTTCTTTATTAAATTAGGTGTAAAGGGGCATTTTAATACGTCACTATCTGCTAAGCTAACAAAAATTGAACTTTCCCCTCTTTATAGCTAACTTTATTCGCTAAAGAGAGTAAAATTTGATTGAGCAATAGGCCAAGCACTGGCAGAATTGCCTCCTTTTTTTCATACTCAACCAAAAGTGTAACAACAACTATGGCAAATTTAGATCAAAGTAAGTGGTTTACTGAAATTAGCGACCGCGATGGCAGCGCATTTTCATTACGTATTAACAAAAAGTTAGATGAAAAACAGTCTCCTTTTCAAAAAGTAGAAATGTTTGAAACCACAGACTTTGGTAATTTAATGATCATTGATGGTTGTACTATGGTAAGTAGCCGTGAAAACTTTTTTTACCACGAAATGATCAGCCACCCAGCATTACTGGCGCATCCAAACCCAAAAAACGTAGTTATTATTGGTGGCGGCGATTGCGGTACATTACGTGAAGTGCTCAAGCACCCAAGCGTAGAAACTGTAACTCAAATAGATATTGACGAAGTCGTTACCCAAATGTCGTTAAAGTACTTCCCTGAGTTATGTGAATCAAATAACGATCCTCGTGCTACTGTGATGTTTGACGATGGCATTAAATACATGCGCGAAGCAGCTGGTGAGTCTATTGATGTAGTAATTGTTGATGGTACTGATCCGGTAGGCCCAGGTGAAGGTTTATTTAACCATGCGTTTTATACTAGCTGTTTAAACGCACTTCGCCCTGGTGGAATACTGGTACAACAAAGTGAATCGCCATTAATGCATATGCCACTGTTGGTTGAAATGCGCGAAGCTATGCTAAGTGTTGGTTTTAACGATTTACAAACACTCCCATTCCCACAACCTATTTACCCAAGTGGGTTATGGTCAGTGACGCTAGCTCGCAAATCTGAGGCATTTAATGGCTTTAGAGAAGACGGCGCAGCAATAATTGCACAGCATAGTGAATACTACAATGGCGGCATTCATCACGGTGCACTCGCAACACCTAATTACATGAAACGCGCTTTTGATAAAAAATAATAAGTTATAAATATAAAACAGGGCTCGCTAGAGCCCTTTTTTATGTGTTTAATTACATTGAATACGTTTGCAGTCATCTCGTAATAACCCCACCTTCACTTTATGCTCATAGTCTACAATTTGACATAAAGGACACACAATGAGATTACCTTTACTGCTAGTTGCTTTACTTTCAAGCAGCGCTTTTGCAAAAGAAGCCATGCTGGAATCGCCTGATCAAAAAATTAAAATCACCATATCTGATCAATCTTCATCTCCTTACTATTCTATTAGCTTTAATGGTAAACCTGTTATTGCGCAGTCACATTTAGGTTTTAGATTTAAAAGCCAAGCGCCATTTGATGAAGGCTTTGTTATTAGTGAAGTAATCCACTCACAAACAGATAGCCAATGGCAACAGCCTTGGGGTGAGCGTCAAACCGTTATCGACAAGCACAATGAAATTGCCGTTACCTTTAATAAACCCGCACCCCACGGTGGCACATACACAGTGCGATTTAAAGCCTTTGATAGCGGTGTGGGATTTCGCTATGAAGTCCCTAAACAAGCCGGTTTTGAAAAAACAGAAATTACTAAAGAGCTGACCGAGTTTGCCATCGCCGGTGCCGATAAAGCCACCGCATGGTGGATACCTGCTCGCGGTTGGAATCGTTACGAATATGTCTACAACACCACAGCCTTACAAGATGCTGCACTCGCTCACACCCCTTTTACCTTTAAAAATGGCAACGGCGTGCATGTCAGCATTCATGAAGCAGCCCTAGTCGATTATGCGGGCATGGTGCTTAACCAACGTCGCCCAGGCACTTTTAGCGCCGATTTAACGCCATGGTCAGATGGTATAGCAGTCAAAAAGCACGGTGCATTTAATACGCCTTGGCGCACCATTCAAATTGGCGAACATGCGGTAGACTTAGTTAATTCAGATATTATTTTAAATCTAAATGAGCCAAATAAGCTCGGTGATGTGTCCTGGGTTAAACCAGGCAAATACGTAGGTATTTGGTGGGGCATGCACATCAATGAGAATACTTGGGGTAGTGGCGAAAAACACGGTGCTACCACAAAAAATACTAAATACTACATGGACTTTGCCGCAAAATACGGCTTTGATGGTGTATTAGTGGAAGGTTGGAACACCGGTTGGGATGGCGACTGGTTTTTTAATGGCGATGTATTTAGCTTTACCCAACCATATGATGACTTTGATATTGAGGAGCTTACCCGCTACGGTAAGCAAAAAGGGGTGCAGTTAATTGGCCACCATGAAACCTCAGGTAACGTAACAAATTATCGTAATCAAATGGAAGACGCTTTTGCGCTTTACGAGCAATCAAATGTAAGCCAAATTAAAACCGGTTATGTGGCCGATGGTGGCAATATTAAACGCATTGATGAAAACGGCATTGCCCGTTTTGAGTGGCATGACGGCCAATTTATGGTTAATGAGTACTTATACAACGTTAAGCTAGCTGCAAAACATAAAATAAGTATTAATACTCATGAGCCAATAAAAGACACCGGCCTTCGCCGAACTTACCCTAATTGGATTGCTCGTGAAGGCGCTCGCGGCCAAGAATTTAACGCATGGGGCACGCCACCCAATCCACCAGAGCACATTCCAATGCTTGCTTTTACGCGTATGCTTGCAGGCCCAATGGACTTTACACCGGGTATTTTTGACATGAGTTTTAATGGCTTAGGTGGCGATACAAACCGTCCGCAAACAACACTTGCAAAGCAATTAGCACTTTATGTTGTAATATACAGCCCAATTCAAATGGCGGCTGATTTACCTAAAAATTATTTAGCTAAGCCCGATGCTTTTCAATTTATTCAAGACGTACCGACCGATTGGCAACAAAGTATTGCGCTTGATGGAGAAGTAGGCGACTTTATTGTATTTGCACGAAAAGAACGTAAACGCGATCAGCACACTGGTAATGACTGGTACTTAGGCGCTGTAACTGATGAAAACGCCCGCACCATTGAGGTTAAACTCGACTTCTTAGATAAAGATAAACAGTTTGAAGCGCAAATCTACAAAGATGGTGATAAGGCAGAGTGGAAGAACAACCCTTACGATTTAAAAATCGAAAAACGCACTGTTACCGCAAATGATAAACTCACACTAAAATTGGCCACCAGTGGTGGTACAGCCATTCGTTTTAAAGCACTATAAAATGGTTAAAGCTATCCGCATATAACGGCGGATAGCTTTATTTAGTTTTGATTAACCACTTTAACCGGTAAATATATTTGCGCACTTAAACCACCTTCAGGGCGATTAGAGAGCACAACCTTGCCATTATGCATGTCTATAATGCGTTTAATAATAGCTAAGCCTAAACCACTGCCTTCACTGCCTCGTGCAGCGTCACCTTGCTTAAATGGTTCGAACACTGATTCTAATTCACTCTCAGGAATACCTGGGCCATTATCGTTAACCGCAATAATGACGTACTTTTTATTGCTATTAAAATAACTTTGCACCTCAATATCCCCTTGCGAGTAACGCAGTGCATTTTCAATCATATTCGTCACTACTCGCTTAATAGCAACTGAGCTGATGGGAATATTACCTAGGTTAGGATTGCTTTCAAACGTGATAACACGTTGATGCTTTAATTCACTTTGTACGACTTCGGCTACCAACGCATTGATATCTTCATAGCTTTGTTCTTCACGTTTATGATGGCGTAAATATTCAATAAACTGATCAATAATGCCATTCATATCTTCAATGTCGTAAATAATACCTTCGCGTAAATAATCATCTTCATCAACCATCATTTCTGTGGCTAAGCGAATACGGGTAAGCGGTGTGCGTAAGTCGTGAGAGACACCGGCCATGAGTAATCGACGATCATTTTCAAGGGCTGCTATACCTCGCGACATTTGGTTAAAAGCCCGCGTTACCTCAATAACTTCACTTGAGCCTTGTTCTTGTAACTTAGTACTAAAATCACCAACGCCTACTTTTATTGCCGCTTGTTGCAGTGCTTTTAATGGTCGGTTCAAATGTCTTGCAAATAGCCACCCGCCTAATACACTTAAAAAGCCTATACTGGATAAGTAAAAAGTTAAAAATTCAAGATTACTTTCTTTAAATCCGGTTAAGGGAACTTTAACCCAATAGCCCGGTGCTTGCGGGGCTTCCACCCAATAAATAAGTGGATCGGTTTGACTAATGCGTACCCGAGAAAACCCATTCAACTGCTCTGACATACTTCGCGATAGCCCTGAATACTCACGACTTTGCCCTAAGCCATTGCGCATCGCTTCACGCTGAGTCATCACCTCAATACCGGTTATTTCAAAAAACTTTTCTGAAACTTCATCGGTTACTTCAACACCATCTTCCCAGTCAATAAATACAGTTTTAATTTGCTTAGCGAGCATCAAATTAACTTGCTCAATGGTGGGTTTAACAACATATAAACTTACTGTGACGTAGGATACAATTTGGTTAATCAGCAACAAAGCTGCTACTAAAAAAACAGTTTGCCCAAACGCACTACGTGGAAACATCCCCATAATTATTACTTTTCACCATCAGGAACAAACACATAACCTAATCCCCATACAGTTTGAATATAACGCGGGTTAGCCGCATCCACTTCAATCATACGGCGAAGGCGTGACACTTGCACATCAATACTACGCTCTAGCGCACTGTAATCACGACCTCTTGCCAAGTTCATTAATTTATCACGACTTAACGGCTCTCGAGGATGAGATACCAACGCTTTTAATACGGCAAATTCACCACTTGTGAGTGATACGGTATTATCCCCTTCGCTCATTTCTCGTGTGGCTAAATTTAAGGTAAATTTACCAAACTTGATTAAATTCTCTTCTGCTGAGGGCGCCCCTGGCACTTCTTTTGATTGGCGACGTAAAATTGCTTTTATGCGGGCAAGTAACTCACGTGGATTAAACGGTTTAGGAATATAATCGTCAGCACCGAGCTCCAAACCAATAATGCGGTCTACTTCATCACCTTTAGCGGTCAACATCACAATTGGGATTTGGTTTTCTTTTTGACGTAACCGTCTGCAAATAGAGAGCCCGTCTTCTCCGGGCAGCATTAAATCAAGCACCATTAAGTGAAAGTTTTCACGCTCAATAAGCCTATCCATTTGCTGTGAATCGGCGGCTGTTCTAACAATAAATCCTTGCTCTACTAAATAGCGCTCAAGCAAACTGCGCAAACGTTTATCGTCATCAACCACTAATACTTTTACTGTCTCTTGTCCCATAATCTGTTGCTTATTTTTATAATTTATTAATAGTTAATATAAATGAAAAACTTAATAATAAAAAACTAATTAAGTGCTTAGATTGTTACTGAACATTTCAAACCCATTGGTGGCTATTTTATCTCGACAAGCTGCCTTTATTTTAATACCGTGCCACACATGAAAATTAAACAAGAACACGGCGTGAAAACAAACTTAATTACTCGCGAAGGTTATTTACAACTTCAGCAAGAACATGACCATCTTTGGAATGTAAAACGCCCAGAAGTCACTAAAATTGTGAGTTGGGCTGCAAGCCTTGGTGATCGCTCTGAAAATGCAGACTATCAGTATAACAAGCGTCTATTACGCCAAATAGACCGCCGAGTGCGCTATCTACGTAAGCGCATCCCCGATTTAAAAATTGTTGATTACTCACCCGTGCAAGACGGCAAAGTTTTTTTTGGTGCTTGGGTTGAAATAGAAAACGAGGCTGGGGAGTGTAAAAAGTTTAGAATTGTCGGTCCCGATGAAATTTATGATCGTAACGATTACATTTCTATTGACTCACCGATGGCGCGAGCACTATTAAAAAAACAAGTAGACGATGATTTTGAGGTCATGACCCCTCAAGGTGCTAAGCAATGGTATGTAAATAATATTTCCTACCAAAAATAAAACGGCTTAGTTTTGATTCAGATCATATTAACTTTTTATTGTTTATATTATCTGAGTAAGCTATAACTAAAGTAACTCAAGTTATGATGTATTAATTTGAGAGTAGTTAATTAAGGTCGTCACTATGTCAAACATTACAGCGCGCATATTACAACATGCCCTATTGTTTACACTCTTTATGAGTGTAAGTTTGACATTGCATGCAACACCCAAAAATACGCAAATTGATGCTGGTTTTACACCTGCAGAATTTATTGTTTGCGACTCTCCTGACCAAGCAAACCTCGACACCGATATAGATTCTCATGTCGGTGTTATTGCGCTTAGAGAAATTCAACCACTTCCTTTAGCGTTTTACTTTCATTATGAAAGCAGCCTTTTAGTCACACCCTACAGCCATGCACACCCGCGAGCGCCACCCATTATTTAGTTTAATAACTTGCTTTTAAACATTATTAAATTTTATAACTAATTAGGTGGATATTATGTCTAACTTCAAAGAACTCCGTACCCAAGATATTTCGCATGGCACTATTGCGAATACATTTACTAATGAAACTGTCATTGATTTAACTTCACCTGCTACACAAGTGGTGACTAGTTTTACTGATACAAGCCCGATGCGTGCATCGTTTGATACAACAATTGAACAAGCGTCAAAACAGTTAACGACTCAACGCTCTGATTTTATTTTGGTAACTGATGAGCAGCAAAAGCTAGTAGGTATAGTGGCGAGTGCTGATTTACAAAGCTCAAAAATCATGATTTTAGCACAGCGTTTAGGCTTGCCTCGTAGTGAAATTAGCTTGCGCTATTTAATGACACCGCTAAGTAATTTAATGGGTGTAAGTATGAAAAGCTTAAGCTACTCATGCATTGGTGATGCACTGCAAACTATGGAACATCATGGCGCTATGTTTTTATTAGTCACTGCGGCTAATAATGAAATAAGTGGTTTAATTTCAGCACGCGATATAGCACGTAAGCTGCAAATTCCTGTTCATATTAGTCCAATAGCGCACACATTTAGTGAAGTACTCGAAAGTATAGAGCACCCTCACTAAATCAGCTTTTTATTAGTATAGTTCCAACCCCAGTAATGGCATCTTAAAGCAAGTAAAATAGCTTGCTTTAAGAGCTTTTTATTACCCTCCCCTGTGATATTATTCAAGACATTGACGCATCAGTTAACTTCTTAGCTGGTCTTATTTTTTGTATTAAAAGGTTTTTGCATGAGCGATATCTCTGCACGTTTAGCAACTGAGCTAAATGCACAGCAGCAACAAGTGGTTGCAGCAACAAAGTTACTTGATGAAGGCGCAACCGTCCCCTTTATTGCCCGTTACAGAAAAGAAGTGACCGGTGGATTAGATGACACCCAACTACGCCTTCTAGAACAACGTTTGTCTTATTTACGTGAACTTGAAGAACGTCGTGGCTTTATTCTATCGACGATAGAATCTCAAAATAAGCTTACCGGGGAATTAGCAGCTGATATAAAAGCAGCGCAAAGTAAAACCGAGCTTGAAGATTTATACTTGCCTTATAAGGCAAAGCGTCGCACTAAAGGTCAAATCGCTATTGAGGCCGGTTTAGAACCTCTTGCTAATGCGTTATTTAACGACCCAATGCTCGACCCAGAAGCTGAAGCCGCTCACTATATTAATGCCGATAAAGCCATTATTGATACAAAAGCAGCCCTTGATGGTGCCAAATTTATTCTAATGGAGCGTTTTGCTGAAGACGCTAAATTACTCGCTAAGTTTAGAAGCCATATTAGTCAAAATGGGGCGATTGAGAGTAAGTTAATTGATGGGCAAGAACAAGCAGGTGCTAAATACAGAGACTACTTTGAGCATCAAGAGCCGTTAAAAAAAGTGCCCTCGCACCGTGCGTTAGCCATGCTAAGAGCACGTAATGAAGGCATTTTACAGTTAACGATTAATCCTGAGCCAAGTGCTGAAAATCCAGCCCAGTTATGTGCCCAAATGATCAGTGATCATTACCGCCTAGATATTAAAAACAAACCTGCTAGTGCATGGTTATTAACTGTGGTGCAGTGGGCATGGAAAATTAAGCTTGGGCTACACTTAGAAAACGAGTTTTTAGCCGCAATGCGTGAAAAAGCCGAAACCGGTGCCATTGACGTATTTGCTAAAAATTTAAAAGATTTATTAATGGCAGCGCCTGCAGGCCCTCGCACGACACTTGGTTTAGATCCTGGCTTGCGTACTGGTTGTAAAATTGCGGTAGTCGATAGCACAGGAAAACTGCTCGCTACACAAACAATCTTCCCACATGCACCGCAAAATCATTGGGATAAATCACTGCGTACGCTCGAGCAATTATGTCGCCAACATAAAGTTGAGCTTATTGCGATTGGTAACGGCACTGCTTCTCGCGAATCAGATAAACTGGTTGGCGAACTTATCAAAGCCAATGCCGAGCTTAAACTGAATAAAATTATGGTCAGTGAAGCCGGCGCTTCGGTGTATTCTGCGTCTGAATTTGCCGCTAATGAGTTCCCAGATTTAGATGTATCTTTACGCGGTGCAGTATCTATTGCACGTCGCCTACAAGATCCATTAGCTGAACTAGTTAAAATAGAGCCTAAGTCTATCGGTGTAGGCCAATATCAACACGATGTATCACAAAGCCAACTTGGGCAAAGCCTAATTTCTGTAGTAGAAGACTGTGTAAACAGTGTGGGGGTTGATTTAAATATGGCCTCAGTGCCTTTGCTTGCACGTGTTTCTGGCTTAAACAAAACGTTGGCTCAAAACATTGTAAACTACCGTGACACGAATGGGTCATTTACAAAACGTAGTCAGTTGAAAAAAGTAGAACGCTTAGGGCCAAAAGCATTCGAACAAGCGGCCGGGTTTTTACGAATTAATAATGGCAGCGATCCGCTAGATAACTCATCAGTTCACCCTGAAGCATACCCAATCGTTAAGCGTATTTGTGAACATAATCAGGTAGACGTAAATAACTTAATTGGTAACAGTGAATTTTTAAGTAAACTCGCTGCAAACGACTATATTGACGATAGATTTGGCTTACCAACCGTGACTGACATCATTAGCGAGCTTGATAAACCAGGTCGCGATCCACGTCCTGAATTCAAAACCGCGGAGTTTAAAGCCGGTGTTGAAAAAATTAGTGACCTTAAGCCTGGTATGATTTTAGAAGGTGTGGTTTCTAACGTTGCTAATTTTGGTGCATTTGTTGATGTGGGTGTTCATCAAGATGGACTCGTGCATATTTCAGCTATTACTAACAAGTTTATTTCAGACCCACGCGAAGTGGTTAAAGCAGGTGACATTGTTAAAGTAAAAGTGGTTGAAGTCGATGCTGCCCGTAAACGCATTAGTTTTACTATGCGCCTAGATGACGACATAGACACCAGCAATAAAGCAGCTGCTGCGGCACAGCAAAAGCCTCGCAGCAATAATACCAACCAAGCACGAGCGCCTAAGCCTAAACGCGATACAGGCAATGCGATGATGGGGAATGCCTTTGCTGACGCCTTTGCTAACGCAAAAGTGAAAAAGTAATTTAAACGATATATTTAAAAATAAAAAAACCGCCTAGGCGGTTTTTTTTATGCATTTTAAATAAGCTAAATTTGCGCTGAAAATTCGCTCTGAATCGCGGGTGATGTCGCCAGTTGATAAAAGCTAGCAATGCGTCCTGCACGCGCTTCAACTTCAATATCACGCGATTGTTCTTCGCTTTTAGCGGTTTTTACTTCTGAACTTTCACTATTAGAAAACGACGCACTGACTCTACTTTTATCTTCGCTGCTGTCTTCGTCATCAGCTGAAGCTAACTCAGCTTGTGCGGCAGCCATTTTCTGTGTGGCGTCTGCCGCAATCGCTCTGTCGGCACCTGAGGGTTCTGCTGGTGCTAGTGCAGCAGCACGTACCGTTTGCATTTTATCGATGGTTGCTTGCGGATCGCCATTGATAATCCCAACATCAATCGGTACTTCACCACCTACGGCATAATTAGTGCCATCGGGGCCTCTTTGGTATTCGTAACTGGGTGAACCGGCATATTGTCCACCAACAGCGGCATGCGCTTGCTCGTGGGTTCGCACTTCGGTATCGCGAGCTTTTAGCTCTTTAATTTGTTGCTGTTCTTGCTCAAGTTGAAGCTCTTCTTGCTCACTAACTTCTTCGGCAGCTTGCTGTTTTTCTTGCTCGGCATCATCTTGATCACTATCAGCATTGTCTTCGCGTTGTTCAATAGTTTTGTTGTCTGCAATTTTGCCGCTTGCAGTATAAGTTGAACTATCGCTGTTACCAGGTAGTTTGGCTTTTTCTGCATCACTTTGAGCTTTGTTTTCAGTACTACTGGCGGTGTTTGCAGCGGCTGGGGGAATGACTTCACGTAACTGATTGTCACGCCGAGCAGTCTCCGTATAAACATTTGCAGTGTTTATATTGATAGACGGAAACGGCGTGACGATATTCATGAGGAATTACACTTTAATATCAACTAAAGTGCCTAGTACATCATCTGCAGTTTGAATTGATTGCGTGTTAGCCTTGGCATTAAACTCTTCAACTTTTAAGTTTACTAATGCATCATCAATTCGTGCAGGTTGAGATACCGGCGCGGTTACGGCTTCTTCAGGGCGAGCAGCCGTTAATTGACGTTGCTGCGCTAATTGAGAATCATCTTGCTGCTCTATGCTGGCACGGTTAATCTCAGCGCTGGCCTTTTCAATACCTTGGCTGGCTCTATTAAACCCTTCAACACCGCTATTAAATACAGATCCAATCGGCATAATAATAAACCTCCACCAAATAAATATTGTTTAATTATCGCTCAAAAATCACGCAAAATAAAGCTTTAAACCGCTGTATTCATGGCTTTGCTTCAAAGCATTGATTTAACGGCAGATAAAAATTCGTTTTTATGAGAAATAAATGGCGCATGGGATGCTTTGTCTAACACTTCGTACTCAAAGTCAGAATTAAGTGCGACCATTTTTTCAATTGCTCGATAAGGAACGAGAGAGTCTAAACGCCCAAAAATTCCACTAATCGCGACGGGACAGTGAGAAAATAATTCACGTAAGTCTTCACTTTGCAGTATATCTAACCCCGCACTTAATGCTTGATTACTCGGCGGCGGTGACTGACTCAATAGTTGTTTTAGCTGTTTTACATCATCTCGCGCCGACTCACTGCCCATCGCTTGAATCGCCAAAAAGCGCTCTATCGTTTTTGAACGCTCTTGCAATAGCTGTTCTTTAAACTGTGTGAGCACTTTAGGTTTAATACCTTCCCAGGGCAATTGCTCTACAAAAAAAGGAGTGGAGGCAACTAAAATAACTTTTGACACTTTTTCTGGCCAATGTTTGGCAATATAAATGGCAAACAAACCGCCTAAAGACCATCCCATCAAAACAGATTTTGGTTTTAATTGCTGACTCACCAACTGAGCTGCATCATGCAAAGTATACGGATCCAAAGAGACATCATGACCACCGTAACCAGGTAAGTCTAAACAACGTACTTTATCAGAATATAAAAATTCTAATTCTGGTTTTATTAACTGCCACACGCCTTGGTTCATTCCCCAACCATGCAACAACACACATTCATTTTGCATATTTGCCTAACCTTAACCAAACTTAAATCTATGATAGCGTTTTAGGGGGAGTTTGTAATGAGGAGAATCAGCGAATGAAACTTAGCCTAACTGATTGGCTGTTTCCCTCGTATTGCGTGTTGTGTCAGAATCAGATACACAGCTCAATGGGACTATGTCAGTTTTGTTTAGATGACCTGCCTTTGCTAGATTTGGCTGAGTATGACAATTTATTTTACCGCCCAGATATTGTAGAAATGTTTCCTAACTGCAGCTTTGAGAAACTATTTGCCTGTGCTTTTTATCAACCCCCTTTTGATTTATGGCTAAAACAACTCAAATTTAATAATCAAATTCATTACAAAAAAGCACTGCAGCAAGTCATCAAAAAACAACTTACTATTTTTACTAATAAACAGCATTTAGCTGCTGCTGTATTTATTATTTTACCTTTGCACAAGTCGCGTTTTTTTAGTCGAGGATTTAATCAGGTTACCCAAGTATGGCAGCCTTGTTTGTCATCCTTTAAGGTCTTGAATAATGTTTTAATACGCAATAAAAACACCTCGGCACAGTCACAACTGAGCAAAACAAAGCGGATAAAAAATTTACAGCAGGCTTTTTCATGTACTGCCAATTTAGAGGGTAAAACGGTGGTCATTATTGATGATATTATGACCACAGGTGCAACACTCAATGCAGCCACCTTGTCGCTAAAAGAAGCGGGCGCTAAACAAGTCTGGGCATTTACGACCTGTTTAACGCCACTTTAGATTTAGTTACCACTGACACGAAAGGTATGACCGAAAAATAAAGCGTTACTTAATAATCGGCTGGTGCCATACCAGTAACCTCTAAATACAGGGTTGTCTGTCATCGCAATCACACTACCTCGACCATAAGAGTGAGCCATTAGCGCAGCACCGCCGGCCACTTGCTCTACATTAACTGCATCAGTAAAACCAGCAAGTAACGGCTGTTGTGTATAGGTGAGTATATTTACAAACGGCGCTTGAGAGGCTTCAAGTAACCAGGTACTGTTTTTAAATACTGGCAGTGTGTCACGCTTAAATGAAAACGTCAGTGGGTGCGTTGTATCTACATCAGTATTAAATATAGCGCCTGCAATACGCTGGCGACCCGCTAGATGGTCTTTGTCTGCATATTTTAAACCTTGAGTATCAAATGCGCTTGCAACATCTTTACGTGATAAGTAGTTTGCTTTTAATAACTGCTGATCAGCTAAGAACTTTGCCCCGCCTTTATGACCCCAAATAACGCCGCCTTTTCTCACCCAGCTTTTAATTGCCACTTTGTCGGTATCAGATAACGTCGAATAATCGCCATGCGCCAAAACAATATGGCTGTAATTACTGAGATCTAAAGACGCTAAACGATTCATTTCAACAATGGTTGGCGCTACGCCTACAAAGCGATCTAGGTAATACCACACTTCACCTGCTTCATATTGGCTAACCCCTTTACCGCCAACTAATAACACCTTAGGCGCAGAAACAACCGCCATAGAGCGCGAGCCTAAGTCGGCACCTTTACTGGTTAAGCCTGTGGTAATTGGCTTAATTTCAATATCAAATTGGCTTTGTGCTTGATTTAGCTTTGCCACCCAATCAGTCTCTGTTTGCAGTCCTGCAGGGATAATAATACTGCCAGCATCAAAATTTATCTCATTACTCGTTAATGTTGCGGTTAATGGTTTTAATGCAACACGTGCTTTAATACCTTGCTGTAACAGACTATTGAGCATTTTTGGGGCAAGCATGTCGTCCCAAGCAAATCCGTAGGCATAGTTTTTAGTTAGCGGCGTTAAAACAGGCTGTTTTGCTTTTTGCCAAGCCGTAGTATCAACCTCTAATCCCCAGCGGCTGTTTACTTTAGCAAATGGTAAATTAAACGCATGCGCTAATGTCCAACCTGATACATCGTAAAAAGTGTTATCGGCAAAGTTTTGCTGTTCACTAAAAATAGCTTTAACTAATCGGTATTGTGGTTGCGCAAGCGGCACAAAATAGCTATTAGCGGTAAAGTTTTTACCTTCAGCTTTTAGTCCCTCTTTAACTGGATAAGCATTAATTTGGTGCTGTTTAAGTATGCTTAAAAAATCGTTAGTACGTGTTTTGTCTTCCCCACCTTGAACAATATAACCTTGATAGTCTTCATCTTTGGCAAGCTCAACCGCTTTGTTATAAAAGTTAGCCTGATACTCAAGTAAAGCTTGGCGGTTATCAATCGCCGCTTTAAACGTTGATAAGCTCGTTAAAAGTTGGTTTTTAATCGTAAACGCAAAAGTTAGCGGGCCATTGATCGTTTCTTGAATATGGCCACGAGAACTTGCTTGTTCAAATAAAATACCGACACCACCATTTACATCAGGGTAAGTTGAACCTTTGCCATAATAAAAGTCATCAAAGCTTTCTTCTGTAAAATACAGTGCGTTGTTTTCATCTAAAGTTTTTGCATGATAATTTGCAATTGCTTTTGTTAAGCTAACATTTTCTTCAGGGGTAATGGGGTGTTTACGACTTGGGATCCCTGGTTGAAAAAAGTAGCTACTGTTTGGTCCCATTTCATGAAAGTCAGTTAAAATATTAGGTTTCCAATAATGAAACTTGGCTATACGCGCTCGCGACTCAGGGTGCTGCAGTAAAAGCCAATCACGATTTAAATCAAACCAGTAATGATTGGTACGGCTACTTGGCCAGTTCTCTACATGCTCACGCGTTTGCGGATC
This sequence comes from Pseudoalteromonas sp. DSM 26666, assembly GCF_900116475.1. Classification (NCBI taxonomy): domain Bacteria; kingdom Pseudomonadati; phylum Pseudomonadota; class Gammaproteobacteria; order Alteromonadales; family Pseudoalteromonadaceae; genus Pseudoalteromonas; species Pseudoalteromonas sp. DSM 26666. The sequence goes on along the minus strand of NZ_FPAR01000011.1, from coordinate 51,772 downwards.
TGACGATAAGTTCATTCCACGATTACTATTAGCCCAATTAGCAAAACGTGCTAAGCCGTCTGGGTTAAGCGACGGGTCGAGTAAAATCACCGTGTTGTTAAGTAGCTCATTTATTTCATCACCTTGCGCGGCTGCTAAATAATAAGCCACTAGCAAGGCAGCATTACTCCCTGACGATTCGTTACCATGAACGCTATAACCCATCCACACAACGCTTGGCTGCTCTGCTAATTTATTGTTTGAGTTATTTAGGCGAGCTAAGTGTGCTTGGCGAGTTTGTTTTATATTTTTTAGTTTGTTAGCTGCGGTAATAGTGAGCATAACTAGTGGGCGCTGCTCGTGGGTACGACCTATTACTTCAAAATTAACTCGATCGCTTTTTTGAGCCAAAATTTCCATATAGCGTACAAGCTGATCATGCCTTACATGCCATTCACCCACTTGATAACCAAGTACTTTTTCAGGTGTTGGAATGCTGGGATCAAATTCAACCTGTTGCTCAAAATAATACGACAGGGGCTTTGCCACACTTGAAAAACTGGCTAGTATCACCACTACTGTTAATATAAACCGCATATAAATCACTCTAAAAATGTTTGTTAATTGCACGCTACCATTGCTTAAAATAGATGCCAACTTTTTACGTTCAACACTAGCCGCAACACGATGAGCGGAGTATGATATGCAGTATCCGAGTAATTTAGTCAAGTATAGACGGTTTTATGATTTCAATTTCCGAAACAGCGCAAGCGCATTTTGCTAAGCTATTAGCAGATCAATCTCAACAAACGAATATTCGTGTGTTTGTTGTTAATCCTGGTACATCACAAGCTGAATGTGGTGTTTCTTATTGTCCAGAAGACGCGGTAGAAGAGAGCGATATTCGCCTAAACTTTAACGGTTTTGACGCTGTTGTTGATGCCGAAAGCGCGCCTTTTTTAGCCGAAGCTGAAATTGATTTTGTTACTGACAAAATGGGCACGCAGCTAACTCTAAAAGCGCCTAATGCTAAAGCACGTAAGCTAGGTGAAGACGCAAGCCTAAATGAACGCGTTCAACACATGTTAGAAACAGAAGTTAACCCACAACTTGCAAATCATGGCGGCCAAGTAAGCTTAGTAGAGATCACCGCTGCTGGTATTGCTGTGCTTCAATTTGGTGGTGGTTGTAATGGTTGCTCTATGATTGATGTCACACTAAAAGAAGGCATTGAAAAAGAAATGATTGCTAAGTTTGATGAGATCACCGGTGTGGCTGACATAACCGATCACGAAGCTGGCGAGCACTCTTATTACTAAGTATTAATCCACTATGCTAAAGCCACTCATTTACCGCTTAGGGAGCGACCCTAAGTTGAGTCTAAAGCGCTTTTTTCGCGGCCTAGCACTGTTTGTGCTGGCCGTGATATTTATCACTTTGGGTTATTACAGTCATTATAGTTTACAAGTCATTGGTATAGTAATTTTAGCGCCGGCATTGTTTTTTGCATTCTGGGGCTACGCGGGTATTTTTGCCAATCGTTTTTCGCAAGTATTGAAAAACATCCCTGCCAAAAATAACGACCCCGATCTGTGGAAATAACGGTTTAATCAAGTAATTGATTATTATTTTTTAGCTGCTGATATTTAATTATAAGTGTTACACCCCGCATTAGCATAAAGCAACTCATTGCCAACCATAAGCCATTATTTTGCCATTCCTTAAATAGCCAAAACACCCCAAAAAAACCTATTGTCGCCGATAACAGCATACTATTTCGCATTGCTTTAGCACGTGTTAAACCAACGAATATACCATCAAACAAAAAACAACTCATCGCTAAAATTGGCAGCACAATTACCCACGGTAAGTAATGAGTAGCTTCTTCAATAACCTCAGGTACATTAGTCAACAGCTTTATAATAGAGCTGCCAAATAATATAAAAAATACACTATACAAAATGCCAAACAACATGCCCCAAAATACGCTTATTTTTACCCATAGCCTTATCTTTTCAACACTTTGTTGACCTTTCGCTTGGCCTACTTTTGCCTCGCTCGCATAAGCAATTCCATCAAGCGCAAAGCTGACCAACATTAAAAAGTTGAGTAGTACCGCATTGGCTGCCAATGTAGTTTCACCTATACGTGCAGCATAAAAGGTCATAAAGCTAAAACATAACTGCAATACTAAAGAGCGAATAAAAATATCGCGATTTAAACTTAATAATCCTGCCATTTTTTCTATGCTAAACCAATTTGCAACCGCTAAACTTATGCCCTGTTTTTTAGCTAGCTGAACCACTAACAGCAAAGCAAAAATTAAAGCCGTGTAATCCGCTATTAATGATGCCCAAGCCGCCCCTGCAACCGCCCAATCAAGATAAACTACAAAATAAATGTCGAGTACAATATTGGTAATATTAGTGACTAACAATAAATAAAATGGCCCTCGCCCATAATGAACGCCGAGCATCCAGCCTAATAATACTAAGTTACATAGCGCTGCTGGGGCGCTAAAAATACGAATACTAAAATACCGATAGGCCTCATTGAGCACATCACTATTGGCAGCAGATAAATACGCAATGGCATGTTTTATAAGGGGGGATAATAAAATCAGAATTAAAGCTACGCTGCTGGCCAATAACAAACTGCGCTTAAGTAAAGCTGCAAGCTGAGTTAAATCATTTTTACCGTAAGCCTGTGCCACCAGCCCAGTGGTGCTCATTCTTAAAAAACCAGCAAGCCAAAATAAAATGGAGATCACGGTAGAACCTAAGGCAATTCCCGCTAAATAATGCGCACTCCCCAGGTGACCAATCACTGCCGTATCAACAATTCCTAACAACGGCACAGTAATATTTGATAATATCATTGGACCGGCTAACAACAACAAGCTTTTATGGTGTGCTTTATTATGTATAAGAAATTGTTTCATTTAGTATTATTGTTCCTGATTTGTGGTTCTTTACGTGCGCAAGCAGCTGTTATTCTACAGTATCATCACGTCAGTGAAACCCTTCCCGCGGTGACCAGTGTAAGCGCCAACACTTTTACTAAACACTTAAATTATTTAAAAGAGCATAACTTTAACGTTATTCCACTAAATGAGCTGATTAGCGCATTAAAACAAGGTAAGGCTTTAGACGATAAAACGCTCGCGATTACTTTTGATGATGGATACAACAATAACTACGAACAAGCTGCGCCTATTCTTGAGAAATTTGGCTATCCGTACACTATTTTTGTAAACCCAAAACTCATTGATGAACAAGCGGGTTATGTGATGGGATGGGATAAGCTCAGAGAGCTGGCAAAAAAAGGCGCCCTTATTGCCAACCATAGTGCCGAGCATAACTATCTGCATAAAAAGCGCGAAAATGAAACACAAAGCCAATGGCGTGAACGCACTAAAAACGACATTCTTAGTTCACAGCAGCGTATTAAAGAAGAAATAGGCCACGATTATAAATACCTTGCCTATCCATACGGAGAGTTTAACAATCAGCTACAAGCTCTCGTTACTGAACTAGGCTTTATTGGCATTGGTCAGCACTCTGGTGCAGTTAATCAACATTCTAATTTTAGCCGTTTACCACGTTTTCCCGCATCTGGTTTTTATAGCAAATTAGATACGTTAATTACCAAGCTCAATTCAACTGCTTTTACTATTAATAAACTAACCTATAAAGATAGTGTAACCACACAAAATCCACCGTCGTTAACTATAAATCTAGAGACTGATGACTTTCATAAAAGCCAATTTGCCTGTTATGTATCAAGCATTGGACAAGCTAATTTAAATTGGTTAAACGATAATACGGTTGAGGTGACCTCGCCAAAGCAGCTTAATAAAGGACGCTCTCGCTTTAACTGCACCGCCCCATCAATAAAAAAAGCAGGCAGTTATTATTGGTTTTCACAGCCTTGGGTGATCAATTAAATTCTATTTTTTAATCACTTGATTTAATAACCGCTGGGTCATTTTATCCAGCGGTACGACCTCATTTGCAGCCCCGAGATCAATAGCAGCCTTGGGCATTCCCCATACCACAGACGAAAACTCATCTTGTGCCAATGTATAAGCCCCTTGTTGTTTTAACGCCAGTAAACCTTTCGCGCCATCACTTCCCATACCGGTTAATAGTGTGGCAACAATATACTTAGCACCAATTTCAAGTAATGAGTTAAACAGTACATCTACTGCGGGCTTATGCCTATTTACAGGTTCACCATCATCAAGCTGACAATATAATGCACTACCTTGTTTGCTAATGCGTAAATGTAGCCCGCCAGGAGCTATATAAGCGCATCCTGCTACCAGCTTATCGCCTTGTTGTGCCTCTTTTACGTTAATGGTACAGGTGCGCTGCATTCGCTCTGCAAATGAGGTACTAAATACAGGAGGAATATGCTGCGTTATTACAATGGGTGGGCAGTTTTTTGGCATGCGTATAAGTACTTCTTTTATCGCCTCCGTGCCTCCGGTTGACGCACCAATCGCAATCACTTTATTTACTAAAAATTCGGCATTAGTGGGGATGGGTTCTGCTACAGCACTATTTTTTTTATAGCCTCGAACCCGTGCACTGGCTGCCACTCTGACTTTTTGCTGAACAATATCAGCATATTGACTCATTTGCTCCTTAACATTAACTGTTGGCTTAGCAATAAAGTCAACTGCACCAATCTCAAGCGCTTCAAGCGTAATGGGTGAACCTTTTTGTGTGAGTGTAGAAATCATCACAACCGGCATAGGACGTAAGCGCATCAGGTTTTTTAAAAAACTAATGCCGTCCATTTTTGGCATTTCAACATCCAACGTTAGTACATCCGGATTATATTTTTTGATCATCTCTCGGGCTTCGTATGGGTCTTGTGCACCCCCTACTACCACAATATCTTTTGCCTGTTGCAGTATCTCTGTTAGCAATTGTCTGATCAGTGCCGAGTCATCAATTATTAATACTTTAATCATAGCCATCCTTAAAACAGCTCTATATCAGTGGCTTTTGTTTGTTGCTCAAGATTATGTAAGTAACGCACTTCACGTTTTTCAATCGTATTATTGTGTAAGTTACGTAGCTTTTTAACTTGTACTTTTCCATTATGAGGATTAAAAAATATTTTTCGTGGCCAAGGCCCGCCCATATCATGCGCCACTAAATTTAGCGCTTCTTCTGCTATATATGCATTGGCAAAACTGATATTGCCAATACCAATATCTGTCATGGCGCTAATTATTTTGCCTCCCCCAAACAGTTTTACTTTTAAGTTTGCCCGGGATGCGCCATTTTTAAGCACTTCATTAATTAAATATTCCATAGCCCAATTACCGTAACGACAACTTAAACTATGCGCTTGCTCAATTCGCTCACCTTTTTGAATTGGTAGCATAAAGTGGTTAATCCCGCCTATGCCTAGCTTATCGTCGTAAACACAGGCAGCAATACACGATCCTAGGACGGTGGTGATTAGCTCATCATTTTTAGAAACATAAAACTCACCTGGTAATACCTTAGCGACCACACGATCTCGCGAGGCGTCCCAATAGCGTTTAATATGCTCAAAACCCGCTAATACTGGCTTAAATTGCGTGTGCATGGGCTACTTTTTGATACATGGTTTTCCCTAAGTTTTTAAATAAAACATGCTCTTTACCCATGGTTTCTGAATGCCCTAAAAATAAATAACCTTGGTCATTAAGAATATCGGCATAACGGTTAAAAAGCTGATCCTTTGTCTCTTTATCAAAGTAAATCACTACATTTCGGCACAAAATTAGGTCAAACGGCCCTTTCATTGGCCAGTCTTGTAATAAGTTTAAACGCTTAAATGAAATACATTGCTGCAGCTTAGGTTTAACCTTATAACTTTGCCCATCTTTACTGGTTAAAAACCAGCGTTTTAGTAAAGCATCATCAAGACCATTTACGTTCGCTGCGGTATAAATACCACTTTGCGCCTTCGCCAGTACATTAGAGTCAAGATCAGTGGCTAATATCTTCACATCCCAATCACTTGGAAAAGCGCCTTGCAGCGTCATTGCTAAACTATAGGGCTCTTCACCGGTAGAGCAGCCTGCAGACCAAATTCGAACGCGCTTAGTCTGTTTATTTGTCTTTAACAGGGTTGGTATTAACTGATCTTTTATAAACTCAAAGTGATGCATTTCACGAAAAAAAGAGGTTAGATTAGTGGTAATGGCATTGATAAATGCATCAAACTCCTGATCTTTATGATTTTTTAAGTAATCGAGGTAGCTTGAAAAGTTTGTTAATTTTCGCTCACGAATTCGTCTTGCCAAGCGTGAGTAGACCATCTCTCGCTTATGCTCTCCTAGTACAATACCGCAGGCGTTATAAACTAAATGAGCCACTTCCTTAAAATCACTATCCGTTAATAAAAACTCTTTCATTATTTGCTCTCATTTAAAAATAAAGCGAGGTTCACGCATACATTGCAGGTGAACCTAACTAAAGTGAGTTTAAAACTCCTCCCACTCTTCAGCCGAGTCTACAAAATTTTCACCTTTGCTTTTATTACTAACGAAGCTATTTTGTTGCTGATGAGATATTTCAGGTGTGCGAATAACAGGCGATACCACTGCCATATCTTGCTGGCCTAATGAGAAAAAGTGCAGTAAACGGCGCATTTCATTGGCTTGTTCCGCCATTGATTCACCTGCAGCCGATGCTTGTTCAACTAATGCCGCATTTTGCTGGGTCATTTCATCCATTTGCGATACAGCTTTATTTACTTGCTCAATACCTGCACTTTGCTCTTCAGAGGCTTGGGTAATATCGGCTATCATTTGTGTTACGCGTTTCACCGATACCACAATCTCTTGTAACGTCACACCTGACTCATTCACAAGCGCGCTACCGTCAGCAACTTTGCCAACACTGTCTCTAATTAGCTCTTTAATTTCTTTCGCTGCCCCTGCCGAGCGCTGCGCTAAGTTACGTACTTCACCTGCAACAACCGCAAAACCTCGGCCTTGCTCACCGGCTCTAGCAGCCTCTACGGCAGCATTAAGTGCAAGCAAATTGGTTTGGAATGCTATTTCGTCTATCACTCCAATGATGTCGGCAATTTTCTTACTCGATTCATTAATCGCAGACATGCTGGTTACCGCTTTATTAACCACTTCTCCACCCTGAATCGCCTTATCACAGGTTTCTTCAGCTAAGTCATTTGCCACTTTAGCATTATCGGCGTTTTGGCGAACCGTACTGGTCATTTCTTCCATGCTAGAGGCTGTTTCCTCTAACGATGACGCTTGCTCTTCTGTGCGCTGGCTTAAATCAGCATTGCCTTGTGAAATTTCTTCAGCTCCACTGGCCACCAAAGTGGCTGATGTATTAATTCGGTTAATAACCTCAGTTAGTTTATCTGCTGTCGCATTTGCATCTGTTTTCAGTTTTTCAAACGAGCCTTGGTATTCTTTTTCAATCCGTTTAGATAAATCACCAGTGGCCATGGCATCGAGCATATTGCCAGTATCAGTTACCGCATCGTCAACCACTTTAACTAAACTATTAAGACCCTGAGCTAAACGTAAGAAAAAGCCATCTTTACCTTGCTCAGCTACTCGTGCATTTAAATCACCTTTGCTTGCTGCGCCGACTAATTGAGCAATTTCTTTTTCAATAGCAACTTCTGCGGTTCTGTCTTCCCACTCAACTACCGTCCCAATACGCTCATTGTCTGTGGTGATTATAGGGTTTGCCACTAAACCAAAGGTTCTGCCGCCCACTTTAATTTCTGTACTGTAAGTATCCGTTAACTTAGCCAACATATTTTGCTGATGGGCTGGATTTTTATGAAATATATCAATACTTTGATTAAGTAAGTTTTTGCTATCAAAGTTAGGTAAGTCAGTGCGTATATCATTTTGCGCAACACTCATCATATTTCTCACTGCGCTATTCATATACACAATGACATTCGAGGCATCAGCAATCATGGTATTGGTTGCCACGGTATCTAATGCTTGGCGAACACGTAAGTTTTCTTGTGCTCTAGCACGTTCAGCATCCGCTTTAGACACCTCATCAGTAATATCTTGCCATTCAACAATAGTACCTAAGCACTTGCCATCTTGATTAGTCCAAGGAGAAGCAATGATGTCAAAAATAAGACCAGCTAAATTCAACGTAGTTTTATAAGGAGCATCTAAGTTTTTTAGTCGCTCTTGCTGATTAGCTAGTTCCTGATGAAACTCATCAACACGGATATCCATTAACCCAGCGACTGAAAAACTAGGTAAAACAGTTTGCAACTCTTTTTCACGTGCTTTAAACATTTTCTTGATGCAGTCATTCACAAAAATAATGTTTAAATTTTTATCAGCAATCATCACACTTGCTTGGCATACTTTTAATGCGTTAGCCAAGTCGGCCGCTTTTTTAGAGGTTTTTTCTAGCTCTTTTTGCGCTGTGATATCGGTGGCGTACTTAATCACTTTAAATGGCTTACCATTCATATCGTAAATAGGATTATAAGAGGCATATATCCAAATTTCCTCGCCTTGTTTACCTATTCTTAAATACTCACCACTGTCATACTCGCCACGCCCAAGTTTATCCCAAAACGCTTGATATTCTTGGCTGTTTGCATATTCAGAAGTAACAAACAATCTATGATGCTGCCCTTGTATTTCATTTGCCTGATAACCAAATGTTTTTAAAAAATTATCATTAGCGCCAATAATGGTTCCATCTAAATTAAACTCAATAACCGCTTGTGACTTACTGATTGCGGTAATTTGGCCTGCAGCTTCAACCGCTTTTAACTTTTGCTCAGTAATGTCTGTTGCAAATTTAACGACTTTAAGTACTTGCCCTTGCGAGTCTATAACAGGATTGTATGTTGCTTGGATCCAGACTTCTTTGCCATTTTTTCCAATACGCTTAAATTCATCTGAAATAAATTCACCCGCGTTCAAACGCTGCCAAAATTGACGATATTCATCACTTTGCGTTTCGCTAGGGCTTACAAATAAAGAATGGTGCTGGCCTTGAATCTCAGCGAGTGAGTAGCCCATTACACGAAGAAAATTAACATTGGCAGTAATGATTCTTCCATTAGGCTCAAATTCAATTATTGCTAATGATTTATGCAATGCATTTATGATCAAATCATTGCTTGATTTAGACTGTTTTGAATTACTAAACCATCCCATGCTTATCACCACCTTTAAGTTATTTGCTTTATTTAGTTACTATTACCGCTAAATATTCATGGTTGCCTGCAGGTTAATTAGCGCGACCATTTTATCACCCACATTCACTAGCCCTGCGACATATTCACTTTCATTTGTTTGGGTTAAACTCGGCACTGCTTTAGCGTCTTGCTCAGCAATACTGTAAACATCCGCTACGGCGTCTACCGTGATCCCCATCACTTTACTTTCTTGCTCAAACTCAACTTTTACAATAATGACTACCGTTAACGGTCCATACTCAATGGTGGGTAAACCAAAGCGCAATCGTAAATCAATAATTGGCACAATGGTGCCGCGTAAATTAATCACGCCTTTTACGTACTCAGGGGCATTTGGCAGTGCGGTTATATCTTCCCAGCTACGAATTTCTTGCACCGTTAATATATCTACTCCGTACTCTTCTTCAGCCATAATAAAGGTGAGAAACTGCTTAATGCCCTCTTTGCGCTGTAGTTCAATATTGCTATTTAATGCTATTGATTCAGAGAACATGAATCCTCCAAGATGGTCGATGGCTCAATACTCAATGCTTGGCTACCTGGCTTTTTTAACCCTGAAAGCTTTATCAAGCCGCTAATATCTAAAATTAACGAAACACGCCCATCACCTAAAATCGTTGCCCCCGACACACCATCCACTTTATGGTAATTAGCCTCTAAGCTTTTTATAACCACCTGCTGTTGTGAAAGTAAATCGTCGACAAGTAACCCTACTTTTTGATTATCGTTTTCCACGACAACTAGTAAGGTTTTATCTAACGATTCAATGGCATTTTGGTGATTAAAAATGTCGTATAAACGTAAAATAGGAATGTATTCATCACGTAATCTGAGTACATCTAGGTCTTTACCAACACGGCTTACTTTTGCAATATCAATTTGCAACGATTCTACAATCGAGATCAGTGGAATAATGTAAGTATGCTTGGCTACTTTGACTAATTGCCCATCTAAAATAGCTAAAGTGAGCGGTAGCCGAATAGTAAAAGTAGAACCAATTCCAGCAGCAGATGTCACTTCTACCGAGCCATTTAATGATTGAATATTACGCTTAACCACATCCATACCCACACCACGGCCAGATAAGTCACTGACCTCATCAGCGGTAGAAAATCCTGGCATAAAAATGAGTTCGTTAATTTCATCATCTGTTAGCTCACTGTCAGCGGCGATCACTTCATTGGTAATCGCTTTTTCTTTGATCTTTTGAGTGTTAAGACCTTGGCCATCATCCATAATTTCAATGACGATATTGCCGCCTTGATGAAAGGCATTTAATGTAACCTTACCCACAGGATCTTTTCCTGCTGCAATACGTTTTTCTACCGTTTCAATACCATGATCCAATGAGTTTCTTACTAAATGCACCATAGGATCGGATATTTTTTCCATAACGGTTTTATCTAATTCTGTTTGTTCTCCTATCAGCTTTAACTCCACCTCTTTATTAAGCTTTTGGGCAATATCACGTACTAAACGCGGAAAACGACTGAACACAAAGTTAATTGGCAACATGCGAATACGCATCACGTTTTCTTGTAAGTCGCGGGTGTTATGCGCTAATTGCGCAAGCCCCTCTTGAAGCGAGGTCACCGTGGTAGGCGTCATTTCTTGTTCGCTAAGCTGATTTAGCATCGCTTGGGTAATGACCAACTCTCCAACCATATTAATCAGTGAGTCGACCTTATCAATGCCAACACGAATGGAAGTTGACTCAGGCGCTGCTTTTGCACTGGTTGGTGCTTTTGGTTTATTGGTTTTGGGTTCAATAACCGCTTTTGGTGTTTCAATAACAGGTTCGTTGACCACTGCAGCTTCTGCTGCTTTACCATCATTAAATAAGCCACCACAAAGCTCAATTTTAATATCGGCATCGTCCTCAACCCACTCAAAAATTTCTCTAATTGCTTGATCGTCACGGTCAGTGTTTAAGAAAAATCGCCAATATAAAAAGCATTCATCGGTCGTTAAATCTTTAATATCAGGTATGACATCAGTAAACGCTTGTACTTCCAATTCACCAAGTTCAGCTAATTCACTGATCATAAACAGCGGTTCGTTACCCGTTTTAAACAAATGAAAATGCGGTTTAAAATCAATTTGATAAGTATTAATAATGACCTGTTCAACACTGGCTTCTACCACTACGGTTTCACTTTCAGGCATGCCAAGTAATCTTTCAAACTGCTCTCGTAATGAGTCAGCTTGGCTTAAATCAGGCTCTTCCTGTACTTTAAGCGAATGCAACAAGGCTCTTAAACAATCTACTGATTTAAGTAATAAGTTAATATGTTCACTGCTTATATTTCGCTGACCTTCACGTATTTGATCCAGTAATGTTTCTAGAACATGAGTGAAGTTTGCGATTGAATTAAACCCAAAGGTAGCACTGCCTCCTTTAATAGAATGGGCAGCCCTAAAAATAGTATTAATGGTTTCTAAGTCTTCTTCGCCCGGCACTAAGTTGAGTAATTCAGTCTCCATAACATCGAGGCCTTCAAAACTCTCTTCAAAGAACACTTCAAAAAACTGGCTTAAATCAATACTCACAGTGCACTCCTAGGTTAGCGGATTACTTTTTTTAGCACGGCTAATAGTTGATCTGGATTGAAAGGCTTTACAATCCACCCTGTTGCCCCAGCAGCTTTCCCTTCTACCTTTTTATCCATGCCCGATTCTGTGGTTAACATAAGTAGCGGTGTAAACTTGTAATTCGGAAGCCCTCTTAACTCTCTGATAAGCGTGATCCCATCCATAACAGGCATATTTACATCAGAAATAACTGCATCAAAACCTTGCTGCTTGGCAATCGCTAATGCCTCACTACCGTCTTTGGCTTCGGTAACATCAAACCCTGCTGTTTTTAACGTAAAACTCACCATTTGACGCATTGATGCAGAATCATCTACAGCTAATATTCTTTTCATATAGACCTCTAATTAGTACTTTCTGGTGCTAGGTATTCACTTAAACCGAGTTGATCAATGGCATTGGTTAATGCATCACTACTGCCAACCCAGGCAATTTTTTGATTAATAGTAAGGAGATGTTTTTGTAGGGCACATAAAAGTTGAACCGAGGCCGTATCAGCAGACATTACATCGCTAATATCTAAGCAAATATCTCGGCTATTATTAAGTTCGCTTAATAAATCTTGATGTAAAACTTCAACATGAACAATTGAAAGTTCGTTTGGTAGTTTAAGCATTTTTTAAGCTTTTCCTTATCAACTCAATCCATAACAAAAGCTTAGACCGAGATAATGAAAACGCCATAAAAACGACTAAAAAATAACTAATTAATTAAAAACCGTTAATAAAAAACGCGAAAAGGGGCATAAAACCCCTTTAAAATCGTAAAACCTTTAAAAGCTAGTTTTTGTAGTATTCGGCTATTTCAATAAATTCTGCGGTTAATTTTGTAGTATTAACCAAAGGCACATCTCCTTGTTTAAATTCAGGCTTAAAAATAGCTCTTAGTGCGCCACTGCCATCAACAAGGGCAACAGATGCACTATGATCCACCGCATAGTCGGATTCATTACTATCACTAATTGCGTAAATTAATCCAAGCTCGCGGACAAATGGAAATAAGTCTTTATGTTCACCTGATACAGCTAAAAAATCTGGATTAAAGTAATCTATGTACTCTTTACGTTTTTGAGCAATATCACGTTTAGGATCAACAGATATAAACCATACTTGTAGTGGATACTCAGCCTGCAAATTTTTATAGGCATTGTTGAGCTTAGCTAGCGTCATCGGGCAAATATCAGGGCAACTTGTGTAACCTAAAAACACTAAATTCCATTGGCCTAAAAACTGCTGTTTGGTTACTAACTTCCCTTGTTGATCACTCAACGAAAAGTCAGATAACGGTTTTGCGGTTTCATAAACTAACGCATCAAGATCTTGTAAATTATTTTTATCACTACAGGCTGATAAAAAGAGTACTGAAAAAACAACTAAACCACACCATAACTGCTTCATATAACTAGCCATTTATCTATAAATAAGATGATAAATAGTATCATCAAATGAATAATCGAAAAACGAAATAAATCCATCGCAGTGTCTTCTTTGGCGGCAAACTTTAAGTTAATTGCTTTGTATATAAATACAATATTGAGAAGACATGCCCCGCTTAGATAAATAAGCCCTGACATGCCAATCAAATAAGGAAACACACATACAATGGCGAGTAATACCGAATATGCAAGCACGCATGTTTTACAAAAATCGATACCATGGGTGACCGGTAACATGGGGATTTTAGCCCGCTCATAATCACTTTTACGCGCGATGGCGAGCGCCCAAAAATGAGGTGGGGTCCAGGTAAATATAATCATCACCAGCAACCAAGGGGCTGCCGCCATTTGATTTGTTTCAGACACCCAACCGAGTAATGGAGGCATTGCACCGGCTAATCCCCCTATAACTATATTTTGTGGTGTGGCACGTTTTAAAAATGACGTATAAATAAACGCATAACCAACAAGTGCAAATAAGGTTAGTATGGCTGTGAGCGTATTTGCCCACAACATCAGCATAATAAAGCCCGCAACGCCAATCACAGCAGCAAAGCTCAGTGCATGTAATTTACTTAAACGCCCTTTAGCAACAGGGCGATGGCGGGTGCGTGCCATTTTGCTATCAATTTCGCTATCAACCACATGATTAATGACTGCGGCGGCCGCAGAGAGTAATCCAATCCCTAATAAACTGATGAACTGAACCCCAACACCTCTGCCAACATCAGGGGCTAGCGCTAAGCCAACCCATGCTGTTAACACTAGCATAGCCACTACTTTAAATTTACTTATTGCCAAATAATCTTGGATTAAGTGGTAACTTTTAGTCAATAACGATGCGCTGTAAACGGGCTGCATTGCTTTTTTATTAATTGTAAGTGCCATAATCATTCCCCTCTAAGTACGTACTTTTAGGTAATAACATAACCTAACCATAGTTAATAACAGTATGGCAGCCATTAAGTTATGCGCCAGTGCCACGCCTAACGGAAAATGAAAATGCACCACGGCTAACCCTAAAGCTATCTGGCAGAATAACGCCACTAACACACTCACCGTACAGCTTTTAATTTTTTGCGAATAGGCATGACTGTATATACGCCACATCACCAAGGCTAAAACAATGCAAGTAACTAAGGCCCATATTCGATGCAGTAAATGAATAGACATACGCGCCTGTTGCGACAACACACCAAATTCATAATTACTGTGCTCAAGGGGGAGCTGAAAGACACTACTGAATGAAAAAGGCTGAGCGTAACTACACAGCGGTAAGCCATTACAATGTGGAGCCGCATAATTAGCCGCTAACCAACCACCAAGGGCGATTTGTAAAATCAGTACCGTTAATGCCACGAGGCTTAATTTAAAGTGAGGTTTTGCGCCCGCATCACCACCCGTTATAGGTTGGCTGGTCAGACGCAAATACAATAGCGTTAATAACGCTAAAATACTAAATCCTCCGAGCAAATGCCCCATAACTATAAGCGGCTGTAGGTTCATAGTAACCGTCCACATACCTAATGCGGCCTGAAAAATAACAAGCAGCAGCAATATCATAGGCAACCTTACAGGCGTGGTTGGGTACTGACGCTTTAGAAAAGCTAAAATAAACAACACTAAAATTAATACCCCAAGCGTGCCTGCAAAGTAGCGATGGATCATTTCTTTCCATGCTTTTGCTTTTTCAAATATCATATCGGGATAACTTTGAATCGCTTGTGCAATCTCTGCTTCGTGTTTAGGCACGGTTAAAAAGCCATAACAACCAGGCCAATCGGGACAACCAAGCCCAGCGTCACTTAAACGCGTGTATGCGCCCAGAGCCACCACAATTAATGCGAATAAACTCGTTGCTAATACCAAATTTTTATAGTTTTTATACATAGCATCCTCTACTTAGCTCGAACGAGAGTAATTGAGTAATTTTTTTAGATCTTTTAATAACCCTTTTTGGATCAAACGGTTTTCTTGTGGTTGAGAACTAAATGGATACTCCAGTACAATTAGCCCCATATGATCGATTAAATACAAACTGGCAGGCTTTAACTGCTGTTGCTCATCAATAACATGCCAACGCGTTGTAACTAGCTCAGGCTGTCCCATAATAGCCATATCAACTTTGTGTTGGTTTTTGCCAAGGGCAACATATAAGTTGTCTAAAGCGGCTAATTGCTCTGTGCAAGACGCTTTGCATTGTGCTGAATAATTTAAAGCGATGGTCCATTGCTTAGGGTTATGCTGCGCCCAATTGTCTAGCTTAATTTCACGCTCTAAAAATTCACCATGGTTAGTAATTGCTGTAGGTAGCCAATCAAGTTTTAACGCGCTGTAAGCCAGCACTAAGGGAATAGCGCAGCACACAGCAAAGAGTAACAGGGGTTTATTTTTCATTATCTATCCTCTTCCTGCTTGCAAAAATAGCGACCACCACACAGGCAACCGCAATTAAAAACCACTGTACTGAGTAGGCATAATGTTTTTCTGGACTCATAACAACGGCTTCATAATGAGGGGCAGCAATTTCATCAGCTTGACCTTGGCGGTAAGCCATAAAATTCACTAAAGGGCGATTAGATTGGCTACTCAATGCTTGTAAATCAATGATTTGAATTCGTTTGGCTAAATCCGACTGAGTATTGTTATTGGCTAAGGTAAAGCCACTTAAATTATCTTCTTTAATTTGTGCCGTTAACGTAAATTTACCACTAGGTATTGTTACGTTTGGTAGGATTTCTCTTGAACGTTCTGCTTTTACCCAGCCTAAGTTCACTAACAAAAAGCGTGATTCATCAGACAGTTTTAATAATGCCAGTAAGTCGTAACCAACCTGACCATTATAGATTTGGTTATCAAGCAACCAATAATTATTAGTGTCAAAATAACCATTTAACGAAACCAATACACCGGTTTTGTTCCACTCTTTTGGCAGCTGTTGTAACTCTGCCCAGCTCATTACGCCATGTTGTTGTATATTTTCAATGGCACTAAGCTGCTGTTGCTTTTGTTCTGCTCGCTGTAATTGCCAAAACCCTAGTCGCACACAAACCAATACCACAATAACAACCAAGCAAATTGTTATTATTGAGCTAAGCTTTTGTTTGTTAAATACAACTAACTGCATAAGGGTAAAATCCAGTGATTATTAAAATTATTATTGTTCTACTGTTATTATTTATATTATTTAATTTATTTCGTGCTTTATTAATTATGGTGTCAGGGAAAACCAATGGACGCCCTATGTCTCACTTTTTAGGGCGTCGGGTGTTATTTTCTGTTGTGGTATTAATGATGGTGATTGCCGCACTAAAACTTGGTTTTATTAAGGCAAATCAGTCCCCCTTAATCACTAAAGCACATACACAAATACAAACAAACACAGCCAAACAACATCAACAAAATGCCAGTACCAAGCTGCAGCTTGAAAGGCAAAGTGCTTATCTTTAGTGAAATGTCCTTTCATAATGCGTAAAAACACCACCAATAAAATAATTGTTCCTAAGGTGACGTGCATGCCGTGAAAGCCGGTTAACAAAAAGAAGGTATTGCCATAAATGCCCGCATCAAGGGTTAAGTTAAGATCGTTATAAGCATATATATACTCTTCTACCTGCAGCCCTAAAAAGCACACTCCGAGTAAAATGGTCGCTCCCAAGCATACTTTGAGTGGGGTACGTTTATTATTTTCCATCGCCACATGGGCAAAATGTAAAGTTACCGACGAGGCAAGCAAAATAAGGGTGTTGATAAGCGGCAACCCTTGCCAGCCCATTGCTTGGGTCGTGGTGCCTCCTGGGGTATTTAGCAATGGCCACATGGCTTCAAACGTCGGCCACAATACTTCATTTGTCATGGCGTTGTTATCCGCACCTCCAAGCCAAGGCACAGAAAACATGCGAGCATAAAAAAGCGCCCCAAAAAATGCCATGAAGAACATCACTTCTGAAAAAATAAACCAGCTCATACCTTGCCTAAAAGAACGGTCCATTTGTGCAGAATAAAGCCCTTGATCAGACTCGTGTATGACATTTTTAAACCAGCTAAACAGCATGTAAAGTAGTACAGCTATACCTACGTATAACAAGTAAACGCCATTACCACCCTCTTTGCCCATATCCATTACGGTTAAGGCTGCGCCTACCGCAATAAAAAATAACGCAACTGCCCCAACTATTGGCCATGGACTTTGCTCTGGTACATAATAATGTTCATATTTTTGATTCATTTTATTTGCTCCTAGTTTTTCACTAGTTTTATAAGCTAGTTATTACTGGCTACTAGCCTCTCGCTAATATCAAATACGGTATAAGACAGGGTTAACTCTTCTACATCACTGGGTAATTCAGTATCTACATAAAACAATAATGTAAACTCCAGCTCTTCACCTGCCTTTAACGGTTGCTGATCAAAGCAAAAACACGCTATTTTGTGTAAATACTTGGCCGCTTTTCCTGGTGCTACCGACGGTATAGCCTGCATTACTTTATCTTCATTGCTGTTATTTTTAGCGCTAAACTTAACTTCACGCATGGCCCCAGGCTTTACATCTACACTGTACTCTTTAGATTTAACTTCAAAAGGCGCACCACTTTGCGCATGCGTAGTGAAACTAACGCTGACTTCTCTATTTTCAGTGACCAAGGTACTTTGCTGTGCCTGCTCTAACGAGGGCTTACCATTAAGCCCCGTTATATCGCAAAACACGTCATACAAAGGGACCATGGCAAATGCAAATGCAAACATTGCAATGCAAATCACCACCAGCTTTTTTAATAACGGCAAGTGAGTCATTATTTAATGTCCGGCGGCGTTGAGAACGTATG
This sequence comes from Pseudoalteromonas sp. DSM 26666, assembly GCF_900116475.1. Taxonomy (NCBI): domain Bacteria; kingdom Pseudomonadati; phylum Pseudomonadota; class Gammaproteobacteria; order Alteromonadales; family Pseudoalteromonadaceae; genus Pseudoalteromonas; species Pseudoalteromonas sp. DSM 26666. The sequence continues at coordinate 33,709 of NZ_FPAR01000011.1, read as the reverse complement.
ATAAGGCGCAGGTGAATCAACTTCCCATTCAAGCCCCTCAGCTCCATCCCAAACTTTTGCAGGCACTTTGTCGCCCCCTTTTGCACATTTATACACAACCACCACAAATAATAATTGCGATAAACCAAAGGCAAACCCACCTATACTAATAATGGCGTTAAAATCAGCAAACTGTAGCGCATAATCTGGAATACGGCGTGGCATACCGGCTAACCCAACAAAATGCATTGGGAAAAACAGCACATTTACACTTATTAACGACAACCAAAAATGCCATTTTGCTAAGGTAATATTGAACATGTTTCCGGTCCATTTTGGCAGCCAATAATAAGCCCCCGCCATAATAGAAAACACCGCGCCCGTTACGAGTACATAATGAAAGTGTGCAACCACAAAATAGGTATCATGATATTGGAAATCGGCAGGTGTAATCGCTAGCATCAACCCCGAAAAACCACCTAAAGTAAACAACACAATAAATGCGATACTAAACAGCATTGGCACTTCAAAGCTAATAGACCCGCGCCACATAGTCGCTACCCAGTTAAATACTTTTACGCCGGTAGGTACCGATATCAGCATAGTCGCGTACATAAAAAACAACTCACCCGCCACGGGCATACCAGTGGTAAACATATGATGCGCCCACACAATAAAGCTCAACAAGGCAATGGAGGAGGTGGCATACACCATAGAGGCATAACCAAATAGTTTTTTACGTGAAAAGGTGGGAACAATCGTAGAAATAATGCCAAAGGCAGGCAAAATCATAATATAAACTTCAGGGTGACCAAAAAACCAAAAAATATGTTGGAACATCACCGGATCGCCACCACCAGCGGCATCAAAGAAACTGGTCGCGAAGTATTTATCGGTGAGCACCATAGTAACTGCACCAGCAAGTACCGGCATAACTGCAATAAGTAAAAACGCCGTGATCAACCATGTCCACACAAATAACGGCAGCTTCATCCACGTCATACCCGGAGCACGCATATTTACTATGGTGACCACCACATTAATGGCCCCCATAATCGAACTAATACCCATAATATGCACAGCAAATACAAACATTGCTGTGTTGTCGTTACTATAAGTGGTGGAAAGCGGCGCGTAAAAGGTCCAACCAAATGCAGGGCCACCACCAGGCATAAATAATGAAGCTAATAGGATTAAAAACGCAAACGGTAAAATCCAAAAGCTCCAGTTATTCATTCTCGGTAAGGCCATATCTGGCGCACCAATCATTAGCGGGATCATCCAGTTTGCCAAGCCGGTAAAGGCTGGCATAACCGCACCAAACACCATTATTAAACCATGCACTGTGGTCATTTGATTAAAAAAGTGAGGATCAACCAGTTGTAGGCCCGGCTGAAATAACTCAGCTCGAATAACCATCGCCATTGCCCCACCAATTAAAAACATGGTGAGTGAAAAAATTAAATATAAGCTACCTATATCTTTATGGTTGGTTGTAAATAACCAGCGCTTAAAGCCTGTGGCAGGTTGATGGGCATGATGAGCCTCATTGGTATTAGGTTGTTCTGCAATGCTACTCATTATTTAGCCTCCCCATCAGCATCCAGTGCCGCTTGTATCTCGCTCGGTTGAATTACATCACCAGTGTCATTACCCCACGCGTTGCGTTTATAGGTAATAACAGCTGCTATTTGCTTGATTGATAATTGCTTTGCGAAAGACTGCATAGCCGTACCCGGTTTACCGTGGAGCAAAATATCTATATGCCCTTTGATATCACCTATGACTATTGGGCTGCCTTTAAGAGCCGGAAAAACACCTGGTAAGCCTAAGCCAGTTGGTTGATGGCACGCCGCGCAGCTCGCCATATAAACCTGCTCACCAAGCGCCATCAGCTCTTCTTTTGGTACAACTTGGTCTAATAACGCAGCGTCTGCCTCAGCTGCTTTTTGTTTGGCTTGTTTAGCCTCTGCTAACCACGTTTTGAAGTCTTCTTCTGTTTTAGCTTCTACTACAACAGGCATAAAACCATGATCTTTACCGCAAAGCTCTGCACACTGCCCACGGTAAGTACCGACCTCATTAATATTGGTCCATGTTTCGTTAATAAAGCCAGGGTTTGCATCTTTTTTAACGGCAAAGTCAGGCACCCACCATGAGTGAATAACATCATCTGAAGTCATTAAAAAACGTACTTTTTGATTAATTGGTAGTACCAGCGGTTTATCTACTTCAAGTAAATAATTCGGGTTTTTATCAGCAAGGTTGGTTATTTCATTTTGAGGGGTAGCTAGCATGGAATAAAACTCAACGTCCTCCCCCATATACTCGTAATGCCACTTCCACTGTGAGCCTGTAATTTTAATGGTGAGATCAGCTTTGCTGGCATCCTCCATGGCAATTAAGGTTTTAGTCGCAGGAATGGCCATAACAATTAATATGACAAAAGGGATCGCAGTCCACAGTATTTCTACTTTGGTGCTTTCATGGAATTGGGCAGGGACAGCCCCTTTAGATTTGCGATGATGAATGAGTGCCCAAAACATAATGGCAAACACGATCACCCCAATCACACAACATATTAAAAAAATAGTCATGTGCAGTTGGTATACATTATTACTTATATCGGTTACGCCTTTACGCATATTATATTGGCTATTAGCAAGCACATTCTGCGAAAAAACAAACAATATAAGCCACAAGGAAGAACTCAGCTTACCCATGTGACGGCTCCTTTGATGCTATTGCTGACGCAAAGCGAAGAGGCATACGGCTTAAACGCCTATTCGTTATTTTTATTTTTTATAAGGGTGCTGGATTTAGTAAATGTGTGTTCTCAAAACGACTAAGCTGTGAGTTATTTTTATTCCAGCTCTTTAATAACTAGTTAAAAAATAAACAATAAGCAAGGTGAGTATGAAAAATAAACAAGGTGTATTTTTTAAAATGCGCAGCTAAAAAAATAGCAACTAGTCAGGCAATTAATCTAAGAGTCAGGTTTAGTAAGGGGTGTATTGAAATTACAGGATAGAAATATAAAAAATTGTTAACTTAAAAAAGCAGAGTAAATTTGTTTATTTATAAAGTATTTAGTGATTTTATTTATGATAGGAGAAGCACTTAACAACATATAGTCATACATTTGATAAGTTAGACATTGTGCTGCTAACAAACCCAGCGCCTAATCACTATTAAGCGCTAAATTATGCTTTAATACTACATCCAGTCAGCGTTACGAATAACACCTACCGCTAAGCCTTCAATATTGAACGACTCATTTTCTAAATCGACCTCAATAGCTGAAAACTCATCATTTTCAGCATGTAAGAGTACTTTTCTGCCCGCTTTTTCTAAACGCTTCACGGTTACATCGTCGTCAACACGGGCAACAATAACTTGTCCATTTTCGGCAACTTGGGTTTTATGCACAGCAAGTAAATCACCATCCATAATACCAATGTCTTTCATACTCATACCGTTAACACGCAATAAAAAATCGGCCGCAGGTTTAAACATTAAAGGGTCAATTTTACAGTGGCTTTCTACATGCTGTTGCGCCAATATTGGCTCACCGGCAGCCACCCTGCCAATTAAAGGTAAGCCTAACTGCTCTGGCTCCTCTTCTTCAACAAGCTGAATGCCCCGACTCGCGCCTGGCTTCATTTTAATCACACCTTTTTTGGCCAGTGCTTTTAAGTGTTCTTCTGCAGCATTCGCACTTTTAAAACCCAGTGTTTGTGCAATTTCGGCACGTGTAGGAGGCATACCAGTGTCTTTAATAAACACTTTAATGAGTTCGAGTATTTGCGCTTGGCGTTTCGTTAATGGTCGCATACAACTGGTTTTCCATACAGTACAATTAACTGTGAGTATATACAGTTATTTAAAAATCGCAAATATAAATTAATGCTTTATATGTCGTTATCATCAAACAATAACCTACTTTAAAAGCAGGGTGATAAATGTAATTATTAGCAACGCATTATCATATTAATAAATTTTAATTCTCAATTACTTATCCAAGGAGCTAGCATGAGTATTTGGCATCAACCGATTACATTAGAGTTTTGTAAGCAATTAGATCAAGGTATTACAGGCCAAGGGACACTCATGAAAACCATGGGAATAGAGATCAGTGAAATTGGTGATGACTACTTAGTGGCAACTATGCCGGCAATTCCAGAGCATCATAACCCTATGGGTATCGTTCATGGTGGTGCAAATGTGGTGCTTGCTGAAACAGTAGCAAGTTATGCCGCTAATTTTGTGGTTGATTTCAATCGATTTTATTGTGTTGGCCAAGAGATCAGTGCAAGTCATTTAAAGGCATCACGCAATGGCACATTAACGGCCACAGCGAGAGCTTATCATATCGGCAAACGCAGCTCGGTTTGGGATATTAAAATAACCAATAGCCGCAATGAGCTTTGCTGCGTATCACGGATGACCGCAGCCGTAGTTGAGCGAAAAGGCTAGTAAATCAATTAACCAAGGTTGAAGTTAAATTACTTTTCGAGAGGGTAAATAGTAATTTCTACGCCTGCACCAATTGCAGATATACGTAACAAGGTATCTGCATGTAAGGCTTGGTTAAAGCATTTTGGCGAAGTGCCAGACTCAAACCCAATATCGAAAGTTCTGCGTGAACAACTCAACCATTGCTTTAATGCATTGCGTGAACACGACTCGATTAACTCACACAAGTGATTAATCGCTTTATCTGGCGTGGTTATTTCACCTGCAACCTCAATGCGAGCAAGTTGACGGTATTCGTCTTTATCATAATGTAAAATAGTTGCGACCTTTTTTAAATCAGCAACTAATACGCTAATATCTTGCTTTGACTCAAGCTCTAGATCTACATTTAAAAATTGAATTTCCGACATTATCTCGTTTTTACCCTCTATTAATTTCATTGCAAACTTTAACGCAGTTTTACCGTTATACCAAATCAACAACGCTGGAATCACTGCATTAACGCATTTTTAGCGTTAGCCTATGAATATTGCCCACTATTTACTCCTAAAAAACGCCCTACACAAAATACGCAAATTAAAATTAAAGCATGCCGGTGGCAGTTTACTTTTTTATTCTAGGCCTTAAACTAGGCGCTCCTGTAGTTCACGTATGTGATGGATATGATTCGGTTTATTTTAGCTTTGTTGGCTTGCTGTGCTTGTTTTTCAGCAATGGGCGAACAATTTACGCGGTTTTCGAGTGCCAAAAAGCACTTAATTAATACCCTTCCCGAAAACGCTAAAAGTATTTATTGTGGTTGCGATATAAAAAAACAAGGCAAAAAGTTAGTACCCGATCCTACCCATTGTGGCTACGTGCCTCGCAACACACTAACCCGCTCAGGCAAAGTAAATCAACGTGCATTGCGAATTGAATGGGAACATATTGTCCCTGCATGGGAATTTGGTCACCAGTTACAATGTTGGCAAGATGGTGGGCGTAAAAACTGCCGCAAAGTTAGCGCTAAGTTTCGCATGATGGAAGCCGATATAAACAATTTAGCCCCTGCAATTGGTGAAATTAACGCCGATCGCTCAAACTACCGCTTTGGCATGTTAGCCCAAAACGCGACGCAATATGGTCGCTGTGAGGTTAAAGTTAATTTTAAACAACGTGTTGTTGAACCGCCTGTTCATGCACGTAAACGCATTGCCGATGCGTACGCTTACATGCAAAAAACGTATGGTTTAAAAATTTCAGCTAAACAACAAAAGCTATTTAATGCTTGGCAACAACAAGCTTATGCTGCTAACACAAATAGTAAAAAGCTGTAAGTTTAAATTAAAAGCGTGTAACACACGCTTTTAATTAACCTATAACGCTTGGTGTGGTCCAAATATTTCGTAGTGAATGTTTGAGCTTTGCACACCTAAATCAAGTAGCTGGTCTTTTACGTAAGCCATAAATGATGCTGGTCCACACAAATAAAATGCCCCTTCGCTAATAGGTAATGATGCCTCAAGCACCGTTAAATCCATTAGCCCAGTGAAATCACACTCCTCGCCACCTTGATTAAACCAAGTAAATGTTTTTAGCTGTGGATGCATTGCCGTTTGCTGCGCTAAATACCCTTTAAATGAAAATTCGCGGCTGTTTTCACACGCGTGCAAATAACTAATCGCTTGATTTTTATCACCACTAAGTAGCGTTTGCAGCATCGCCATCATCGGGGTTTGGCCAACGCCTGCTGAAATAAGTACCACTGGAGTTGCCTCATTTTTTAAAATGAAGTCTCCCGCTGGCGGGTATAACTCTACTCGTGCGCCTTGCTCTAGTGAGTGTAAATAATTAGACACCACGCCAGGCTTTGGTTGGCACTCTTTTTTAACGCTAATACGATAGTTTTTAGCATTGCTCTTTTGCGAAATAGAATACTGGCGGATCTCTTCATATTCTGCGCCCTCAGGCTTAACTTTAATGCCAATGTACTGTCCTGGCTTGTAGGTAATAACTGCTTTACCATCCACAGGTGTCAGCGTAAAACTAGTTACGAATTCAGATTCAACATGTTTATCAGTAATTTCAAACTGGCGCGTGCCTGCCCAGCCACCATGGTTGTTTTTACTGTGCGCATACAATGCCGCTTCTTCGGTAATACAAATATCAGCAAGTACACCGTAGGCCTCGCGCCACGCATATTCAACATCGGCAGTAAACTGCTCAGGAATAAGCTCTTTTAACGTACCGATTAAATGTGCGCCCACAATAGGATAATGCTCAGATAAAATATTTAAGCTGGTATGCTTATGATTAATTCGCGCTAGCGCCTCTTTTAACACGGCTAAATTATCAATATTTTGCGCGTACGCAGCCAACGCATTAAATAATGCAAATTGCTGACGACCCGTTTCTTGATTAGTCATATTAAAAATATGTTTAAGCTCGGGATTATGACTAAACATGCGCTTGTAAAAATGATCGGTTACGACCGTACCTGCCTCTGCAAGCAATGGCACCGTGCTTTTAACTATTTGTATGGTTTTATCGGATAACATGTTTATTTCCTATGTAATAACTAACTGCTTGCATTTAGCATTACACAGAGTGTGCCAACTAATTAAACCTATAATATTCAAAATGTTAAATTAACTCGCTTTACAAGATGGGTCTTTATGACCTACTATAAAACCTGTAAAAATACACTAACAGGTCATTTTGACATGAACCAACAATTCAACCTGACGCAAGTTGCATTAGAACTTGCGCAAAGTACGTTACATGCTCACAGTTTTGAGCAACTTTTAGCCACGGTTGAACGTGTTATTCCCAGCGATGCCAGTGCATTATTAATTTGCCAAGGTGAGCAATTAAAACCCTTAGCCATTAAAGGGCTTATGCCCGATAGCCTAGGACGACGTTTTGATATTGCGGAGCATCCTCGCCTTAAAGCCATCTGCAGTAGTCGTTTGGCTCTGCAATTTGCACATGACTGTCCACTACCTGATCCATACGACGGGCTACTACTGGCTAAAACCGGTGATATTCCAGTGCATGCCTGCTTAGGGTTACCCCTTTATGATAAAAACGCACTACTTGGCATTCTGACCTTTGATAGCCTTAACGCCAATGCGTTTGACGGTATTACCACTGATACACTCAACACCTTACAAACCTTGTGCAGTGCGCACTTTAAAACAGCCCTAGAGCTTGCCCATTACAAACAACATGCGCAGCACTCTAGTGAATTAGTACAAGCGTTAAACCGTGAGGCGCTCAAACGTGATGGTGGTGAAATTATTGGCCAAAGCTCTGCAATACAAACGCTTAAAAATGAGATAAAACTGGTTGCGGCATCAAACTTTAGTGTCCTTATTTTAGGTGATACTGGGGTCGGCAAAGAGTTGGTGGCACGTAATATTCACTTACACTCCGCACGTAAAGATCAGCCATTAATTCATTTAAATTGTGCATCACTGCCTGAAAACCTCGCAGAAAGTGAATTTTTTGGCCATGCAAAAGGCGCTTTTACCGGCGCCCAAAATGCCCGCCAAGGTAAATTTCAGTTAGCCGATGGCGGCACCTTATTTTTAGATGAAATCGGCGAGCTGCCTCTGGCTATGCAAAGTAAATTATTACGCGTACTGCAAAGTGGCGAAGTACAAACCGTTGGCGAAGATGAACTTAAATATGTCGATGTTAGAGTGATTGCAGCAACCAATCGCGACCTAAAACACGAAGTAACACAAGGACGGTTTCGCGCCGATTTGTACCATCGATTAAGTGTTTATCCACTCACAGTCGCTCCATTGAAAGCCCGTGATGAAGATGTTATTTTATTAGCCGGTTATTTTGCAGAAAAAACAGCCCGCAAGCTCGCTATTAAACAGCTAAAACTCAGTATTGAAACGCAACTGCTGCTTAAAAAATATGACTGGCCAGGCAATGTGAGGGAGCTTGAGCATGTGATTAATCGGGCTGCATTAAAGGCTAAACAACATCAGTGGCAGCAACCAATTATTACTATTGAACCTGCGCATTGTGAGCTAAATTTAAGCGCTGTTAACACCTTGGCTCTTGAACACTCAAACCAGCTTGTAATCCCACCTTTAGCAAACAACATTTCGTTAAAGCAAGCCACAGATACCTATACTCAGCAACTTATAATACAGCAACTTAAACAACATAATTATAACTGGGCAAGCACAGCGCGTAGTTTACAGGTCGACCGCGCTAACTTAACGCGGCTAGCCAAGCGCTTAGGTGTTTCAATAAAAAAATCGTTGTAGCCTTTTTAACTTAACTTTCGCTGCTTAAAATAATTTTTTAATAGCTGACTAAACGCTTGAACTTTTGCCGTTCGATGCACTAAATGATGCGTAACCAGCCACAAATCGGTTGGCCAACTCAGTTCATTAGGCAGTACAGGGACTAAATCAGAGTATTGCGCTGCAACATCATGCTGTAATCCGCCAATACCGAGTCCTTTAACTATGGCGCGGGTCGCTTCTGAGGTTTCTGACACTCTTAGCTTAACTTGCGACGGGGGAATATTTTCATCAACCCATGCAAAGTAAGGCACTTTGGCATTATACCCTGCTACACCTGACACAAAGCTATGCAGCGATAGTTGCGCTAATGTTTGTGGCAACCCATAACGGCTAATGTAATGCTTTGATGCATAAAATCCTGACGAGAGCGCCGCTAAATGCTGAGCAATATAATCACCCTCATCCGGTCTGGGTCCAGCTCTTACTGCGATATGTGCTTGGCCATGATCTAAACGTAAGCGTTTTTGATCCATAATCACTTGTAATTGCACTTGCGGATGCAAGGTTTGAAACTGCTCACACACCTCACTTAATACATCAATAAAGCCACTAACTGTGGTGAGTAACAAGCTACCTTGCAAGGTGCTATCTGCAGCAATAATGTCATTATGTAGGCGCTCTAGTTCACCATTAATCGCTTGTGCTGTGGTAAATAACTTAGCGCCAATTTCTGTGACTTTGTAGCCGCGAGCATGGCGATGAAATAGTCGCGCATTTAAGCTTTTTTCTAAGTTATTTATTCGCCTGAGCACCGTACTATGGTGAACATCTAACACTTCGGCCGCGGCAGTTAAAGTACCTAAGCGCGCTACCTCGTAAGCAACCTTCAGGTCTTGCCAATCATTAAATTGAATTGCCATGATAACTACTCTTTAATCTGTGCATATACGCACACAAGTTTTGCGTTTATTTGGCTTTTCTGCAAGTGATTATTTGTTAAAGTCACATTATACAAACTCATTATCAGGAGCAGCTCATGACAACACCAAAAATTATTGCCCTAGCAGGTAGCTTACGTAAAGATAGCTTTCATCAAAAACTCATTAACGAAGCGGCACGCTTTGCTTTAGAAAGTGGCGCTGAAGTAGAAGTGATTAAACTCGCAGACTTAGCCATTCCTATGTTTGATGAAGATCTCGAGGCACAAGGCACACCAGCCGGTGTACAACAACTTAAAGACAAACTTCGCGCAGCCGATGGCATTTTGCTGGCCAGCCCAGAATATAATGGCTCTATTACCGCCGTGTTAAAAAATGCTATTGATTGGGCATCGCGCACCGAACAAGGCGCAGAGCCTGCATTTGCAAATAAAGTAACCGCGTTATATGCAGCCTCACCAGGTGGGTTGGGCGGTTTACGGGGCTTAAATCATGTGCGTGATATATTATCAGGCATTGGCAGCTTAGTATTAGCGAACCAACTGGCAGTACCGGCTATTCATACTTTATTAGATGACAACGGTCGAATTAGCGACCCCGCTACCGCTGAAAAAGTGGCTGGTCTTGCACAGCAGTTAGTTAGCGTAGCAAGTAAGCTTAAATAAGCAGCAACTATAACTTTGTTGCTGCAAGCTTTGCAGCAATAAAGTCTTCATGGGTAACATACAATAAATTAGCAACACGACGAATAACGTATTCTTCTTGTGGATCAAGTTCTCCATCGGAGTACGCTAAACGCCAAAGTAATTCAACTATATCAATGCGTTGCTGTGCACTACATTGATTGTTAATTTGCTTAGAAAATTGAAAATAATCAATGGCGTCATCTAAGCTTGCACTTGCTTGCTCGGTTAACTCATCTACTGCTTCATCCGTTAAATCAAAATATTTTTTTAATGTTAGACTTAGCGTATGTTGCTCATCAGCCTGTAAATCGTTATCCGCTCGCATTACCTCAATTAATAATGCGGCAACCGCTGTTTTTAAATCATGTTGTTCAATATCATAATCTTGCTGATCAATACTCGAAAAAAGCTGTTTAATTTGCTTGAACATCACATTTCCCCTTTTTGGGTGTTAGACTTATATCATAACGGGTTTAATAGATATGCTGATCACACTACCCAAAATCAAGATGGAGTTAAAGGTTTATGAGTATAAAAGCCAATCATTACATACATGGAATTATTAGCTGGTGTTTATTAACAGGGTGTTTGAGTGTGTCGGCAGAGCAAAGTGAAATGCAGCGACTTTATGATTTTGATGAAAAGGTGCATTATAAGCAAACTCAAATAGACACTAACAATTACCACTTAGAAATACAGTCTGACGACTACCCACATTTTAGAAACCAAAGTGTGTTTTTGTTGCGCCACGCAAATCGTTTATGTCACGATAATCCTTTTATGTTAAAAGTGACTGAGGGCGTGCAGGAGTACCAACGCTTTCCAACTAAACCGCGTGCTTATCAGCCACCGCTCAGTGTATTTGTGCAGTGTGAAATGCCTGCAGAAAAAACCTCAAAAAAATAACACCTCGTTATTTTCAGTAAAACCACTGAGTATTAAAATAGCCTGTGGTTTTACTGTAGTTAACCTGAACTAAGTTAGTTAACGCCATATCCCCACGGCGCAGCCGGTGGTGTGATAGGTTTAGTTAAATCAAAATCAACACGGAATTCGCGACCTTGGCGAATAAGTCGATAAGTGAACTGTTCAGGGTAAATATACATTTGCCATGTATTGCCTACCGATTGCGGTATGCCTTGGCTAACAAATAACTCTTTTGAATAATGATCTGCAGGGAATGACTGCATATTAGCAAAACCCGCATCCACAGTATGACCGCCATACATAGTAGACACATCATCGCTGCCATCTTTATGGCGATGATCGTGCTTTAGGCTCAAACCACTACCTGTTTTAGTAATGATCCACGTACGTGAAGCATCATCACCGACATGAAACGGCACCTGTAACTCACGGTCATTACACTTACGCACATGCATAATTAACTTTTTATCGGCAAATGAACTCGGCCCTGTTGCATTATCAACCGTTACTTTACCCTCGAAAGCTTTACCGCAGTGAGCAGCAATACTATTGAAAAAGCTATCATGACTTGGAATTGATACTAAAGGCGCTGGACGTGCTAATGCAGCAGTGGATGCCAGCATAAACGCTGCAGCTGTTAATAATTTCATAATGTGTCCCTAAACATGTAAAAAATCAGCTTAGCGTTTAAGCAAAGACAAAGAAAATAATCACGATGAACAGCAATAAAAATTAACAGAACAATAGGGTTTTACTTTAATTAATTAGTAAAAAAATATCGCTTGAAAGAAAATAAGAAATTAAATATTGTTGTTTGATAAAGGGGAAATAACTAATACCAATTCGCTTAATTAAGCAGTCTATTTTGAGGCAGGAAAAACGGGGTGATAGCTAGGCAAAAAATTCGCTATTTAGTTGTTCTAAATGAGAATTTTTTAACACAGATAGCGACACGTTTAGCCCCGCAAAATGATTGAGTATTATTACGGATTGGTATAAACGTAAAGCCAGTTTTAGCGCGGAGCACATATTTAAATGGAAAAATATATCGGCTTAATAATCATCGTATTACTATTAATTATTCAAAATCGCTACACTCTGCACATATATCAACACCTTGCTAAGCAGCACCCAGAGCAATGGAAAAAATTATCACAAAATTCATTAGATGGGACACCCTATGCCAATCTTGCTGAGTCATTTAAAGATGGTTTTTTTTCGACTATCAACGACCCAAAGGTAGTCCGCTATCAGAAATTTAAAACTCTCAATTTATTACTAATGGCAATGATTACATTAGCAAGCTTATTGCGTGGTTTTTTAATATAAGCGATTAAAAAAGCGCAACCTAAGTTGCGCTCCAGTTTCATATGTAAAAGGTTACTGCCACGGTCTCTCTGCGGCTAACTGCTTTTCAAACGCATCAATTTGCGGATTGAGGGTTTCGGTTACACCAATAAAATCTAAGCCACTTAATAAACGCTCTTTCACGTCTTTGCGAATATCAAAGCGAATTGGCGCAAACTTATTGCTGGTAAGCACTTGGTTTTCAAGATCCACATCAATGTGAATATCGTCGTGCTGCTCACTTAACACAAATAACTCTTCCAGCGTTTGCGCTGGCAATGCAATAGCAAGCATTTGATTGTTACCACAGTTATTAAAGAAAATATCAGCAAAGCTTTCAGCTAAAATCACTTCAAACCCATATTGCTTTAATGCCCATGGTGCGTGCTCGCGTGATGAGCCACAGCCAAAATTATCGCGGGTTAATAATATTTGCGCGCCTTGGTAACAAGGACGGTTTAAAATAAATTCAGGGTTTGGCTCGCCATTATCTAAATAACGCCAATCGTAAAACAGTGCTGCATCAAAACCATCACGGCTTGTTGAGGTTAAAAACTGCTTAGGAATAATTTGGTCGGTATCGACGTTGTTTTTATCAAGTGGGGCCATTAAGCCGCTAAAATAGATGCTCATTAAGCTTCTCCTCTAATATCAACAAAGTGACCATGTATTGCAGCTGCTGCCGCCATTGCAGGGCTCACTAAGTGTGTACGCCCGCCGCGACCTTGGCGACCTTCAAAATTACGATTCGAGGTGGAAGCACAGCGTTTACCAGCTCCTAAACGGTCATCGTTCATAGCTAAACACATCGAACAACCCGGCTCGCGCCACTCAAACCCTGCAGCTTTAAAAATATCGGCTAAGCCTTCATCTTCAGCTTGCTGCTTAACTAAGCCTGAGCCTGGAACAATCAGCGCTTCAATACCAGCTAAAACCTGTTTACCTTCAACAATTTTTGCTGCAGCGCGTAAATCTTCAATGCGGCTGTTGGTGCATGAGCCAATAAATACCGTGTCTACTTTGGCGCTTGATAGTTTATCGCCCGCTTTTAAGCCCATGTATTTAAGCGCACTGCGAATTGCATCGGCTTTAATTAAATCGGTTTCTTTATCTGGATCTGGAATACATTCATCAACGCCAATCACTTGCTCTGGATTAGTCCCCCAAGTAACTTGCGGTTGAATACTGCCTGCATCTAACTCTACTTCTAAATCAAAATGAGCACCATCATCCGTTTTTAAAGTTTCCCAGTAGGCAACAGCGGCATCAAAATCAGCACCTTTGGGTGCAAACGGGCGGCCTTTTAAGTACTCGTAAGTGATTTTATCTGGGGCAATTAAACCTGCCTTGGCACCCATTTCAATGCTCATGTTACACAATGTCATACGGGCTTCCATTGATAGAGCTTCTATGCCTTCACCACAAAATTCAGCCACATAGCCAGTGCCACCAGCAGTGCCTAGCTTACCAATAACCGCCATAATTAAATCTTTAGCTGTTACTGTAGGGCGTAATACACCGTTAATTTGAATTTTTAACGACTTCGCCTTTTTTTGCTGTAGTGTTTGCGTAGCTAATACATGCTCAACCTCTGAGGTACCAATACCATGTGCCAAGGCACCAAACGCACCATGCGTTGAAGTATGACTATCGCCGCAGACTATAGTGGTACCTGGTAAAGTAATCCCCTGCTCTGGTCCAATAACATGCACTATGCCTTGGTTTACTGAATTTAAGTCGTATAGCAAAATACCAAATTCTTTACAGTTTGCATCCAGTGCCATTAATTGGTTTTTAGAGACTTCGCTGGCTGCATCCAGTGAACGACTTTTAGTTGAAACATTATGATCCATGGTGGCAATGGTTTTTTCTGGACAGCGCACTTTACGATTTTTTTCACGTAAGCCGGCAAATGCTTGTGGTGACGTCACTTCGTGTACTAAATGACGGTCAATATAAAGTAAATCGGTTTGCTCATTAATGCTGGCAACGGTGTGTGCTTGCCAAATTTTATTGTATAAGGTTTGGGCCACTTGCTAACTCCCTGATCTGATTGAGCCACAGCCTGACGGTGTTGTGGCTTTAATAATTAAATGCGTGAAACAATAGCCGCTGCTACATCGGTGGTGGTATAGCCGCCCTGCGGATAAATATCCGGCGTTCCCACACCAGCTTCAACCGCCTCTGCGACTGCTTTTTCAATCGTACGAGCCGCTTCGTCTTGGCCTAATGAGTAACGTAGCATTAAGGCGGCACTTAAAATTTGTGCGATTGGGTTTGCCACCCCTTTTCCGGCGATATCAGGCGCTGAACCACCCGCGGGTTCATACAAGCCAAAGCCTGATTGGTTCAAACTTGCCGACGGTAATAGACCCATTGAACCGGTGATCATCGCGCACTCGTCCGATAAAATATCACCAAATAAATTATCGCAAAGTAATACATCAAACTGGCTAGGTTGTTTAACCAGCTGCATCGCTGCGTTATCTACATAAATGTAATCTAAGCTCACTTCTGGAAAGTCTTTACTCACTTCGGTTACCACTTCGCGCCATAAAACGCTTGATGCTAAAACATTGGCTTTATCAACCGAGGTCACATGATTGCTGCGCAACTTAGCGGCCTCAAAAGCAAAACGTGCAATACGCTCTATCTCTTTACGTGAATAAGTTTGCGTATCAAATGCAGTTTCTTCTGCCCCTTCGCCACTGCGACCTTTCTCACCAAAATAAATACCACCCGTTAGCTCGCGCACACATAAAATATCAAAGCCTTTTTCGCTAATATCAGCACGTAGTGGTGATGCAGCGCTTAATGCGGGTAACAACTGAGCAGGGCGTAAGTTACAAAACAAACCAAAGTGCTTGCGCAGTGGTAACAGTGACGCGCGCTCTGGTTGATCATTCGGTGGTAAATGTTCCCACTTAGGACCACCCACGGAGCCAAATAAAATAGCATCGGCGTTTTCACATGCTTTTAAAGTGGTATCAGGAAGGGCTTTGCCAAACTCATCAATCGCTGCTCCGCCAATCGCGTGGTGTTCACGGTTCAGAGTAAAACCAAACTTATCACTTACTGCATCAAGCACTTGCTCTGCAGCTGCCATAACTTCTGGGCCAATACCGTCGCCCGCTAATACGGCAACGCTGTAATGTGTTTTACTCATCCTGCTTTCCTTTGTTGTTTTAAATCAGACACTTTTTGTGCTCGATAAATTAAGTTATAAACCCGAACCATAGCGCGTACTGAGGCTTCGACCACATCGGCCGCAATACCGGCACCGTGATAAGGACGGCCATCATATTTAGCAATAATATTTACTTGTCCCAATGAGCTTGCACCTTGGCCGGTGGCCTCTAAATTGTATTCAATCATTTCAACGCTCATACCGGTTAAGCGCTCAATGGCTGCAAATGAGGCTTCTACCGGGCCATTACCTGTGGCCGCTTCTTGTTTTGCTTCGCCATCAATCAACAAACCTATCGTTGAGCTGGCTACCGATTGAGAGTTCGACGTAGAGTGAACAAACTCTAATTGATATTTTTCATCTTTGTCGCTGATTTGATTAAAGTAAATCATTGCTTCTAGGTCGTAGTCGTATACTGTGCCTTTTTGGTCAGCTAACGCAACGAAACTTTGGTATAAGCTATCCATGTCGTAATCAGATTTTTGATAACCTAATTCTTCTAAGCGATGCTCTATAACATGACGCCCTGAACGCGAGGTCATATTTAATTGATTACTTGGCACACCCACACTTTCAGGTGACATAATTTCATAGGTATTTTGCGCTTTTAATACACCATCTTGGTGAATACCTGAACTGTGGGCAAACGCATTTTCGCCAACAATCGCTTTATTTGGCTGTACCGGCATATTACAAATTTTGGCTACTTGGCGAGAGGCGCGGTAAATTTCTTCGCTTTTTATATCGGTATATACGTTTAAATGGTCTTTGCGCATTTTCATGATCATCGCCACTTCTTCAAGTGAACAATTACCCGCGCGCTCCCCTATACCATTAATGGTGCATTCGATTTGGCGCGCACCGGCTTGAACGGCAGCAACAGAGTTAGCAACGGCTAAGCCTAAGTCGTTATGGCAATGCACACTTAAACGGGCTTTATCAATATTTGGCACGTTGTTCATTAAATGACGGATCATTGCTGCGTATTCATCTGGCGTTACAAAACCGACGGTATCTGGCAAGTTAATCGTGGATGCACCGGCATTAATAGCTTGCTCAACTATTTTGCATAAATCCCAATGTGGTGTACGTCCTGCGTCTTCACATGAAAACTCCACATCATCAGTGTAATTACGGGCTAATTTAATAGATTTAACCGCCATTGCAGTGGCATCATCAAGGCTCATTCGCAACTTGTGTTCAAGATGAAGCGGGCTGGTTGCAATAAAAGTATGAATACGGCTTTGCTGTGCACTGCGAAGCGCCTCGCCACAGGCTTCAATATCTTTGGCAACCGAGCGTGCTAAGCCACAAATAATAGGGCCTTTTACTTCAGTGGCAATTCGCTGCACTGAGCGAAAGTCAGCGGGGCTCGAAACCGGAAAGCCCACTTCCATAACATCCACATTTAAGCGGCTAATGGTATGCGCTAGTTGAATTTTATCATCTTCAGTCAGGCTTGCTTTAAGTGCCTGTTCGCCATCACGTAAGGTGGTATCAAAAATCCATACTTTATCTTGCTCTTGCATAACTGCCCCTCATTCCTGTGTTACCCAAATTTCGATTTATCCCTGCAGCGAGATAAAAAAAACCCCGCAATTGCGGGGTTTTGTTGTTTAGCTCAATGCAAACACACTAATCCCCGCTCACTTGCCACAGCAGTAAGAGGTTTAGTTTTAGTGTGATTAAACGATTAGTTTGCATTTGTTTTCTTGTGTGTGTGTCCAATGAGGCTTATTTTTATCATTGCAGCGCAGTAGGTGCAAGCATAAAAATGCCATAAAAATAATTACACAAGACTTTTAAGGGATTTTAAATTCAATAAATAGATAAAAAAGAGATAAAGAATTCAACCTTGGAGGGCGTGGCGTTTAAATTAACAAGCACCGTAAAGTACAGTGCTTATTTTAACTTTTTTTAATATTTACTCTTTCTTTTCTGCGCGTACGTAATTTGACGCACCACGAGTAATATAGCGTAACTGCCAAATAACTCGCTCAATTAATTCATCGCGTTGCTGACCTTCAATATCTAGCGCTTCGGCGCCAGCATTAAATACCAACGTAACCATAGCCTCTGCCTGAATATACGCATGAATCGCATCACAGGGCGTTTCACTTTCTAAATAATGAGCAAGCTCTAAAATAAAGTGTTTCACTTCACGTGCTACTGCCGCTCTAAATGCTTTTGAGGTACCTGAGCGTTCACGCAGCAATAATCTAAATTGATTACTAGAGTTATCAATAAACTCCATAAAAGTAACCACAGACGTATTTATTACACTGCCGCCACTGGCTATTCGCCTACGAGCTTGACGCATCAGCTGACGCAGGGTTAAACCCGCTTCATCAACCATGGTTAAACCTAGCTCGTTCATATCTTTAAAGTGACGGTAAAAAGAGGTGGGCGCAATACCCGCTTCGCGCGCTACTTCACGCAAGCTCAAATTTGAAAAGCTATGATCAGCACTAAGCTGATTAAAAGCAGCTTCTATTAATGCTTGTCGTGTTTTTTGTTTCTGTTGTGCTCTAACGCCCGACATCAACAGCTCCCTGAATGAATTTGTAATAAATTTTTAATTAAAAAAATAGCTAATAGTACAGTCTAATACTTGACGGCAGCAGATTGAAATATTATTTTAGCGTACAGTTGTACGCTGAGAAATGAGAAAGATGAAAAAACCACCACTTATATGGACCAACGTCCTGTTCTTTAGCCTGACGTTTTTGGCTGCTGTTACACTTGTACCTTGGTATGGGTTTAACTATGGCTTTACAGGCACACAATGGGCTGCTTTTGTAGCTTGCATGTTTTTTGCAGGATTATCGATCACTGCGGGTTACCATCGTTTATGGGCGCACAAAACCTACAACGCACACCCGGTCGTTGAATTTATTTTTGCCTTAGGCGGCGCGTTTGCTTTGCAAAACAGTGCGCTGCATTGGAGCAGCGATCATCGTATTCACCACGGTCAAGTTGATGACCCTGTAAAAGACCCTTATGCCGCTACCAACGGCTTTTGGTATAGTCACATAGGCTGGATGCTGCGCGACTACCAAGGCGATAGCTACGGTGATTACAGCAATTGCCGCGACCTACAACGCAATAAAATAGTGATGTGGCAACATAAACATTACTTAAAGCTGGTAGTTGCCATGAATGTTGGTTTACCACTGGTATTAGGTTTAATGTTAGGTGATGTGTGGGGCATGTTATTACTAGCGGGACTACTTCGTTTAGTACTGAGCCAGCATTTTACCTTTTTTATTAACTCTGTTGCGCACATTTGGGGTTCTCGCCCTTACACAGAAAAAAATACCGCACGCGATAATGGCTTTTTAGCCTTATTTACTTATGGGGAGGGTTATCATAACTTTCATCATATTTTTGCTAGCGATTACCGCAATGGCATTAAATGGTTTCATTACGACCCAACTAAATGGATGATCCGCTCGTTAGCTGCACTTGGTTTAGCGAGTAAATTAAAGCGCACACCGGTTGAGCGCATAGAAAAAGCTAAAGCAGAAACCTTGATGAGCAAAACGCAAGGTCGCCTCGCAAAATTGCCTTTAGCGCAAGATAAGCTTACATTATTACAACAAGAGTACGATTTGTTGCTTAAAAAACTGCAAAATTATTGCTCATTACAAAAACAAGTGTTGGAAGCTAAAAAAAATAATATGGCAAAGCAGTGTGAAAAGTCGGCATTAATGGCACAATATCACGAGCTTGAGGCCGCCTGGGAAACACAAAAACAGGCATGGCTAGCACTTAATGCGAGGTTATTAAAAGCCTCTTTTAGTTAAAATAGGAGTGGCTGTGGCCAAACAACCAGAAAAGAAAAAAGTACCCGTGACATACCAATATGATGCAATCATTATTGGCACGGGTCCTGGCGGTGAAGGGACCGCTATGAACCTCTCTAAAAGTAACAAAAAAGTAGCGGTTATTGAACGCCAAACAGCCGTGGGTGGTGGCTGTGTACATTGGGGTACCATTCCTTCAAAGGCACTTCGTCATTCTGTTAGTCGCTACATTGAATACAAAGCAAATCCTTTATTTAACGTAGGCGAGCGTCCGGTAAGACTTACCTTTCCTGATATTTTACGCCATGCCAGTTCGGTAATTTCAAAGCAGTCAAACTTACGCAGCAGTTTTTACGATCGTAACCGCATTCATATGTTTCAAGGCGACGCTAGCTTTGTTGATAACCACACTATTGAAATTAGACGTAATGACGGTTCTACTGAGCGCCTTACTGCACAAACGATTGTCATTGCCACAGGCTCACGACCTTATCGCCCACCAGGGGTTGATTTCACCCACTCACGAATTTACGAAAGTGACACTATTTTAGGCCTTGAACACGACCCTCATCGCGTACTTATATACGGCGCGGGTGTAATTGGTTGTGAATATGCGTCTATCTTTAAAGGGCTAGGTGCCAAGGTTGATTTAGTCAATACTCGCGATCGCTTATTGGCGTTCATGGATGCTGAAATATCTGATGCATTAAGCTATCACTTTTGGAATAGCGGTATTGTAATTCGTCATAACGAAGAATTTGATCGCATTGAAACCCGTGATGACTGCGTTGTTATGCATTTAAAATCGGGCAAACGTGTTAAAGCTGACTGTATTTTATTTGCCAATGGCCGAACCGGTAACACTGATACCCTTAATTTAGAAGCCATTGGCTTAAAAGCAGATAGCCGCGGACAGATAAAAGTAAACGAAACCTACCAAACAGAAGTAGACAATGTATACGCGGTAGGTGATGTTATTGGCTATCCAAGCCTTGCTAGTGCTGCCTTTGATCAAGGTCGAATTGCCGCAGATGCCATCGCGTGTGGTAATTGTGATGAAAAGCTGATTATTGATATTCCAGCCGGTATTTATACTATTCCTGAAATGAGTTCTGTCGGTAAAACAGAGCAGCAATTAACTGCTGCAAAAGTACCGTATGAAGTGGGACGTGCGCAATTTAAACATTTAGCCCGCGCGCAAATTGCAGGCACCGATGTGGGCAGTTTAAAAATATTATTTCACACTGAAACCAAAGAAGTACTCGGCGTGCACTGCTTTGGTGAGCGTGCCTCTGAAATTGTGCATATTGGCCAAGCTATTATGGAACAAAAAAATGGTGGCAACACCATCGACTACTTTGTAAATACCACGTTTAACTACCCAACGATGGCAGAAGCCTACCGAGTTGCGGCGTTAAATGGTTTAAATCGCTTGTTTAAGTAATATTAAGCACTAGGTAACAAAAAGCCCGCTTGAATCAAGCGGGCTTTTTTAATAACTCATCGTTATTTAGAAACTATTTATGATATTGCGCACTTAATTCATGCACGGCGTTAATGAATACACCGGCATTTTCTGGGTCAACATCTGGCGTAATACCGTGGCCTAAATTAAATACATGGCCATTGCCAGTACCAAAGTCTTCTAAAATAGTACCAACCTCTTGGCGAATACGATCAGGCGTACCATGAAGCATTGATGGGTCCATATTACCTTGCAGTGCTACTTTATCGCCAACACGACGTTTAGCATCACCAATGTTAATAGTCCAATCTAAACCTACTGCGTCACAGCCCGTTGCGGCAATCGCTTCAATCCACTGACCACCATTTTTGGTAAATAAAGTAACCGGTACTTTACGGCCATCGTATTCACGAATTAAGCCATCAACAATTTTATGCATGTATTGCAATGAAAACTCATTGTAATCACGCGGGCTTAGTACACCGCCCCATGAGTCAAATACCATTAGCGATTGCGCACCCGCTTTAACTTGCGCGTTTAAGTAATCTATCACCGAATCAGCTAGTTTATCGAGTAATAAATGCAGTGTTTGTGGCTCAGCAAACGCCATTTTTTTGATTTTACCAAATACTTTACTGCTACCACCTTCAACCATGTAAGTTGCAAGTGTCCAAGGCGAACCAGAAAAACCAATTAATGGCACTTCGCCTTTAAGTTCACGACGAATAGTGCTCACTGCGTTCATTACATAGCCAAGCTCATCGGTAGGATCAAGTTTAGGAATTTTTTTAACATCAGCTAGTGACGAAATTGGGCGTTCAAACTTAGGGCCTTCGCCTGTTTCGAAGTACAAGCCTAATCCCATTGCATCTGGAATAGTTAAAATATCACTAAACAAAATAGCTGCATCTAATGGGTAACGGCGCAAAGGCTGTAATGTTACTTCACAGGCTAACTCAGCATTTCTACACAGGCTCATAAAATCGCCCGCTTGTGCACGTGTAGCACGGTATTCAGGTAAATAACGTCCTGCTTGACGCATCATCCATACTGGCGTGACATCAACAGGTTGCTTGGCAAGGGCACGTAAATAACGGTCGTTTTTTAATTCGCTCATAGCGTATAGAGTCCTAGGGCTTTTAGAAATTGTGCAAGATTGTACCACCATATTTGCGCCCCCTCTATCGCTAAGCGATTAAATCGCTACAGAGTAGCGCTAGATCAAGTAATTTTTAATTTTCATTTCGTTTTGTATATAAAACAACCAAACAAACGTTAATAATAAAAACTTTTCATTAAACTATTTGCAACATCTAAAAAAGCTTGATATTGTATCTCCCGCGTTAACAAAACAATAACAAAAATTGTTAATATAAAAATAATAAAAATCTCTAATAAAAATAAGAATGCTTGTTTAAACAAGTCTAATAAAGAAATTAAACCACCGTAATAGGTGGTTTTTTCTTGCCTGGAATAAATTACTTACAACTTATACCCTTAAACAAAATTCCCTCTGGTATTACATCTATTTTACTTGTTGATATACACGCCAATTAAATATATCTTGGATAACATAAGTTTTATTTTTAATTTAAAAAATCCAACCCAGCTTAGGAGAAGAATTATGCTGAAGCGTGTAGAAAAAGCTCAACAAAAGTGGGGGGGTAGCCATACGGTCATCGATAATTGGTTAAACGAACGCCAAGAGCTGATTGTGCTTTACTGTAAAATTGCAGGCTTTTCACCTTATGAGAAAAAAGATCAGTCTTTGCCTGAACCATCACAAATTCAGGCATTTTGCCAAATTTTAATGGATTATTTATCGGCCGGCCACTTTGAAGTGTACGACGATATTGCTAAAGCCTGCGAAAAGAAAGGCCTAGAAAGCCAGCAACTCGCTAATACGATATACCCACGTATTTCAGATACCACTGACATCGCTCTGGATTTCAACGATAAGTACGCTGAGGTAGACGCTGAAGATTTACTAGAAGGCTTTGATAATGATCTTTCAGTAATGGGTGAAGCACTCGAAGCGCGCTTTGCACTTGAAGATGAGCTGATTGATAACTTATTTTCTAATCACACTGACTAATTAGTTATTCAACGTAATAAAAAAGGGACCTAAGGTCCCTTTTTTATTATCTATAACGCTTATTCTGCAGCGGTAGCTTCTGCATCATTTTGAATTTCTAATAATTCAACTTCAAAAATAAGTGTTGAATTAGCAGGAATTTTACCTAAGTCACGATCGCCGTAAGCAAGGTCTGAAGGAATAGTAAATTTGTACTTAGACCCTACAGGCATAAGTTGTAAACCTTCAGTCCAACCAGGAATTACACGGTTTAGTGGGAACGTTGTCGGCTCGTTACGTGAGTAAGAGCTATCGAACTCAGTACCGTCTAACAATGTGCCTTTATAATGTACTTTAACCACATCAGTTGCTACTGGTTTTGCGCCTTCGCCTTCGCTCATTACTTCGTACTGTAAACCAGACTCAGTAACCATCACGCCTTCTTTTTTAGCGTTATCAGCTAGGTATTTTTCACCTTCAGCTTTGCTTTTTTCAGACTCTACTTTTGCTTTTTCTTCTTGTTTAGTACGCACTGATTCGTCTAATGCTGTTAGTACTTCACGAATTTTCTCTTCGTCAATTTTTGCATTACCCGCAAGTGCATCTTCAAAGCCTCGCATTAATAAAGCTTGGTCTAATTCAATACCAATTTCTTTTTTATCCGCTAGGTCTTTATTTAAAAAGTTACCCACAGATGCACCAATACCGTACGCTTGTTGCTGTGCTACAGTATCTAGCTTAACGTCTGCTTGCTCTTTTTTTGCTTCTTGATTACAAGCTGTAAGCGCTAAAACTGACGCTGCAATCAATGACAATTTAATCGTCTTTCTCATTTTAAATCTCCGACACACTTTGCAGTTGCCATTTATTGTAATATTACTAGTTAAAGATTAACGGCCTACATGGTAGGCTGCTTGTTTAATAGCTAAACTAAAAACATATCCAGTGATTAGACAAACAACCTAGGCGTTTAACGAGACCTAGTCTAACCTCTCAGTCACTAAGAGTTAAGAGGAAATACCTGTAATATGTCGTTATTTCGTACTTTTTTAGTCGCCACTTGCTGTTTATTAACAATTGCATGTAGTGATGAAAAACAACAAGCAGTGGCCAGTTTTGAGCACACTGCACAGGGCGCCTTTTCATCTGCGTTATCGCACGATGGTCAATACAGCTTAGTGTCTTCTATCCATCATGGGGTCGCCCTTTGGGATAATCAACAGCAAGCGCTTAAATACCAATGGTTTCAACAGCAGGCTGAAGATAGCTTAGTTTATGCCGTAGCCATTGCTTTTGATAATAGCGTGGCTGTTACCGCCGAAAAAACCACCTTTGCGGTCTGGGATATTGCCACCGGCAAAAATAAAGGCTTTTATAAAATACAAAAAGCCAGCATTCGCGATATTGCCATTAGCAACCAAGGCCAAAGTGTTGTTTACGGGCGCAGCGATGGCGTTGTGGTATTTATAAACCTTAACACAGGTAGGCGCATTGAATTTTTAGGCCATCAAGAAAAAGTAAATACCGTTGACCTATCACCCAACGGGCGCTATGCACTAAGCGGCTCTAACGATTATGTTGCCTACTTATGGGATACTCAAAGTGGGCAAGTAGTTCATCGCTTTAATCACCCAACCCGAGTAACGCAGGTCGCTTTAGATCCTCAAGGGCGCTATGCTTTTACCGCCGACAGTATGGCACAAGCAAATGTATGGAAGCTGACTACAGGTGACCTTGTTAGTAAACTAAAGTATATTGCGCGTCAGAAAATTTTTACCGCAGTGCGCTTTAACGATCAAGGCACTTTATTAGCAACCGGTTCACCCAATAAACGGGTTGATTTATGGCAGCTAACCAGCGGTGAAAAAATTCAAACATGGCAAGTCACTCCGCGAGAAGGCAGTAAGCCCAAATCGGCAGTGGTACTTGATGTGGCATTTACAGATAACGGTAAATCATTGTTAACTGAAAGCTCGAGCGGAATCGCTGAGCGCTTTATTATACGAGAACCAAATGAACACAATTGAACATCGGCTAATGGAACTTGAGGCTAAAGTGGCTTTTCAAGACGAAACAATTGAAATTTTGAATGATGAAATAAAAGTTCACCAGCAACAGTTGGCAAAAATAAAGCGCCAAACCGAGTTGCTGGCTGAAAAACTTAAAGAGTCGCAAGCATCGCAACCTATGATGTCGAATATGCCGGAGCCTCCGCCACCGCATTACTAAACTGTTTAGGTTTAGTCGCCTGGATTAAACACGCCAATGATCTGTTCAAATTGGCGTGTTGATGCCTGCACAGCCTGCTCTGGTTGAGCCATTTTGTGACCACACTGCATACATTCAACTTTTTCTACGTCATGCTCTTTGTAGAGCATTAACATATCCATGGTTTTACACTCAGGACACGTTGCTCCAGCAATAAATCGTTTTTTATGTTTCACTTCGTTTTTCCTACCATTTTAACTGACGTTATTTTATCGCAATATTTGCCTACTTGATACGATTGATATAGCTAATAAGATCCGTGTTATAATGGCCGCAATTCAATCAAGGCACAGTAAAGTAACGTATTTATGATCCAAATCTCAGAAATAGAACTGCTTCGCGGTGGCAAAGCTTTATTAAAAAATGCATCGGCTACATTATTTCCAGAGCACAAAGTAGGCCTTGTTGGTGCTAATGGCTGTGGTAAGTCAACGCTATTTAGTTTATTAAAGTCTGAGCTTTCGTTGGATGGCGGTAATTGCAGTATTCCTAAAGATTGGTCACTGGCCTCAGTAAAACAAGAAACCCCCGCCCTTGAAATAAGCGCTATAGATTACGTACTGCAAGGCCACCCTGAATATTATGTGCTACGAATTGCTTTGCGTGAAGCTGAGCAAACCAATGATGGCGACACTCAAGCTAAAGTGCATATTCAACTTGAAAATATTAAAGGCTATAGCATAGAAGCCAAGGCAGGAGAGCTATTACATGGCTTAGGGTTTGCTAATAACCAAATAGAAAACCCAGTAAGTGCGTTTTCAGGTGGTTGGCGTATGCGTTTAAACTTAGCCCAAGCGCTTATTCGCGATGCCGACTTGCTGTTACTGGATGAGCCTACAAACCACCTTGATTTAGATGCTGTGTATTGGCTTGAGCGTTTTTTACGTGCCTACACTGGTACATTGGTACTGATATCTCATGACCGAGAGTTTTTAGATGCGGTGGTTGATCAAATTTGGCATATAGATAAACAACTTATCAATGTATATAAAGGCAATTACTCGCAGTTTGAACGCCAAAAAGCTGAGCGTTTATTACAGCAACAAGCCATGTTTGAAAAACAACAAGATCAAATTGCCCACTTAGAGCAATTTATTACTCGTTTTAAAGCCAAAGCCAGTAAAGCCAAGCAAGCGCAAAGCCGCGTAAAAGCGCTAGAGCGTATGGAAAAGCTTGCCCCTGCGCATGCTGACTCCCCATTTGATTTTGAATTTGCCGAGCCAACCGCTCTGCCTAACCCGCTAATGACACTCGACAAAGCTAAAGCCGGTTATGGCGATGTGACCATTTTAAACAGTATTAAGCTGAACTTAGTGCCTGGTAGCCGTATTGCGCTGCTTGGTAGAAATGGCGCAGGTAAATCAACACTTATTAAACTGCTTTCTGGTGATTTACAACCTCAAGCGGGCGAAGTATTTCAGCATCAGGGGTTAAACATTGGCTACTTTGCGCAGCATCAATTGGAATCACTTGATTTAAAAGCCAGTGCCGTCACTCACCTGCAACGTTTAAACCCTAAAGCCAGCGAACAATCACTGCGTGACTTTTTAGGGGGCTTTGCCTTTGTAGGCGATAAAGCACTCGACCCAGTTGCCCCCTTTTCAGGCGGCGAAAAAGCCCGTTTAGTGCTGGCTATGTTAGTCTATCAAAAGCCAAACTTACTGTTACTGGATGAGCCAACCAACCACCTTGATTTAGAAATGCGCCATGCATTGGTTATGGCATTACAAGGCTTTGAAGGTGCCATGGTCACAGTATCGCATGACCGCCACATGCTTAAAAACACCGCTGATGAATTTTACTTAGTTGATAACGGCGAAGTTACTCAGTTTGGCTACGACTTAGACGCGTATTATCAGTGGCTGCTTAATGCTAATAAAGAAGCCGCTAAAAGCGACACCGACGACGAGCCAAAAGCCCACTCACAAATAAACCGAAAAGAGCAAAAGCGCTTAGAGGCCGAGTTTAGAAAAGCGATCCAACCGCTTAAAAAGCAAATTGAAAAGCTTGAAAAACAATTGGATAAATTCGCTGCTGAACTAGCTGACGTTGAAGAGGCGCTCGGCGACAACACACTTTATAACGACGAAAATAAAGCTAAGCTCAAAGAGCTAATTACCAAGCAAGCCACGCTCACGCCAAAGCTTAACGATGTTGAAGAAGAGTTATTAATGTCGCTTGAAGAAATGGAACAAAAAGAGCAGGCATTCGCCGATGAACTTGCTCAATAGCGACAACTTTTGGCAATTTGCATGTCAGCTTTATAGCGAAGATGGCATGCAAGCGCGCCTGTTAGATTACCAAAACCAGCAAGGTAAAAACGTGAATCTGTGCTTGCTACTGTACTATTTAGATTCTCTCAATCTAGCAATTAGCCAAACTCAGTTAAACAAACTTGAGCAATGTATTAGTGAATTTGATAAACAGCTATTAAAGCCCCTACGTGCTACCCGCGCCTATTTAAAAGCAAATCAAACCGAGATTACAGATTACGCCGTAATTCGTAAACAACTGCTCAGCGCAGAGCTCAAGCTAGAAAAACAACAACAGCACATACTAATTAATACTGTTAATGGATTTGAGTTAGTAGCATGTACAGCACCGAATAATAATGCGCTGTATTTATAAACTATCCTTAATTAGCAGCCAGCGTTCAGCAGCCTGGTTATCCTCATTTACCGCTCATTCTGTTCTCGTTGTGTATAAAGATCTTAAGTAACTTATTCACAAAGAGTGTAAGGGGCGCTGCGCTTTTAGAGGAAAAATAGTCCCCAGTCGTGAACTTTCACTACCTAATACCTTTAATCTGACACCTTTCTCCCTTCAAATCCCGCTCAAAATATGATCCATATCAACTTCTAATCCACTGTTAAACAACTTAGGAAAATAGCTTGATCTGGATCATATCAAGCCCTGCCAAGCCAGCCTATGATTAACCCATAGACATCAGGAGGCCATTATGGACGTATTCTTTAGAGATTTTTTTAGCGACCCAGTACTATTTTTATCATTTGGATTTTTAGGCGTCGTTATTAGTTTATGCCTCTTCTTTGTGTATTTTTTCATGAAAAAAGTACACGATGCAGATATTAAAGAACAGCATTAAGCACGACGCACAAAGCGCCTTATTAGTTTACTGATTAGGCGCTTTTTATTTTTAAATATAAAAAATTTGCTACACTAGCGCTTCGTTTATTGCAAAGTGCGTAGTACAGACATGATCCCTAAGTTCAAACCCGCATGGTGGATGACCAACCGACACGTTCAAACCATAATGCCGCGTTTTTTTCGCCCTTTTCACCATACTCGCTACGAACTTGCGCAACTTGATACACCCGATGGTGACTTTATTGAGCTTGCTTGGTCACTCCCGCATAACGAAACGGCGCCGCTCGCAGTAGTACTTCATGGACTTGAAGGCAACATAAATAGTTTTTATGCCAAAGGCATGATGAAAGCATTAAAAAAGCAAGGGTTTGCAGTGGTGCTAATGCACTTTAGAAACTGCTCAACCGAAGTCAATCGCCTGCCAAGAGCCTACCATAGTGGCGACACTGCCGATTTAGCTTTTTTTATAAACCATTTAAAACAGCAATTTCCAAAGCGCCCGATTGTGGCGGTTGGCTTTTCATTGGGTGGTAATGTGCTGGCTAAATATTTAGGGGAAGAACACATTCACTGCCCGCTTAGTGCAGCCGCCGTGATATCTGCGCCCTATGATTTGTCATCATCTAGTGATGTTATTCGTAAAAGCTTAGGTAAAATTTATCAAAAATATTTGCTCGATCGGATGAAAAAGTCGATGCAACGCAAACTCCCGCAAATTAAACAGCAGATACCGATCACCACTGATCAGTTAATGGAAATTGATGATTTATTAGAGTTCGATAACCAGCTTACAGCACCGCTACATGGCTTTGAAAATGCGCACGACTACTACAAAAAAGCCAGTGCCATGCCGTATTTAAAAGATATTGCGACACCCACACTAATTATTCATGCCAAAGACGACCCTATGCTGTCGATTAAAGCAGTTCCAAGTAGTCAGGATGTAAGTGAGCATGTTACGCTGCGCATCTCAGAGAGGGGCGGCCACGTAGGTTTTATTAGCGGTAACAACCCATTTAAACCCGTGTTTTGGTTAGAGCAAGTGGTGCCTGATTATTTTAAGCAATGTGTATTTAATAACACCGATAAAGAGTGGCTATGATTATTCCTTTTGAACAACTTGATAAAGACACACTGTACAACCTAATTGAAAGCTACGTTTTGCGCGAAGGCACTGACTATGGCGAACAAGAGTTCAGTATTGAAAGTAAAGTAGCGCAAGTAAATCAGCAATTAAAAAGCGGCGAAGCTATGGTATTTTTCTCTGAGCTACATGAGTCGGTCACCATAATTTCTAAAAGTGAATTCAAAGCACTACAGAGTGAAGCGCAATTCGACGAGTAAACTTGTCAGACACGGCGTAAAAATAGACAATGGCTTTTTTAACTTAAAGAGCCATTATAAATGATAAAACTAAGCTCAATAGTTATTGCAATGTCGATTGCATTAACAGGTGCAGTACACGCAGAAATTACTCCCTCGGATAAAGCAATTAAGCTTACACACGATACCATTTTAATCGATACCCACATTGATGTGCCTTACCGTATTCATGATAAATGGGCGGATGTAACTAAAGCCACTGATGGCGGCGATTTTGATTACCCTCGTGCAGTAAAAGGCGGCTTAAATGCGCCATTTATGTCGATTTATATTCCTGCTCATTTAGAGTTTGAAGGCAAAGGCAAAAGCTTTCAATTAGCGAATCAACTTATTGATGGTATGGAAGCAATTGCACAACGTGCACCTGACAAGTTTGCCATTGCCAGCTCAACAAGCGATATAGAAGCACAATTTGCGCAAGGTAAAATGTCGATTGCTATGGGCATGGAAAACGGCTCACCCATTGAAGGCGATTTAAACAACCTACAGCATTTTTTTGACCGTGGTGTGCGCTATATCACCCTTGCTCACTCGCAAAGCAACCATATTTCTGACTCATCATACGATATTCGTCGCAAGTGGAAAGGCCTAAGCCCATTTGGTAAAGAGCTAGTAAAAGAGATGAATAACATCGGCATGCTGATTGATGTGTCTCATATCTCGGACGATGCGTTTTATCAAGTGATGGAACTGTCTAACACCCCTGTGATTGCATCACACTCATCACTACGTAAATACACACCAGGTTTTGAGCGTAATATGAATGACGACATGTTATTAGCTCTTAAAAAGAACGGTGGTGTGATTCAAATTAACTTTGGTTCAAGCTTTGTTACTGCTAAAGCAGGTACGTGGGGCAAACAGTTAAAAAGTAAAAAAGAAGCGGTAAAAAAAGATGGTACTAAGTTAAGTAAAGATTTTGATGCGATGTACCGCGCTAAAAACCCTTACCCATTTGCAAGCTTAGAGCAAGTGCTTGATCATATTGATCACGTTGTGAAGTTAATTGGTATCGAGCATGTTGGTATTGGCTCTGATTACGACGGTGTAGGTGACTCACTGCCTATCGGCTTAAAAGATGTGTCTAGCTACCCAAACCTTGTACAAGGCTTAATGGATAGAGGCTACAGCGATAGCGATATTAAAAAGATTTTAAGCGGCAATACGCTAAGAGTGTGGAAGCAAGCTGAGCAATACGCAAAATCTCATTAAGCTTTACGCGCTAGGCTTAGGTCTAGCGCTTATAGCCACTTTAAACACCGCATTTCGCCACTCACGCCCCGCATTCTTAATTACCCCGTATATTTACCCCTCATTTAACACACTTTTTAACAGACTTATATTTCGAAAACAGATAAATTACCCATTTTAGAGGCTGATTATTTTATGACTATAAACAAAGGAACTATTGCGATTGCTATAGCAACACTTGCCTTGGTAATTTCATGCTACGGAACATTTTTTAAAGATCAGGCCAGTTCGCTTAATAAACCCAACCAGCAACAGCTAAGCTCCACAGTTTCTATTAGTACTCCTGCAGAATACCAGCAATCAAATGAAGCCCTAATTGACGAACTAAGCAAGAAAGTAAGTTCGCTACAACGCAAAATAGCAAACTTAAAACTGCACGCTAATGACTCTTATCAAGAACAAGATACCGACGAATTTAAGGAGCTTGTTCTTGACGTACTAGAGGAAAAACAGCAGCAAGAAGATGAAAAACGACGTGAGCAAAATCCTCTTTATAGCTTTTATGCAGATTTACCAGAAGACTATGATTTAAGGATCAAATCAGAACCTGATTATGCTAAACAAATAAACTCTCAATTAAGAGAGCAAACTTTAGATCCAAGCATCTCTGATTTAAATAGGTTAGCTGCACTGAGCCAACTGCAAATGAATATGTATATTCTAAATAAATCTACTATGCCTGAGTATGACTATGAAGTAGTGGGTAACATTTTAAATTTAGCGAACAACAGTAGTGACGAAAAATTTAAAATTCAAGCTGTTGAGCTATCAACTCAAACACCGGTACTTGATTACCGCCTTGCAGAGCAGTTTACAAACTTGTTAGAGCAAGACTCGAATGATTATATCCGTCGCTTAGCTGCACAAGGGTTGATGGCGCAATACTACCAAGCTCAAAATAAACAAGGTGGTTATACGAAGCAAATGGCGCAACATCTACTTTCAGTTTATGACAACAGCTCTGACAATGCAGTCAGGGCAACGCTTGACGAAATGATGGGTAACCAAGATATGCTTGATGAATTACGTAAGAATGCTGGTTACTAACTAATTAAGTCCATACTCCTACTTTGTTACAGCGATAACATTAATAATTACACTTTACCTCAGGCATAAAAAACCGAGACTGAGCTCGGGTTTTATTAATGCTTAATGCATTACAACTAATGATTACTCTACGATAGTTGCTACAAAGCACCGATGCCTAAGTAAGTGCGCCACCTTCATGCTTTATCCTCTGAGTTCGATAAAACTCAACCCATGCTACGATGATCAAATTAACACCGCTCTGCTCTGCCTTAAGCCTCGCACCTAATACCTGAAACCTGTATTTTTCTTGAGACATTAAAAAGCCCGACGCTAAGCTCGGGTTTTTTCGTATTAATTAGCTAGGCTAATTATTACTCGTTGAACGTTGCTACAAAGCACCTACGCCTAAGGTAACTGCGCCACCTTCACATGATGTAAATCGCAGCCATTAAAAAAGGCCACCTAAGTGACCTTTTTCTAACAATTAACTTAAACGTTAATTATTACTCTACGATAGTTGCTACAACACCAGCACCTACAGTACGGCCACCTTCACGGATAGCGAAACGAAGACCTTCGTCCATCGCGATTGGCGCGATTAGCGTTACTGTCATCTTAACGTTATCACCAGGCATTACCATTTCTACGCCTTCTGGTAACTGTACGTCACCTGTTACGTCAGTTGTACGGAAGTAGAACTGTGGACGGTAACCTTTGAAGAATGGAGTATGACGACCACCTTCATCTTTCGAAAGTACGTATACTTCTGAAGTGAATGTAGTGTGTGGCTTGATTGAACCAGGCTTAGCTAGTACTTGACCACGTTCAACGTCTTCACGCTTAGTACCACGTAAAAGTGCACCAATGTTCTCACCAGCACGACCTTCGTCAAGAAGCTTACGGAACATCTCAACACCAGTACAAGTAGACTTAGTCGTCTCTTTGATACCAACGATTTCAACTTCGTCGTTCACGTTGATGATACCAGCTTCAACACGGCCAGTTACAACAGTACCACGACCTTGGATTGAGAAAACGTCTTCGATAGGCATGATGAATGGCTTATCGATGTCACGCTCTGGCTCTGGAATGTAAGTATCTAGTGCTTCTGCAAGCTCTACGATTTTAGCTTCCCATTGCTCTTCGCCTTCAAGTGCTTTAAGTGCAGAACCTTGAATTAGTGGTAAGTCATCACCTGGGAAGTCGTATTCAGAAAGAAGTTCACGAACTTCCATTTCTACTAGCTCAAGTAGCTCTTCATCATCAACCATGTCACATTTGTTCATGAATACAACGATGTAAGGAACGCCAACTTGGCGAGAAAGTAGGATGTGCTCACGAGTTTGTGGCATAGGGCCGTCAGTCGCAGCTACTACTAAGATAGCGCCGTCCATTTGAGCAGCACCAGTGATCATGTTTTTAACATAATCGGCGTGACCAGGACAATCTACGTGTGCGTAGTGACGAGTAGGAGTATCGTACTCAACGTGTGAAGTTGAGATTGTGATACCACGCTCGCGCTCTTCTGGAGCGTT
>NZ_FPAR01000014.1:0-85866 GCF_900116475.1 Pseudoalteromonas sp. DSM 26666 | reverse complement strand
TTTTATGTGATAGTTTAAGCGAAGAAGTTAATATAACTAAAGTAGATTTACGATACTCTTTATTATCAGAATTCCAAATTTTAGTAAGCTCGATTAAATCGAACTTACACCAAATTTGCTTGGTGACAATAGCGTTTTGGACCCACCTGACCCCATGCCGAACTCAGCAGTGAAACGAAACAGCGCCGATGATAGTGTAGCATTTGCTATGTGAAAGTAGGACATTACCAGGCTCCAAATAAGAGAAACCCGTTACAGCGATGTGACGGGTTTTTTTACGTCTGTAGGAAAGTGAAAATGCAGGTTCGAGGTGAAAGGTATTAGGTTAAAGGAAGAGAATTGAACAGACCCAATTCCACGACATACTAATGCGCTGTCGCTGCAAAGTAGTATACGTACTCCAAATCCAAATCAGTGTTAAGCCTAAAGCCCTCAGTTTTGAAGTATTACCATCAGCACTCTCTCTTTACTGATCTTAGTTATTTTCCTTGCATCTTTAAACTAGTCCCTAAATTATCATCTTGTTGCAATTTCATTGTTGGTTTAATAACTGTCCTGTGTAAAACTATCTAGGATAATTTAGTAAATCAGGTGACATGAATGTCGAATATAAAAGCTTGGAAACTTCTCAGCCTGTTTTGTTTGTTTACAGCACTGATTGGTTGTCAATCTAAAGAAGAACAGCTACAACAAACAATTCAAGAGTCCATTAAAAAGGCCGATGTCGAGCTTACTCAGCTTGGTAAAGCACTTGATAATGGTAGTATACGTAATGCGATTATTCTTAAAGAATACAGTCGTATCCTTAAACAACAGCAACCTGAACTCAGTAAGGTTGTTGATGTAGTTAGCCTTGATGCCACACGCCAGGGAGCCCTTTATAGTGGTTTAACCCAGCGCCTTGATGACATTAAGGGGAATTACTTAATTCCTCCTTACGAAGACACTTTATACAATATTGATTTATTGCGTGAAGCCGCCAAGCCAACGTTATTTTCTGATGCCTTAACCGATCCTATTAATATGCTTGCGGATATGTCGAATGGTTCTTTGGCACGAGTTGGTGCTATAAGCCAAAAAGCTGAAGGCGAAGGGGTCGGTAACCAAATGGTAGGTAATCCTAACTATGGTAATTGGCAAACGAATAGTAGCGGTATTAGCTTTTGGCAATGGTACGGCATGTACCGTATTTTGGGTGATGTATTTGACCGAGTTGAATACGGAAGTTGGAGTAAACGCCGTAAGTATAGTTACTACAATGACTATGGTCGTACTCGTTACTCAAGCCCTAAACAAATAAAAACCCAAAGTGCATTAGAAACACGTACACGACAATCTTACCAACGCCAAGGCAAGCAATTCACTAGTCCTTATGCGAGTAAAAAAACAGGTGCATCAGGTTTGAGTCGCAGCAGTTATACGCCGCCTAAAAGTCGCAGCAGTTACTCAAGAGCGAGTAGTTATAGCAATAATTCAGGATCGGTTCGTAATAGCAGTAGCAGAACCTCGCGCGGCGTAAGTCGTGGTAAGTAAAGAATAACGTTGGAGTTAGAATAATATGTATGAATTTAATGGAATAACTATGTGGTCTTTGCAAGCACTGTCTGTGGACTTTGCAATTATCATCTTACTGTTTGTGAGCTTAAAGTATATTAAAGGTTGGGTATCTAATTTACACGCCAATGATGAAATTACCGAGCGCGATAACTTTGCATTTGGAATAAGCTTTGCCGCTGGTTTGGTAGCACTTGCGATTGTGTTAACGGGCGTGAGTAGTGGTGCGTTTGCTGCTACGTTACAAAAAGAAGCTCTGTTAATGCTTGGCTATGGTGCATTAGCAATTTTGCTTATAAAGCTGGGTCACTTTTTTCAAGATAAAGTGGCGCTGCGTAAAGTGAGCTTACATAACGAAATAGTCAAAGGTAACGTTACTGCGTCAATTATTGATTTTGGCCATGTAGTAAGTGTTGCAGTGGTTATCCGCTCAGCCCTATTGTGGGTTGCTACTGAAGGTTGGCATGGCATTCCTATTGTTATTGCTGCGTTTGTAATTGGTAGTGTGGTATTGCTGTTAGTAAGCCAATATCGCGTGCAGTTATTTAAGCGCACCAATAAAAGTGGCGACTGCCTACAACAGGCTATTATTGATGGTAATTTAGCAGTAGGTGTTCGTTATGCAGGCTTTTTAATTGGTAGTGCATTAGCCATTACTGCTGCAACAGGCATTGCTCCTTATGCTGCTGACAATATTAATGCGAGTTTACTTTACTGGGCGCTAAGCGCCGTTGTTTGTTTGGTTGCTTTCATTTTACTGCACTTACTGACGATTAAAATCATTCTTGCTGGCTGTAATATTTCAGATGAAGTGAATCGTCAAAAGAATGTGGGTGTTGCCGCTATTTCTGCAGCTGTGTCATTTGCTGTCGGGATCACTATGGCCACACTACTGGGTGCATAATCACGTGTCATCAACTCAAGCTTCCCCAAGTAAATTTAATTTACTTGGGCATGATATTTTACTGATCACTGTTATGGCCGTACTCGCTGGGTGCGGCCTTATTTATGAATACTTACTTTCTCATTATGCTGGCCGAGTACTCGGCTCAGTTGAGAGTGCAATTTACGCCATGATAGGCACTATGATTGTAGCTATGGGGATGGGTGCATTTTTAGCGCGTTGGTTTAAAGATGCCTTTACCGCATTTGCTTGGCTAGAGAGTATTATTGCGCTCATAGGTATGGGCTGTATATTAGCCATTGCCAGCATTATTGCCGTGAGTTATTCACTCCCTCATTTATTCTCAAGTATTTTTAATATTCCACCTGACGTTATTCTTAATGGTTACGTGTTTCAAAAGCTGCAAGAGTGGTCTCGCTTTTTACCTTATGTATTTGGCTTAATATTAGGGCTATTTATTGGTATGGAAATACCGCTTATTGCGCGCATTCGCCAGCATGTTTATGGACGTTTTTTAGAAAATAACGCCGGCACTATATATGGGGCTGACTATATTGGCGCTGGTATTGGCGCGGCAATTTGGGTGAGTATTATGCTCGCAATGCCAATAATGCAAGCCGCCGCTTGGACAGCGCTATTTAACATTATTGCCGGACTTGCCTTTTTATGGCGTTACCATAGCTATGTACGCTTTGCTAAGTTGCTATTGGTTTGCCATATATTACTGCTGGTGTTATTCGCTTTTATTTTGCAGTTTGGTAGTAGCTGGATGGATAACCTAAGTAACGTACTATACAAAGATAAAGTTATTTACTCTCAGGCGACTAAGTATCAACATGTGGTGCTAACAGAGCGTTTAAGTAAAAATCAGCCTCAGCCAATTACTGATCTATATTTAAATGGTCGTTTGCAGTTCTCTAGTGTAGATGAGCAAATATATCACTCAATGCTTGTTTATCCTGCAATGCTCGCATCTAATCGTCATGACCGTGTTTTGATTATTGGTGGCGGTGACGGATTAGCCATGCGTGATGTATTAAAGTGGCCAGTCAAAGAAGTCACACTAATTGATTTAGATGGCCAGCTACTGAATTTATTTGGCCATGAAGACGATAAATTCACACCGCCAGAAGAGATTAAACAGCGGTTGGTAGCACTCAATAATGAATCGATGCATGACCCGCGAGCAAATATTATTGTGGGCGATGCATTTTTAGAAGTTGAAAAGCTACTGGATCAGTCAAAGCAATTCGATACTATTTTAATTGATTTGCCAGACCCTAATCACCCTGATCTTAATAAGATGTACAGCGATTACTTTTATAATCATGTACGCCAATTATTAGCGCCTGATGGTGCTATGGCGGTACAGTCAACATCGCCTTATCATGCGAAAAAGGCATTTTTAAGTATTGCTAAAACGGTGAAAGCCGCAGGTTTTGATTATGTAGAGCAATATCAGCAAAACATTCCTTCGTTTGGTCAATGGGGATGGACTATTGCGACTAAAATGGGGCAATCACCTAGTGCCCGTATTAGCAATATAACTGATATGCCAGTGCCATCTCGGTGGATTAGTAAAAAATATTTATTAGCGAGTTTTGCATTTCCTAATAACTATTTTGAACAAGTGAACGATATTGAAGTCAATAGGTTAGGTTCTGGTCGCTTGTATGATTACTACCGAGCAGCTTGGCAAATAGAAAGTGAATTGTATAAAAATTAATAAAACATGGTTGACATAATATGTCGACCGTGCGAATCTTAACTCAGACATAATATGTCAAACGACGAAAAGGCAGAGACATGGAATTAAATGAACTTTCAATAAAATTAGCGTCTTTTGAAACCGAGGGTGCTAACTTTGAGTCTTTCTTGATTGCCAATCCAGGTGAGCAAGATGTTTTACAAGTCATTGTTGATGGAAATGACGAGCTTCCAATTTTTGTTACTCAAACACAAGAGCAATTACTATGTATTAGCTACTTGTTTGACGAAGATGAAGTAAAAAGTGAATTACGCAACGAGTTAAACGAAACACTACTGCGTTTAAACGTGCCAATTCCACTGAGTGCATTTGCTAAGATCGATAATAAATACGCGATTTTTGGTGCACTGTCGGTAAATTCATCTCTAGATGATGTTACCCACGAACTAGTGACATTAGCTGATAACGCTATAGATGCACTAGAAGCCGTGACCTTATATTTAAACGATTAGTAGCTAGTTAGTGGAGTTAAGATTATGAGTATTTTAAAAAAATTATTTACAGCAGTACGTGGCGGCGCACGTGAAGCAGGCGAAGCAATTGTTGATGCCAATGGTATTCGTATTTTTGAGCAAGAAATTGCTGATGCACAAAATGCGTTACACCGTGCTAAAAAAAGCCTAACAGAAGTGATGGCTAAAGAAATGCAAACTAAGCGTAAAATTAGCGCAGTAGATGCATCAATTGCTGAGCATGAAGCTTATGCAGGTCAAGCCCTTGAAAAAGGGAATGAAGCATTAGCATTAGAAATTGCAGAAAAAATTGGTGACTTTGAAGCTGAGAAAGCTGAGCACGAGCAAGTGTTAGCGGGCTTTAGTAATCACATAGTGACTTTGAAGCAGCAAGTAAAAGATGCTGAAAAATCAATTAAGGAAAATCAGCGTCAGCTTACTATGGTTAAAACCACAGAAAGCGTTCAGCAAGCGACAATGGCTGTAAACAGCACGCTTAATACTAATAATTCATCAATGACATCGGCGCGTCAGTCGCTTGAGCGTATTAAGCAACGCCAACAAGACCGTACTGATCAATTAGGTGCTGCAAAGTCTCTAGAAGCAGATGTTAATGGCGACGATTTAAAAGCTAAAATGGCTGAAGCAGGTATTGGTGATACGAATCCAAAAAGTGCTGATATTTTAGCGCGCATTAAAGCGAAGCAAAATAGCTAACATTTAGAACCATATCAAAAAGGTAACCGAGTTTCGCTCCGTTACCTTTTTTGCTTACAGAGGCACCTTATATGTTTAATTTTTTCAAATCTAAAAAAAAGCCAGAACGTCAGCTTAATCATGCGAGTGACCTTAAAAAAGGCGACATGTTTACTGTCATTGATTCGTTTGCTTATCCTTCATGGCTTAAAGGTCAAACGTTGCGCGTTATTGATGTGCAAACGTATCAGTACCAACACAGCAGTGATACTGAATTTGTACTTGAAACTAACACTGGCCAAGTGGTGTTTTTACAAATAGAGCAAAATGATAGTGAACAGTGGGCAAACTTCTCTATAAAAATTCAGCGTGATGAAGTTGAAGAGATCTTTGGTCTTGATGAATTTGCGCGTATTTTTGATGAAGAGTCATTAACACATATCACGGTACAAAATACCCCTGAGCGTTTTATGCAATTTTTAGCGAAAAGCTATCAACAAAGTGAATCGCCTTATGTATGTTATTTTCATAATAAAGACTTTCGTGGCCAAACGCTGCCTCGCTATGAGCAAGAAGGTGGTGAACCATGCGAAATGATTTGCTTAGCCTCTCCTGATGAAGGGCATAGCGTTAATATAGAGATTTGGGAGGGAGGTGAAACAGAAGTCTCACTGACGTTAACTCGCCCAATTAGCGATATTGTTGATTTGTTTCCTGGAGATGCCCAGTGAGTGATGCTAAAGACAAGTGGTTGCGCCAAGAGCAAGCTGTGCGCGCCACGCAAATGGCATTTGATTTGAGTAGTGAGGTACAAAAGTCGATAAAAAAACAAGCTATCGATCAAGAGCTCACTCCCTCAGATATGATCCGTAAAATTTTAGGTCTTGATGTAAAGTCTAAAAAAACACGGCAACGACTATCGTTTAATTTAAATGATGACGAAATAGCCCAATTGGCTAGCCGGTTTGAAGTGGCAGTAGATGATAAAAGAGCGGTAAAGCAACAGGTAGCAGAGTTACTCATTGAGCATACAAAAAAGACTAAGTAACCCTTTTGCCTTCTTTATGTAAAATACTTACACTGGGGCTATTATTTTCTAAAAAAGTGCCGCTGTGAATATCTTATTGATTGCCTACTTACTCATGTTTGCTTTATTTGGCACGGCGGCAAGCTACTTCGTGCGTTTTATATATGCTTACTGGGTACAGAAAAAAATGCCACTGGAATACATTTTTAAGGCAGGTGTGTGTATTTTCATGGTGGTGGTTATTTCGGTGTTAATACCACTATTAGATTAACACCGAAACGAACTGCTACTGGTAGTTAACTGTTTTACATTGATTATCAATACATAAAGAGTGGACTTCTAGCACTGGTGAACAGTCTTTGAACTCAAGCATTGCATTATCTAGTTGTTCTTGCTCGGTGATTTTTTGCGCTAATTGCTCTGCTTGTTCTTGAGAGTGATTTAATGTTGAGTACACAACATACTTACTCGGCCCCCCACAGACACGCGAGCCAACACCTAACACCTTACATTGATAGCTGGCTGTGCAGCTTTTATTACTTGTAAGCTCATTAAGTTGAGTATTTAAAACAGATTCACTCGCGTTTTGAGCTTTGCTTGATGTTAGTGCACTACTGCAACCGCTAAGCAGCATAGTCATAACAACACAGGTAGCTGATAGCTTAATTACGGATGACAAACAAGTCATAATCTAATCCTTAAAATACACTTACCGCAGAGCCTTCAAGTTTAACACATTTATTTTCAACACACTGAGTGCTTGGCGCAGTTAAATGTTGGCAAATACTCATCATGCCTTTTTGCGCATTATAGGTACTTTCCAATTGAGTGATAGTATCGCTTAGGGCTGAAACCTGCTCTTGGGGTGCGCTTTGTGTAGAGTACACAATGTAATCACTTGGTCCACCACAGGCACGGCTACCAACAGCACTGACTTTACACTGTGAACTAGTTGAACATTGTTTATCTGCTATGAGGTTATTTAATTTATTTTTTGCTGTTTTAATATCATCAAGCGACACTTCTTTTGCAGCACCAACCGGTAGTTGCTGTGCTATTTTATTTTGCTTATTTTCTTGTGGTAGTTTTTGTTGTGGTATCGGCGTAGACGTGTTTTCTACCGCATTGGTTTTAGTTTGCTCAGTTTCATTTGAGGTGGTTTCTAAGCAAGCTGTTAAGCAAAGCGGTAGCAGTAGAGCGAGTAATGGAGTACGCATAATCGTTCCTGATAGTGATGAATTATTCATCACTATCATACACGGTGCATCCATTACGGCAATAAAAACTCTACTATCAATATATTAAAGCGCCATTAGTGGCGCTTTTACATTAACCCACCTTGGGTTAATTTAGCTGGATTGAGTAATGCCTCTAATTCTGAGCGAGATAGGTCAGTCTCTTGCTCGGCGATATCAATAATTGGCTTTGCTTGCTGGTAAGCTTGTTTGGCAATTTTTGCTGCTTTTTCATAGCCAATAACGGGGTTGAGTGCAGTAACTAAAATAGGATTTTTAGTCAGCGCTTTATCAATCTGTGCTTGATTAACTTTAAAGCTAGCAATGGCTTTATCCGCTAGTGCTTGCGCACTGTTAGCAAGTATCTCTGTACTTTGCAGGATATTATAAGCAATCACGGGTAGCATTACGTTAAGCTCAAAGTTGCCAGCTTGGCCTGCTACGGTAATTGTGGCGTCGTTACCGATTACTTGCGCACTAGCCATTGCAGCGGCTTCTGGGATCACCGGGTTCACTTTGCCAGGCATAATGGATGAACCAGGCTGCAATGCTTCAAGCTCTATTTCACCAAGTCCCGCAAGCGGCCCTGAATTCATCCAACGTAGATCGTTGGCTATTTTCATTTGCGCAACGGCATAGACTTTCAGCTGCCCTGATAAAGCCACAATGGCATCTTGCGAGCCAATATTATAAAAAAAGTTATCACTGGGGATAAAGTTAATCCCTACTTTTTCACTTAGCTGTTTGGCAAATAGCGTAGCAAATTGTGGATCGGCATTAATACCTGTACCTACTGCTGTCCCCCCCTGAGCCAGCTCACAAACACGTATTAGTGCATGCTCAATACCGCTGGCTGCGTGCTTTACCTGCGATTGCCATGCGCTGAGTGTTTGCTCAAAGGTCACTGGCATTGCATCCATTAAATGAGTGCGCCCAGTTTTAACTATATGACCGATGTCTGCTTTTTTCTGCTCTAAGGCGTCGGCTAAGTTTGCTAATGCTGGCAGTAATTTTTTATCAACACTGATAGCACTGCTTAAGGCGATTGCAGTGGGAATAACATCATTCGAGCTTTGTCCCATATTCACATCGTCGTTAGGGTGAATAGGTTGATTAGCATGTTTTGAAGCCAAACTTGCAATAACTTCGTTGGCATTCATATTTGAGCTGGTACCTGATCCCGTTTGAAAAATATCAACAGGGAAATGCTCATAATGCTGACCATCAATAATTTCTTGGCAGGCATGCTCGATTGCATTTGCTTTTGTTTTATCTAAATGGCCCAGCTTTAAATTGGTTAATGCTGCGGCTTGTTTTATATACGCTAAAGCAATAATAAATTGCTGTGGCATGGTGAGGTTGCTAATCGTAAAGTTATTAATGGCGCGTTGGGTTTGTGCTTTATAAAGTGCGTCAGCGGGCACGTCGAGTGTGCCCATGCTATCTGATTCTGTTCTAAAGTTACTCATTAGTACTCCTAAAAAAGAGAATATATGACATTAAACTACGCTATATAAAAAG
Source organism: Pseudoalteromonas sp. DSM 26666 (assembly GCF_900116475.1). NCBI lineage: Bacteria > Pseudomonadati > Pseudomonadota > Gammaproteobacteria > Alteromonadales > Pseudoalteromonadaceae > Pseudoalteromonas > Pseudoalteromonas sp. DSM 26666. The sequence goes on along the minus strand of NZ_FPAR01000014.1, from coordinate 76,709 downwards.
ATATGGTGCTGTTATTGCTATTTACAACGGTATAGCTAAAAAGTAGGGGGCGTCAAGGCAAGTTAACAAGTGGGATTAAAACTAAAAAGTCGACTTAAACGGATTTTAAGTCGACTTAAATAATGTATTTATATAAACAGCCAGTTATAAGGCTAAACAGAATTTTAATTGTAGCCAAGAATAAATATTTGGTCTGTTTCATGTTTGTTTTGTGCCTTTTGAGTGTGTTTTACATGAGAAAGTAAGTCGATAACCGTTGCTCTACAATCTGTTTCATGACTCGTTTTATCTAGGCTTTTATCGGTAATTGCCATTACAGCGTCTACGGCGGTATAGGGTGAAATATACATAATGTTATCCTTTTGTCGTTTAGTACTCATTAAGTGAGTAATTTAATAAAAGCATATAGCGTACCAGCTCGGTAAATATAATTTAACGTATTGAAATTAAAGTTGTTTTATTATTTTGGTTAATTTACTCACGACAGAATAGCTGAAATTTGTTTTACTATTGTGCATTCATTTGCAATTTAGGTGCATCAGTATGACCAAACCGTTTTCACAAGCCTGCGAAAATAATAAAAATCATATACTTAAGGCTTTGCAGCCTGCATTGCAAAATGCAGGGTCGGTACTTGAGATAGGCTCGGGGACGGGTCAGCATAGCGTTTTCTTTGCCAAAAAATTGCCACATTTACAATGGTATACCAGTGATCGAGAGGTTAATCATCAAGGAATAAAGTTATGGCATGATGAGGTGCAACTGGCAAACTTGCATCCGCCTTTATTGCTTGATCTAAACGATCCTTGGCCAGTAAATAAAGTGGATGCGATATATACTGCTAACACTTTTCACATAGTGAGCTGGGAGTTAATTACGCGTTTTTTTGCTGGAGTAAATCAGCACTTAAACCAGCAAGGGGTGGTGTGTGTATATGGCCCTTTCAAATATAAAGGGGAGTTTACCAGCCCCAGTAATGATGAATTTAATAGTTTATTGCAAAGTCGCGATTCGCTTAGTGGTATTCGTGATTTCGAAGCAGTTGAGCAACTTGCAGTGCAATCTGGGCTTAAGTTACTTAGCGATACTGCGATGCCTGCAAATAATCAGTTACTCATTTTTAAACGGCAATAAAGTGCTGCATTGTTGTTTATAAATATCGATATGTTGGCGTTCGCGTTTTAAGTAATCTGCAATAGCATGATTAAAATCGGGGTGAATAATATGATGAGCAGAATAAGTAGTGATGGGTTGAAAGCCGCGTGCTATTTTATGCTCACCCTGAGCACCGGCATTAAAACAGTGAATATTATGCTTAATCGCATATTCAATGCCTTGGTAGTAACACAGCTCAAAGTGAAGAGAATCAACCTCTTCGCTTGCTCCCCAATAACGCCCATAAAGGGTATTGTCACCAATTAAACTTAATGTGGCGGCAATCACTTTATGGTCTTTTTTGGCTAGCATAATGAGCAATTTTTCAGCCATTAAGGCGTGTAGCAAGCTAAAAAAATCGCTGTTTAAGTAGCCTAAATGGCCTGAACGTTTTAAATAAGTACGTTGATAAAACTCACAAAAAAGCTGCATCACTGTTGTGGTGATTTGCTCACCTTGCAGCCATTCAATGGTGATATTTTGTTGTGTTATTTTAGCGCGTTCTTTTTTTACTGCTTTGCGCTTACGGGCATTAAAGGTTTTTAAAAAATCGTCAAAATCTTTAAAGCTATTATTAAACCACTGAAACTGTACCCCGGTTCTTTGCATAGCACCTGCATCATTTAGCTGTGAGGCTTGTGCTTTATCGCAAAAGTTTACATGCCAGCCTGACCAGGCTTGTTTTGCGCAGTGGGTATTAAGTTGCTCTGTTATATACTCATACACTAACTTTGGATTGCTATGCATAATACGTATTCTTTGCCCCTCAATCGGACTAAAAGGAATACCGCACAGCCATTTAGGGTAATAATCTAAGCCACTTTTTTCATAAGCTTCAGCCCATGCCCAGTCAAATACATATTCACCGTAGGAGTGCGCTTTTAAGTAGCCAGGGGCAAGGGCAACTAGTTTATCGCCTTCATAAACGGCTAAGTGGTGAGGCTGCCAACCTGTTTTTGCGCTTACACATTGGCTTTGCTCAAGTGCATATAAAAAAGCGTGTTGAGTAAAAGGATCATCGCCAAAAAAATAATGCCATTGTGTTGCGTCAATTTGGTTGATGCTATTAAACCATTGATGTGAAAAGTGGCTCATAATGCTTTGCCTACTATTTTTTAAGTGGGTTGCTGATTAATTTTGGTAATAGTGCGACAGCCATATTTGGTTTTCTGTTTTCGATAAATCTTTATGGTTTATCTGGCGCAATATATTGAGATAGGCACTGTATAAGCTTATCGAGTTCGAGAGGTTTTGCAAGATGTTCGTTAAAACCAATTGCTAAGGCATTGGCTTTATCTTCAGGCATTACATCAGCAGTTAAGGCAATAATTGGTAATTGCTCAGTACTTTTAATTTGACGTATCAAGGCGGTGGCTTGGTAACCGTCCATAATCGGCATTTGGCAATCCATTAATACTAAATCGAAGTCATTTATTTTAACTTGTTCTACTGCTAATTCGCCATTTTCAACCAGTGTTGGGGTAATCCCTAAAGAGCTAAGCATTGCTTTTATGACTAATTGATTGACGCTGTTATCTTCTGCAACCAGTATTTTTAGTTTACTTAAGTCAACATGCTGGTGTATGTGCTTTGCCGTTACTTGTTGCGCTGCACATGTATTTAACTCGACAGACAGAGTAAAAGTAGAGCCCTTACCTGGCTCGCTTTGTACGCTGATATCTCCAGACATTAATAAGCTAAGTTCTTTTGCGATTGCTAAACCAAGCCCTGTGCCACCAAATTTACGTGATGTTGAGCTATCGGCTTGGGTGAACGCATCAAATAACTTACTTTGCTCTGATGGCGCAATACCGATACCCGAATCCTTAATAGTCAAGGTGATTTGACGACGTCTATCGGTGATCTCCTTGCTGTATGCGCTAACACTTACTTCACCTTCATAGGTAAACTTAATGGCGTTACTACATAGGTTTAATAAAATTTGCTCAATTCGCATAACATCACCTTCAAACCAAATATCGGTTGGTAATTGGTTATCAACTTTCCAGTGAATGCCTTTTTGTTCTGCGCTTTGCTCGAACATACTACTGATCCGAGCAAGAAGCGCATTCAAATCAAAAGGAGCGACTTCTAAGGTGAGCTTTTGTGATTCAATTTTAGAGATATCGAGTACATCATTGATTAAACTTAACAATGATTTAGACGCTAAATTAATTTTATTTAAATAATCAGAAAGAATTTCAGGGCTATCTTCATTTTTAGCTAGGGTTGAAAAGCCAATCACAGCGTTAAGTGGGGTGCGAATTTCATGGCTCATATTTGCTAAAAATCGGCTTTTAGCCTGATTTGCTAAATCAGATTGCTGTTTAGCTTTAACGAGCGAGCGAGTACGCTCTGCTACCAAGCGTGAGAGTGCAAGGTGCTGGTTATTAAATAACAGTAATATCAGTAAAATGAGTGAGCTTACAATGACCTGTAAAATAAGTAAAAAGAGGGTCATATGATTGTTTTGATGCGGTAGGAATTCATCATTAATTGTTAAATCAACCAGCCATGTTTGCCCTGCAAAATTAATCGTGATGGTTGTCAGTTTATTGCTTTTGGTCGGTATATTTTCGGCGTTTGAATAAAATAGATTGGTAGTATTAGCTTCATAAATAGCGATATTAAACATCTTATTTTGTGCTTGGGTAATCGACTGAGCAAGTATGTTTTTTACTAAAAATACACCTGTTGCGTAGCCTTTAATTGAGGCAACTTCGTTATTTTGTTGATACACAGGAGCAAATAATAAATACGCAGGTTCAGGTTGTTTTGCTTGAACTAACTGAATTATTTTAGTGCCCACAGGGCGATTTTTAATGCGTGGGTCGAGTAAAGTCTCACGGCGATCTTTACGAGAATTGAGATTAAAACCTATGGCAGATTGGTTTTCTGCAAAAGGGGCAATATAGGTAATAACCACCAATGGATCGTTGTTTGATAATGGCGCCCCTTTAATGCTCGAATCAAAGTTGTATGCAGTATAAACTTCATTGAGCTGTTTGTTAAAGTCACTGACCTGAGCCTGGTTAATTTTGCGGTTCCATGAAAATGCTTTAATAAATGAATGCTCAGCCAATAGTTGAGCACTGTAGCTATCAAACTCTTGCTTGCTTAAAGTCGGTGTTGATTGTATTTGGCTTGCAAGGCTTTGTACGGTTATTTGGCTGAGGTTTAAATTGCTCAGCAAACTGTTTTCAATAATAGATGTTTCGCGCTTAGCTATTTGTATCGCATTTGAATACGTCTCTTGGTTGTATAGCTTAGTGGTTAAAGCTACAGAGATAAATAACACCGAGCACACTGCAATAGTAGGTAATGGGGTAACATCATGGCGTTTAAATTTTGGTTGTAATAACGCCAATAAAAAGGGAGTTGCGATCAGTACGCCAAGAGAGTCACCAAGCCACCAAAAAGTAACATTGTTCCAATGATTATCAATGCTGTAAGCAGGGTTAAACTGACTTAAAGCATAGACGCCAATATTGGCCGATATGAGGCTGACGACAATACCGACGATAAAAATAAAATAAATAATTGATTGGCGTTGTTTTAAATACAGCGGATGGCCTAGCCAGTACTTTAAAAGAGCAGCGCCAATCATGCCTTGTAGCACGGCGCCTAAACCGATTAGCAGTACTTGTTGTAGTGTATTACCAATTAAAACCTGATCAGTGATTGGGTTATCACCGGTACTTAAATTAAAGGCGACAGAGGCAATAAATAATGCCGGGATAAAACGCCACCACCAGATAAAACAGCCAACTAGGGCAATACCTGCAGGGAGCCAGATAGGGATGACTTGTGATTGAAAGGCAAAATTAGTCAATAACTTACCAGTTGCAAAATACGCAACCGCAAACAATATGTAAAAAGCGAAAGAGCTGGATGTTGAACGAAAAATATTCACATGCATCCTTGTTAAATATTATTTTTATAATGATATTTTAGTATAGCGAATCGGCACTAAATAGTATTATTTTTTAAAGTGGTAGCTGCTTTTTGCTAAATGACTGTTTGAGTACTACCGTTGACTCTATATTGGCGATGCAGCTTAAGCTCCCCAGCTGGTGCTTTACAAACTGCTCATAGCTTTCTAAATCATGAGAAATAATTTTCAGTAAATAATCGTGGCTACCTGAGATCACAGAGCACTCAAGTACATGGGGAAGTTTTTCTACATGCAGCTCAAATTGCTGTGCCGCACTCACCGAGTTTTGACTTAGTCGCACGAAAGCATAAACCAGCACATTAAGGTTGAGCAACTTAGGGTTAATGGCAGCGTGATAGCCCGTAATTACATGTTCCTGCTCAAGCTTTTTGATACGCCTAAGAGTTGGGGTGTCTGATAGGTTAATGGTATTGGCTAATTCAGAAACCGACATGCGGGCATGCGATTGTAAGGCAATCAGTAACTGCTGATCTTTTTTATCTAACATGACTATGGGATCTTATTAATTATTTTAATGTTGGTAGTGATTATTGCTAACTAAAGGTGTTTTTACTATTTTTTTTGGCGTTTTACCCTCAGGAGTTTTTGTTAGCATTAAAACATAATAATAACAGGGTGTAGTTATGAGTTCTTTTACTGCTAAGTTTGACCGTTGGATAAGATCAGAGTTTGTAAGCTTAAACTCGCAACTAGAACAGCTTTATTGGCAGCAAACCGATAAGGCTAATGTTGAGGGGATTGGTGATAGCTTAAAGCTGGCACTAAAAGATCAAGGTAACGCGCTAATCAGCGATTTATTGGCCGAAGGCAATACCGACGAAGGATTTGATAGCGCATTCGATTTGCTTGGTAATGTTGGTTTGTTTATGGCTGCTTGTCGCAGGCATGAGATTACAGAGCCGAGCAGAGAAACAACCTCACCATTAGTTGAAGCATCGGCGCTTGCTATGCATATTGGTGCCTCTATAGGTGTAACGCCTCGTTTTGCTACCGCGCATCTAACCACGCATAATAAAGCCATTAATGGCACCTATAAGCGTTTTACAAATCTTGATGATGAAGCCCTTTTTTTAGATTACAACACCCAAGGTATTTTAGCGTATAAGCGCGCAAGCGATGCTTTACTAAAAACATTACCTTTGGGTATTTCTCACCCCGTTACAGCCGAACTACTTGAGGTGGTTAAAACGGCATTAATGGATGTAATAGCGTCGAATAACGCCTTATACACTCAGCTAGACACCGAACGTTTTTTTAATTGTGTACGTCCATATTACAAGCCTTACAGGGTAGGTAAAGAGGTTTACCGTGGTGCAAATGCGGGAGACTTTGCCGGTATTAATGTTATTGATATGCTGCTAGGGCTTTGCAGTGCCAATGAGCCGAGTTACTCGCAAATGCTGGTGGATAAATTTTTATATATGATGCCAGAGGATCAACAAATACTTCGTGAAGCCATGCGTATGCAAAGCCTAATGGATGATTTTTTAGAGGCCGAACAATATAAAAATACAGACTGGTTTCAAAAGCACGGCAAACTATTTATTCAAGTGTGTAAATTACATGGCGACACCGCTATCGGTCATCATAATCAGCTGGTGGAAAAGTTTATTGCTCAGCCATCACAGCACATGCAACAACAGCATATGAGTAAAGTAACCGCCAGTGGACCTCCTCTACCTGTACTGCTCGATTCATTAGCTAAGTTAAGAGATAGGCGTGCCGCGGCAAAGCGTGACGACATAAATACGCGCTTTGATGATTTAAACACGCTAAAACAGTGGATTAATTAATATGGCTAAAAATGATTTTTGTATGCCACAGGGTTGTTATTTATTAAGCCACTCTGTTGGCCGCCCATTAAAAACGAGCTTAGAAAATGCCACTGAACATTTTTTTACTCCTTGGCAAGAAAGTGTAAAAGAGCCATGGCAACAGTGGTTACCCGCTATTGAAAGATTTACTGAGGCATTAGGGCAGTTGTTTAATGCGCCTAGTGAGCAATTTTGTCCTCAGGTTAATTTATCCAGTGGTTTAACCAAATTGGTTATGTCACACCCCGTATTTAATAAACCACAGTGTACGGTATTAATGGCGCAGGCTGACTTTCCCAGTATGGGGTTTGTAATGCAAAAAGCACTGCCTGAATGTGCAAAAATACGCTACATCCCTGAGCATGAAGACTTGAGTGATAGACAGGTATGGCAGCGATATTTAACTTCAGAGATTGATGGGGTCTTTGTTAGCCATGTTTATTCTAATACGGGTGTACAAGCTCCCATAAACGATATTGTGGCGCTGAGTAAAGTCACGAATACACTCTCAATAATTGATGTGGCGCAATCGGCAGGGGTTATCCCTGTCGATCTAACGGCGTTAAATGCTGACTTTATGATTGGTTCAAGTGTGAAGTGGCTATGCGGAGGGCCAGGTGCGGCCTATTTATGGGTAAATCCAAAGCAAATAACACAATGTGAACCAAAAGATGTTGGCTGGTTTTCACATCAAAACCCATTCGAGTTTGATATTGCGCATTTTCAATATAACGCTAAAACACTAAGGTTTTGGGGCGGTACGCCCTCGGTACTTCCTTATATTATTGCCGCTCATAGTATTGAATATATTGTTGAATTTGGCGTTGAACAAGTGAGATCGCACAACTTGATGTTACTTGAGTTAATTCAGCAGCAATTGGGCGCTTTTTTAATGTCACCTAGCGCTAAAGAGCAATGTAGTGGCACCGCTATTTTGCAGTTTTCTGAGCATCAGCAAAGTGTATTAACAGCATTAGAGACTGCAAAAATAAGTGTTGATGTGCGTAAACTCGGCATCCGTGTTTCACCTCACATATATAATACAAAGTCAGAGATACAAACATTTATTGATGTTGTGAAGCACATACTTAAGGTTGCTGACTAAGCTGCTGTTTTTTTTGAGTGAGTGCTTCTATTTGTTGTTGTGCTTGCTTGATTTGTGGGTCAAATCGCTGCTTAAGTGCCGCCGTTTCAGTGGTAATGGCATTCGCAATTGAGCTGGCCCCTAAGCGATTTGCTTTATCTTGGGTCATGTAATCGATTTGCTGTTTTTTCTGTGCGTATTCTTGTTGGTATTGTTTAATCTTAAGCTCAAGCTGCACAATATCACGCTCTATTTGTTGCACCGCTAGATAATCGTCAACAGAAGTATCGGCAACTGGTGTGTTCTCAGATTGTGGCGTATTTGTTTGCATGATGTTGACGTTTCTAAGCGTGATCATTTGAGCGTCTTCAGCGCAAGGAGTTTGACTAAAAGTAGGCACTCCTTTAATGGTGCATTTATAAACCGTCACTTCATTTGCCATGCTAACAGCACAGGCACCCAAACAATACAGTAATAATATTAGCTTCGCCATGGTTAAACCTAAGCTGGTTTAAAGTACCATTTATAATGCACTAAGTTGTGACACCATACAATTTGTTTAATTTATTAGCATGCGCTCGCGACGGCCTTATACAAAGTGCAAATTAATAGAGGCTATTAAATTTTAGGCACAAAAAAACCACAATTAAGTGGCTTGTAATCAGTAATGGTGGAGAGGGAGGGATAGACTTACTTACATCCCTGTAATTAATCGCTGCGCGACGCTTGTAGCGGCCTAAAATGTTCCAGACATTTTATCGAACCCTGTCGAGGGTGCTCACCCTCCCTATTTCTTAACGGAGTTAAAATTTAGGCACAAAAAAACCACAATTAAGTGGCTTGTAATCAGTAATGGTGGAGAGGGAGGGATAGACTTACTTACATCCCTGTAATTAATCGCTGCGCGACGCTTGTAGCGGCCTAAAATGTTCCAGACATTTTATCGAACCCTGTCGAGGGTGCTCACCCTCCCTATTTCTTAAAGGAGTTAAAATTTAGGCACAAAAAAACCACAATTAAGTGGCTTGTAATCAGTAATGGTGGAGAGGGAGGGATTCGAACCCTCGATAGAGCTACAAACTCTATACTCCCTTAGCAGGGGAGCTCCTTCGGCCACTCGGACACCTCTCCGACGCATTATTCAGCGTGTTATCAATCGGAAAAAACCAATTAATACAAATAAGTGGTGGAGAGATAGGGATTTGAACCCTAGAGGGGCTATAAACCCCTGCCGGTTTTCAAGACCGGTGCATTCGACCACTCTGCCATCTCTCCACGTCGTGATGCAGGATAATACTTAGGTGAGTTGCCTGTGTAAATAGCAAAAAGATCGTTTGCTTAAAAAGTGAGCGTAAATGAGGTTTTTTTTGTAAATTATGAAAATTAAAGATGATTTTTAGCTATGAGGAGGGGGCTGGCAGCAAACAGATGGAGCTAAAGAAGAAACTTCATTTAGTGGTTGGGTGTTTGCTGCAACAATACAAAAATCATGGTTGGGTGATTATTTGTATTGAATTGCACCGCCAAGTGCTAATTTTTTTCCGTAACGGTTAAGTTTAGCTAACATTCTCGCTTTGCGATTAGTTGGTTTAACTGCAACGTGAGTTGTGGCTGTTTGGTTTAATGTATTAATTGGGTTCATTGTATTCGCTCCAAGGTTGTGTCTGTTGAAAACGTGTGCATTTTGCCCGTAGGTTGGTTAAAAATAAAGCGATAAAAATTGCTGGTGAAGTATTAGTTTTTTTAATCTGAAAGTGTTTTTTTGATTTGCTATTTAATGGTGTTTTTTTGATTTTGTATATTTATTCATTATAGTCGTGTGCTATATCACTTTTATACGGGGTTTTTTCAGTTTTTTTAATTTTAATATGTTTATAAATAGATTATTTTGAATAGTTATTCAGATTAAATTATTTTGTATTAATGGGGTGGGTTTTACTTCGTTAAAAGATTTAACATGCTATTTATAGGTGGTTAATTATTTATCAGAGAAGAGCATTAAAGAAACGATAAAAAAGAGTGTTGCTAGGCTTTTAAATTATAAAAAAAGTGCCTAGGTTACTAGGCACTTTGGAGTTAGTTGCGTTTTAAAACGCGTCTAACTGGGGATCGCACCGCCTCAAGAATTTAAAACTTAAAAAGAGGTGGTTTTAATATGTTGCAATTTGGGCTTACAATCATCAGCTCGGACGGCATTCTAAGTGATCTAGAGCGAAGTGAAGATTATACTTTGGTTTGTATTTTACTATGAAGCCACAAAATGCCTCTGCACAGCAAGAGCAGATCCGCTCAACAGTCTATTATTTGAGTTAAATGGGACTGGTGGGGGTAAAAAACGCAAAATGCGGCATAGCTTAAAAGCAAATGCCGCAAAGGGAGATTAATTAAAATGCTGAGCAGTTAGTGCTGTTTTATAGTAAATAACTCATAGCCTTTTAATGCAGGCACTTGCGCAGCAAGTTGAGTTTCTTGTTGTGCGATTTCAACAAAGTCACCACACAGTATATTTGCACGCTGTTCAAGTTTTTTTGCATGGAGCTCTACTTTTTCTTCTATTTGTGCGCCCATATTTTCCATGCGCTCTTCAAAGGCTTGCATGTCGCCACCTGAACCCATTAGCTCAGAGCCTAATGCGACTAAAATACTGCCCATTGATTGCATTACGGCCGACTCAACGGCAGTTTCTATTTGTTGTTCAAACTGCTGTTCAAAGTTTTCACCAAACTGAGTGAAGCTTTGCTGGCCCATGACAAATGTACCTTGTTGGTAAAAGGTACCCTCTACTTCTTGTTGAATATCGTCCATTAAGGTAGCAATGTTATCGAGGCCATCAATATTAAATGCATTGGCGACTTCTTCTAATGCAACGCCCGCAATTTTAACGCCATCAAGTGCAATGTTGGCTACTTCAGGTAATTGCGCACGTAAATTATCTGTGTAGTTGGTCAGTGCTTGGCGCTGAGCGCTATTTAATGCTACTTGCTCGCCATTGATCGACAACTCACCTTGAGTGGTAAAAGTCATACGTTGATTGTTGGCTTTAAAAATTTCTAATTCACTTGGCTTTATACGTACATCGTTTTTAAACTCAACTTTACATTCGTCGTTACTAAATGAAATTGAAGAGCTGTTATCGTTATGAGCCATGGCGACGGGGGCGCACATAATTGCGCTAACTAATAATAATTCTTTCATGTTTATTCTCTGTTTTTTGCTGATGATAATTAACTTATAACAAGTTTGGTGCCAATAGTTTTTAGTGTTTAAAAACAGTGATTTGTGATTTTTAAGGTGCTTTGAAGCTGAAAGTAAAGTCATTGAAAAAGCTAAAATTTGGTCAAAATAACCAACCATCAAATGCAAATAAATAAAATTTATCGATACGATAAAAAACTCTCACTTTCCACAATTCAAATTTAGCGCTATTTATTCACAATACTGACACAGAGACTATTTAGGATAGCGATGTGGCTTTATTTTGACGTAAATTTGTACAATGAATTTGCGTTGAACATTTTAATTTCACCAATTATCGCGATACAAGAATCCGTAATTGGTCTCAAACACTTTATGGAGTGGGTTGTGGGTAAGACATTTAGTTACGATGCGCTAGATGATGATTTTGTTGAAGACGAATACGAAATGGTCGGGCGTAATCAACACGACAAGAAAAAGCAAAAGGTGAAAAGAAAGTTAGAGGATTACCTTGAGCAAAAACGCTTGCGTAAAAACCTAGGTGAAGATGACTTAAACGATTATATTGATTAGGTTGTCGCTAGTACAAATCAGTGCCGACATATTAGCTTTTAACTGCTACTTAGGTAGTATTTAAAGCTCTGTGGGTTGGTAATAAAGAGGCTTTATGCCTCTTTATAATTTTTAAGCCTCAAACTTTAGCTGCGAGCAATGCTTTTTCAATTACTTTTTCTAGTTTTTCAGGTTTAGTAAAGGGCGCGTAGCGCTTAATCGGTGAGCCATCTGAATTAATCAAAAACTTTGTGAAGTTCCACTTAATTTTTCGTGTCAAAAACCCCGGCAATACAGATTTTAAATAGCGAAAAACCGAATGTGTATGCTGACCATTAACGTTCACTTTTTCTGCGATTAAAAAACTAACTCCGTAATTGATTAAACAACCTTGCGCTATTTGATTCGCGTCTCCGGGTTCTTGCTGGCCAAATTGGTTACACGGGAAACCTATAATGACTAAACCTTGGCTGGCATACTTTTCGTGTAATGCTTGCAATGACTCGTATTGATAGGTGAATCCACACTCACTTGCGGTATTTACTATTAACACAACTTTACCTACAAACTCTTTAAAATCGATAGGTTGGCCTTGCAGGCTAGTAGCACTTAGTTGATGAAATGGGTGCATATTATTAAGCTATTATTTGTTTATTTGGCATAGTCTAACCTTTGCTTGGTGATTAACAAAGTCGAAATAGTGAACACTGCTATGGCGTTACTGTTAATTTAAAATCAAAAATAACCCCATACCAGCAAGTGTGGTTAGGTAAATATTATGTGTTTTGTAAGCAACTATAATGGCAACAATCGCTGCGCTTAAATAAGGGTTTTGCCAATTTAGATTAATGCCACCATCATTTATAAATACAATAGGCACCCAAATCGCTGTTAGAACCGCAGGTGCGCTGAAGCTCAAAAACTGCTGCATTTTAGGCCCTACTTTAAATGGTAGCGCGCGGTGTAAGAATAAATAACGGGTAAAAAAGGTAATACATGCCATAAGTAAAATAGTCGTCATCATGATTTAGCGTCCTTATTTTTTACTATTCTAGTTACAGCGTAACCTGCACTCATTGCTAATAGTGCTGAGCATACTAACCACAGCTCAAAGCCTGTGCTTTTTAATAAAGTAGCACAGATCCCTGCAACAATGACCGTGACAAGAGTGGCTAAATTTTTAACTCCTGGGATAACCAAAGCAATAAAGGTTGCAGCAATCGCAAAGTCGAGTCCTAAGTTGGTGAGATCAGGGAGCATAGTACCGGCTACAATACCGAACAGAGTCCAAATATTCCAAGCAATGTAAAAGCTAAAGCCTGCGCTGAGCGCGTAAATTAGGCGCGTTTTAGTCTGGTAGGCGCGAGGGTGATGCGAAAAAGCAAATAGTTCATCGGTTAATACAAAGCTGACTGGAAGGCGCCAACGCATGGGTTGCTCAATCACTTTGTGACGAACCGCCAAGCCATATAAAAAATGACGAGAGCTAATAATAAATGTGGTAAATAAAATGGTTAATAGAGGGGTATTACCAGCCATTAACTCAATAGCAACCAGTTGAGCCGAGCCTGCAAATACCAATAGCGACATAGCTTGAGTTTCAAAAGGGGTAAAGCCATTTTGTATTGCCAACGAGCCACATAAAATCCCCCAAGGAATAACGGCTAAACATAATGGCAGCATATCTAAAAAGCCTTTTAGTATCGGTTTTTTAATGGACTGCATGTGTTTTACTCTGCGCACTGGTAGAAAGACTCATTAGGATACCTTAATATTAAGATGCTAAAATAGTTAGCGTTTTAGATGATACTGTTTTTTAGGGAAGGTGCAATGTTCAAGGTAAAAGTGTGGGATGGCTTTTTAAGAAGCTTTCATTGGTTATTAGTATTGAGTATTGCTGCGCTTTATTTTAGTGCTGAAGAGGGCATGATAGAGCTACATTTTGTGATTGGCTTTTTTACTTTAGCGCTTATCTCAACGCGGATTATATGGGGTCTTATAGGCAGTAAAACGGCAAGAATATCGGCATTACTGCATTCTCCTAAGTCGGTGCTTGCTTCTTTTAGTGGCAAAAAAATAAATGATGTGGGCCATTCTGCACCAGGCAGTTATATGGTGTTATTATTTTTTATCCTGATTATTACGCAGCTGGTTAGTGGTTTAATGAGCAGTGATGGTATTTTAACTGATGGTCCGTTAGCGCAGTATGTATCGAGTGATACGATTGATTTTGCCAACTGGCTGCATCATATCAATTTTGATATTTTATTTTATGCGATTATTTTGCATGTTGTGGCTATTATTGCTTACAAAATTAAAGGCAAGCCTTTAGTAAAAGCAATGATCACCGGCAATAAAGCACTGCCAACACAAAGCTCAGAGCCTGAGACAAAGTCACCATGGATTGCATGGTTTTTATTGTTACTATTACTGATTTTATTAATGAGTACTTGGGGAAGTGAGCCTTTAAGTTATCTGCTTAGTTAAAAAAAATGGCGCTAATACAGCGCCATTTTTATTGTTTAATATACAGAATTTATTAGTCTTTGAATTGCTTATGGCAATCTTTACAGCCTTTAGCCCATGCACCAAATGCTTTACCAATGACCGCTTTGTCACCTGTTTGAGCTGCTACAGCAAGTTCATCAGCATATTGCTGAAACGCTGTCGCTTTTTTCATAAAAGTATCTTTTTCAGACCATACCGCAGGAAGTGCTGATGTATCGCCTTTTTCAGTGCCTGCGTAAAATGCCTCCCAAGGCATTTTAGATAATGCCGCTGCGTTATTTGCACGCTGCTTAAATTGCTCTGCATCAAAAGGAATTTTACCCTTCAGCATGGCACCCATATCGCCTATTTGAACTGAAATCATAGAAAATGCAGCTTGGCGATACTCAATTGCATCACTCGGCTCTTTAAATGCAGAATTTGCAGATACACTAAGTGCGCATGTAGATAGTAATGCCCCGATAAATACTTGCTTCAATTTCACTTTACTCTACTCCTTTGAGGGTTCTTTAATTATCTTTGTATATTAGCTTAGGCTTTAGTTCAAGGGAAAGCATAGATTATTACTTTGATATTATTAACGGGATTTTAATCGGGCTGATATTATTTTACGGTTTATTGTGAATGTTTGTAAATGCAGTGTTGCTGCTTGTTGTTTGATTGTGTACATTCAGATGTCATAAAAATAACCAATGAAGAGCATTTATGAAAAATAATATTTTTAAGCTGTCAGCGTTGTCTGCAGCGATAGTAATTTCGCTATCAGGGTGTGGTGGAAGCGATAATGATAATAACAATACAGTTCCAGTTGTTACTGATGTAGCACCAAAAGCGAGTGATGTTGTCGTTACTGATTTAAAACAATGGGTTCCAGTTACTGCAGACTTTAAAGCAAGTGATAATGATGGTGACGCACTTACTTTTAGTTTTACTGAAAATGGCGAGGCAATTACCGCGCAAGATGGTGTCTTTAAGTTTAGCCATGGTATGTTAACAGTAGAGGGTACTTCGTTTACATATGTGCCTGTTTCTGGTGAAGATGCGGTTATTGATTACACAGTAACTGCAAACGGTAAAACGGCCTCTGCGAAAATTAATATCTCAGGAATTATTGGAGATCCTCTTGCAAATCAGCAGTGGCACCTAAACAATACAGGTCAGAAAGCTTACTCGCTTAGTGATGAGATGAAACAAGGCTTAATTGATTTGTACGTTAGTTTATTTGGCGATACAGAAGAAGAAGCACAAGCCGATGTCAACGCTAGCTTTGCTCAATCAGAGGCGACAGAGCTTGTAGCTGGTGAAGATATGAATGTTGTTGATGCTTATGCTCAAGGTGTTACTGGGGCAGGTGCAACGGCAGTTGTGATCGATTCGGGTATGGAAATCCGCCATGAAGATTTAATCGATAATGTATTACCAAACCGCTCTTTAAACCTAAATGCTGATGCGACTGACCGTACAGATCCTACTAGTATGTCAAACAGTGGTGATCATGGTACAAGTGTTGCTGGTTTGATTGCTGCAAAAGGTTGGAATGGTAAAGGTGGCCGTGGCGTTGCTCCTGATGCTGGTTTAATTGGTATGAATTATCTTGGTGGTGCTAAAATCCCACAAACTGAGTTAATGGTGCATGGTTTCCCTGGAAGCGGCATTAGCACAACAGAAAATATTTCTGCGTTTAACCGTAGTTATGGCATAACTTTCCCAACATTTATTGCATATTCAGAATTAGATGAAGCTATTGAGTCATACCCAAACCTAAACCTGCGAGATGGTAAGGGTGCACTTAATATGAAATCGAGTGGTAACTCTTTTGTTGATGGCGGTGATGAAGGCTCACTATGTGAAGATAATGGAGCTAATGACTTAGGTTTAACGTGTTATAACGGTGCGTTTGAGCCAAGCCAAGGCCATCCTTACTATCTAAGTGTTGCTGCTGTAAATGCAAATGGTAAGCACACTAGCTACTCAACAGCAGGTGCTAACTTAATGGTTTCAGCGCCAGCTGGTGAATATGGTCGTTGGGCACCTGCAATGGTAACAACGGATCAGATGACATGTATCAACGGTTACTCAGGCTTTAATAGTGGTGCTGTTGCAAGCTTTACTCAGAGATATGGAGAAGAGTTTGCCATAAGCCAGTTCCCATTTAACTATCCTGGTAATGAAGATAACGCAAGTTGTAACTATACATCTACATTTAACGGTACATCGTCTGCTGCGCCAAATGCATCAGGTGTAGTATCACTTATTCTTTCGGCTAATCCTGAACTAACTTGGCGTGATGTGCGTCATATATTAGCGTCAACAAGTACATTAATTGACGCTGAAAATGCCCCTGTAAAATTAACTACCGCAGATGGTGAGTTTGTTGCACATGATGGTTGGGTTGAAAATGCCGCTGGTTATAGCTTTAATAACTTATATGGCTTTGGGCGTGTAGATGCAGGTGCAGCGGTTGCAATGGCTAAGTCTTATGACGCTTCATTAGGTGAGCAAGTAATCACGGATTGGAATGGTGTTGGTTCAGCCGTTTCTGAGAGTGCACTAGCATTAGAAATTCCTGATAACAGTGCTACAGGTTTAACGCAAGAAATTGTAGTTACAGAAGAATTAAACATTGAGGCAATGCAATTTAAATTTGATGTAAGCAACCCTGAAATGGGCTTCGGCCTAGCTGATGGTACTCAAACATCTGCTGGTAATGATTTAGCTATTGAGGTTACTTCGCCAGCGGGTACTCGAAGTGTATTACTTTCATCTAAACAAGCTTTGTTTTACCCTGCATATAGCTTCACGAATAGCTGGAGTGTAGGTTATGTACTTAAAGACGCTGTGATGCTTTCAAATGCTTTCTACGGAGAGTCTACGAAAGGTACTTGGACTGTTCGTTTGTTAGATACAAGCGCAGACAGCTTTGCATTTAGTCGAGGCTCAAATAATTCTCTAGGTGTTACTGGTATTAGTAATAATAACTCAGCAAGTGTACTTGAAGGTGTATCTCTTCGTGCATTTGGTCACGCAGGTCAAGAGTAAGGATTATAAAGATGAAAATTAAACAATTAATCGTATTGGGTGCTGCTGCGTGTATTTCGTTTGGGGCAACAGCAAACACTAGCTCAGATAAAGAGCTTCAGCTTCCTAAGAAACAAGTAGCTAAATTAAAGTTTGATAAAGCGGATTTTGGTTCTTACAAAATTGAAAAGAACTTACGTTTAGTGCCTTCGAGTGTTGCTTCAGAAGAGCATGTCGTTATGCAAAAAGGTGAGATGACAGTAGTAAGCGTAGATAAATCGTCTGATGTGGTCACAAAAGGAACATTAGTTCGCAATATTTTTACTAATAACCTAACGTCACTATCAGGTAATATTACTATTCTTTTAAAAGATGGTATGAGTGCAAGCGATGTTGCTTCGGCTGCAGGTTTGAAGGTCGTATCTTTATTCCCAGGCACTAAAATTGCTGTTTTAGCTGTAAATGATGGTCAAGATATTTTAGTTGCATCAAAGCAGCTAAAAGAATCTGGTTTGATTAAAGAAGCTAAAATAGAAGTGTTAGAAACTATTTACACTGCACAGTAATCTGTTTTAAATAAGTAAAACCCCGAGTAGCACGATTGACTCGGGGTTTTTTATTATTCGTTTATATCTATATCTGCGAAAATCATCCCTCGACGCATACTGCGCGTTGCCAAGAACACCTCACCGAGTAATGACATAAATGCACATATCAGTAATGCCATTGCACCAACAAAACAGCTGCCAATAGTGACACCTAAATTAATCGACTGTATGTGAGATAAAAATAACAGCATAACCACGGCGCAAACTAATAGTGCACTTAATACACTTAAACTAAATGCAATGTGTATGCAGCGAGAGCGCTTAAGGAGTGCTCTAAGCTCTGTAGTCAGAGACAAGTTAAATTCTTCATCGGTGCTAACTTTTAATTTTCGCTCTAACTGTCTGGCTCTGTCTGTAATTCGCGCCAAGCGATTAGATAAAACCCCGAGCGTTGCTGCAATACCAGTAATTAAAAAAACGGGTGCAACCGCTGTTTGAATGACCTTAGCCATTGTTAAAATGTTAATTACATCGTTATTCATTATTGTCCTTATTGATTAGCAGCAGGAAGAGACTATTTAATGCTACTTCGTTACTGTTAGGATAACTGAAGTCTTAACTATATAAAAAGAATTTCTCGGCTCCCTTTTTACATAGCTTCACAAACTAAATTTCTGTCGTGTTTAATATTAGGTATATTTAATATAATAAAAACAACAGGGATTTAAATTAATGAAACACACTTCGTTTACGCTTGCCGTAATATCGTTAGCTATTTTAGGTGGTTGTAATAAAGCACCTGAAGTTAAACAAAACACGCCTACTGAACAGTCTGTATCTCAAATCGCAGTAATGCCGCCGGTTGCTAAAAAAGTACCATATGAAATGTCTATTCATGGCGACACTCGTATCGATGATTACTACTGGATGCGTGATGATGAGCGAAAAGATCCTGAGGTACTTAGTTACCTTGAGGCTGAAAATGCTTATACAGATGCAATGCTTGCGCATACAAAAACGTTACAAACTAGGTTATTTGAAGAGCTAAAAGGGCGAATTCAAAAAGACGATGATTCAGTGCCAGTTAAAAACGGTGACTATTATTATTCATCACAAACTCGCGGTGATAACGAATACGCAACTTATGTACGTAGTAGTGATTTTGCAGGCACTGACCAGCAGGTTATTTTAGATGTAAACGAGCTAGCTAAGGAACATGATTATTATGCCGTAAGTGGTTTAGATGTAAGTCCAAACGGCAATTTAATGGCATATGGTGAAGATACCGTAAGTCGTCGTATTTATGATATAAAAATAAAAGACTTAAGCACTGGTAAATTACTCGAAGATACGCTTGAAGGCACAAATGGCAGTGTTGTTTGGGCAAACGACAATAAAACGCTTTATTACATAAAAAAAGATTTGCAAACTTTACTAGGTTACCAAGTTTATCGTCATACGCTCGGTACCCCACAGGCTGAAGATGAACTCGTTTATGAAGAAACAGATACCAGTTATTACATGGGTATTAGCAAAAGCAAAGACGATTCAGAAATTTATATTTGGCACAGCAGTACAACTGCGTCAGGTGTATCGGTTTTAAGTGCTGATGATGTTAAGGCTATGCCAAAACGCTTGATTGAACGTGAAGCGGATCTGGAGTATGGAATTTCTAAGCTGGGTAATACTTACTATATTGTCACTAATTTAAACGCAGTCAACTTTCAGTTAATGAAAGTAGATATTGATAAAGCTGGCGATAAAGCTAATTGGCAAACGGTGATCCCCGCTCGCGATAATATAAAATTAGAAGGCATCGACTTATTTAACGATTACTTAGTGTATCAGCAGCGTGAAATGGGTCAGTCGACTATTATTGCTCGTAACTTAACCACGGGTAAAGAGATACCGCTTAGCTTTAACGACAGTGCTTATACAATTAGCACCTACGGTAACAATGATTTAAATAGCGATACATTACGTGTGTATTATACCAGTATGACAACACCCGCTTCATCGTATGATGTTAATTTAGCTACTGGCAATAAAACATTACTTAAACAACAAAAAGTACTCGGTGATTTTAGTGCAGATAACTACGCATCAGAGCGAATTTTTGTCACTGCACGAGATGGTATTAAAGTACCGGTAAGCCTAGTCTATCGCAAAGACATGTTTAAAAAAGAGGGGACTAATCCGCTGCTACAATATGGTTATGGCTCGTATGGCGCGACCATGGACCCTACCTTTTCTAGCGCTCGCTTAAGTTTGCTCGATCGGGGTTTTGTATTTGCCATTGCGCATATTCGCGGTTCACAAATGTTAGGTCGCCCTTGGTATGAGGACGGTAAACTACTGACTAAAAAGAACACCTTTAACGACTTTGTAGATGTTACCAAGGCATTGGTAGAGCAAAAGTATGGTGCAAAAGATAAAATATTTGCTCAAGGTGGCAGTGCGGGTGGCTTGTTAATGGGGGCAGTGGCAAACCAAGCTCCTGAGTTGTATAAAGGTATGGTGGCTGCGGTTCCATTTGTTGATGTAGTGACCACGATGCTTGATGCAAGTATTCCACTTACAACCAACGAATACGGTGAGTGGGGTAACCCTAACGAGAAAGAATACTATGAGTATATGTTATCGTATTCACCTTATGATCAGGTCAGTAAGCAAGATTACCCAAATATGTTAGTTACTACTGGCTTACATGATTCACAGGTACAATATTTTGAGCCTGCAAAGTGGGTGGCTAAGCTGCGAGATTACAAAACAGATGATAACAAGCTACTGTTTAAAATCGATATGGAAGCAGGGCACGGAGGTGCATCAGGTCGCTTCAAACGCTTAGAAGATACTGCATTAAATTATGCTTTTATGCTTGATTTAGCGGGTGTGAATAAGTAACTGGTCTGGCAATATCAATAAGCGCAGCTATTTGCTGCGCTTTTTTATTTTTAAATATACACAAATGCTTTGCATTGGATAAATAAGCATTTACATTAAGGTGGCTAATGAGTGTGAATATTATTTTAGCGCAAAATAAAAACGAGAAGGGAGAGTGTAATGGAACAAAATCAAGAGATTAAAGTCGTCAATAAAGATGACCGCACATGGGCAATGCTATGTCATTTAAGTGCATTAGCGGGGTTTATTGTGCCATTTGGGTCGGTACTCGGCCCTCTTATTATCTGGTTAATTAAAAAAGATGAAATGCCAATTGTTGATATACATGGCAAAAAAGCCCTTAATTTTCAAATTACTATGGCTATAGCTTATTTTGTTTGTTTTTTACTAATTTTTGCAGCGGTTGGTTTACTACTGTTACCTATGGTGGCTATTTTTTCATTTGTGATGGTGGTTATCGCAAGCGTGAAAGCCAACGATGGCAAAGAGTTTAATTATCCCCTTAGCTTAAATTTGATAAAATAACTGTTTTTATTATTCAGCGCTTTGGTTTTAAGTTAAAAAATCGTCAAACCCAGCTAATTGCTGGGTTTAGTTTTTAGTCATAAGGAAAAAATGCTTTATATAACATTATTTTTTACAGCATTTATATCTGCCACGTTATTACCTAGCTCGTCTGAAGTATTGATGGGTGGCATGATCATGCAAGGCAATACTAACTTATGGCTGATTTGGTTTGCAGCAACCTTGGGTAATGTACTGGGCAGTTGTGTTAACTATTGGTTAGGGACGCAGGCATTGCGTTTTAAAGATAAAAAATGGTTTCCAGTATCTGAAAAAGGGCTTAAAAAAGCACAAAAGCAGTTTAATAAATATGGTGTTTATAGCCTTTTGTTTGCCTGGCTGCCCATCGTTGGCGACCCACTAACCGTTATTGGCGGCGTGTTTAAAGTTCGCTTTACTACGTTTTTAGTGCTGGTAACGCTCGGCAAGGGGTTACGTTATTTAGCGGTAATAGCCCTTGCCGTTGGATTATTTGTGCCAGTCGAGGGTTAAAGAAACCGAATCGGCAAAGCGCAACGCATGAGGTTTATCTACTCGAGCCTTAGCATAATTAACGCTTGGGTGTGAGTGGCAAACAGCAAGGATTTCAGCAACTAGTTTTTCTAACAATAAAAAGTGTCCTTGCTCCACTAAGCTAATTACCTCTTTAGTAATCACTTTGTAGTTAAGTGCTTGGTCTACTTCATCTGTTTCACAAGCTTGATCAGCAGGGTAGTGAATTTCAAGGTTAATGACCACATCTTGTTTTTTTTCACGCTCATCAGGATTAAAACCAATAAATGTGCGTAGTCGTAAATTAGTTACATTAATAATTGCGTTTGCCATACATTATCCTTTGATCAGCTGTAAAAACTCATTACGTGTTTTCGGATCGGCTCTAAAGTTTCCTAGCATTACCGAGGTACGCATGCTTGAGTTCTGCTTTTCTACACCACGCATCATCATACACATGTGTTTTGCTTCAACAATTACACCCACACCTTTTGCACCGGTTACTTCCTCAACCGCTTTTGCAATTTGATGGGTAAGCTGTTCTTGAATTTGAAAACGACGCGAAAACATATCAACAATACGCGCAAACTTAGATAAGCCTAATACTTTGCCATCAGGAATATAAGCAATATGACAGCGGCCAATAAAAGGAAGTAAATGATGTTCACACATAGAGTAAAGCTCGATGTCTTGTATCAATACCATGTCGTCAGCGTCAGAGGTGAATACCGCATTGTTAGTGATTTCGTTAAGCGTTTGACGATATCCTTGAGTAAGGTACTCCATCGCTTTTGCAGCGCGTTTTGGGGTATCAAGTAACCCTTCACGCTCAGCGTCTTCACCTACAGCAGTTATAATTTTTTGATAGCTTTCTTTTAATTCGTTATGCATAAGTTTCTCAGTTTTATTAGGACTTACTTAAGATGGCGACCACCATCAACAGGTAAAGCACGCCCTGTGATGTAATGGCTGTTCAGTAGTAGGTCTATACTATTGATAATTTCTTGGCATCCAGGTTCGATACCCATTAATGACTTTTTTAAAGTTTTAGCGCGATACTGCTCATCATCATGTTGGTTAAAAATAATTAATGATGGTGCGACTGAATTTACTTTTATGTTAGGTGCATATTTAGCACTAAATGATTTAGTTAAGTTATCCAGTGCGGCTTTACTGGCCGCATAAGCAAGATGCTTTGGACTGCCTGTTTCCACTACATAATCAGTCAAATGAATAATGTCAGCGGGTTTAGCATGCGACGCCTGATAATTTAATAGTAAATCTGCGCAGTGTAAGTTTACCAAGTACGGTGTTTTTGCATGAATGCGCATCATATTGTCAAACAGCTGCTCAAAGTGGGGGTTGTTAGCTTCACAGTCCCAGCTTGATGCATTATGAATAACGGCCCTTAGTGAGTCAGTGTGTGATTTAAGCAACGTAATAAAAGTATTAATGCCCTCATCAGTACTAAAGTCAGCATAAAGACAGGTAACCCCTTGTTGTTCCAACGAATCAACAGCCTCATGACGGGTCCGATAAGTAATAATGACCGCTTGCCCTTGGGCTATAAAGTGCTTTGCCAGCGCAAGCCCTATACGTTGTGCTGCACCAGTAATCAAAATAGGGGGTGTCATAAAATATAAAACTCTCTGTTGGCAAGCGTTAAGGTTAACTTTTAAAAATTTAAGCCACTTATTTTCACGTCATGTTTACGTAAAATACAAGCGGCTCGATCAGTTAAATCACGCTTATAATATTGATTTAAAAAGCATCGTATATTGTTGGAATAGGCTGGCGCTTATGTTGCGTGCGCTGGTAAATTGCAATTAGCGTTTCTTCTACATGACTTGAAACTGCTTTACCTTCTAAAAAGTCATCAATTTCTTCATAACTTAAGCCAAGTGCTTCTTCGTCTGTTAGTCCGGGTCTATCACTTTCTAAATCCGCTGTTGGTGCTTTCTCAACTAAAAGCGCAGGCGCACCCAATGTGGTTGCTAATGCACGAACTTGGCGTTTTGATAGGCCAAATAAAGGAGCCAAATCGCATGCACCATCACCAAATTTAGTGTAAAAACCAGTAATATTTTCAGCACTATGATCGGTACCGACCACTAAGCCTTGGCAAAAGCCGGCTATTTCATATTGCGCGATCATGCGTTGGCGAGCTTTGACATTACCTTTAATAAAATCGATTTTATCTTGCGAAGGGAGTGTTTGTTCGGTACCCGCGAGAGTTGCCATTGTCTGCTCATGCAGTGCATCGGTTGCGGGTTTAATGTTTACCGTCATGCGGGTGCTCGGCTTAATGAAATCAACCGCCATTTGCGCTTCACTTTCATCAGCTTGAACGCCATAAGGTAGGCGTACAGCAATAAATTGATAATGAGTGTCAGGGTGTTCTTGGTTTAGCTCATCAATAGCAAGTTGACACAAACGGCCACAGGTGGATGAATCTACACCACCACTGATCCCTAGTACAAGTGAGGTTGAATATGCCGCTTTTAAACGTGCTTTAATAAAATCCACTCGGCGTTTAATTTCAGCGTTTACATCAATCGAAGGCTGAACTTTCATTTCAGCCATAATCTCGGCGCGCATGGCCCGCTCCTTTAGTTAAATAATTTTTACGCTCTACATAGAGCAACTATTATGTGATTTCATATTTATGAATTAAAGCCCTAAGTGAGCTTTTATTTGTTTAAGCTGGACTTTTAGCTCATCAATTTCTGCAAGTAAGTCATTTAGCTCAGTGTTTTTTATATCATCAGTGTGTGTTTGTGCCTCAAGTGAAGCCTCGTTCACAGATGATTGATCTGCAAATAAATGAATATATCGACAATCCCGTTTACCTGATTCGCGCGGCATCTTTTTAACATGATTGCTTTGAATTAGTTGTTCAAGTGACTTTTCAACATCATCAATACGAGCAAAGTCGGCAAGGCGGCTACTACGTGTTTTTAATTCGCCAGGTGTTTGTGCGCCTCGCAATAATAATAAACAAATAATCGCCCTTTGCTGTTGATCAAATTGCAGGTGACTAAACTCAGTATTACAAAAACGATGATCGTATTTATTAACTCGCCCAGACAGCCCTTCATTTACAGTGACTAATCGCATACTGATTAATTCATCAACGGTTGTTTGAACTTGCTCTTCTGTATAATTAACAACTGGCGCGCGATTCGATTTTTGATTACAGGCATTTGTTAATGCATTTAACGATAAAGGGTAGTGCTCAGGTGTTGTGCTTTGTTTTTCTAATAAACAACCAATAACGCGTTGTTGCTCCATTGATAATTGCAATTGCATACCTTATCTCACCTAATAAATTCTATTTTTAGCTTACACTGTTATTTGCTTGTAAGCCATTGCTGGAGCTTAGAATGAAGAGTTGTGGCATTGAGGGGTTTAGTTAAATAGTCATCCATACCAGTGGCCAAACATTTGTCTTTATCACCCTGCATTGCGTTTGCGGTAAGCGCTATTATTGTTATGTTTTTATTTACCTTGCCTGCTTTGCCTTCTCTGATGGCAATAGTTGCTTGATAGCCATCCATCGTAGGCATTTGGCAATCCATTAATATTAATTGATAAGTGTTAGCTGGGTTTTGATTCAACTGTTCAACTGCCTCAGCACCATTTTCAGCAATCTCAAATGTCACGTTCAACTGTTTTAAAAAAGCAGCGGTAACAACTTGGTTAATTTTATTATCTTCTACTAATAAAACATGCGCCGCGAGTGTATCTGTCATAACCTCAGTGGCAGCAAGCGACTTTAGTTGTGTATCAACGTGTGTTTGCTCGATAGTGCTTTTTGCAGTCAGCGCATTTTGTAAATCAAAAGGGGTGAGTGGTTTAAATACGAGGGTTTCTTCGGTTAATGGTAAGGTCGCGTTTTTATTTGTATAACTCATGGGAGCCATAATAAT
Source organism: Pseudoalteromonas sp. DSM 26666 (assembly GCF_900116475.1). Lineage (NCBI taxonomy): Bacteria > Pseudomonadati > Pseudomonadota > Gammaproteobacteria > Alteromonadales > Pseudoalteromonadaceae > Pseudoalteromonas > Pseudoalteromonas sp. DSM 26666. The sequence goes on along the minus strand of NZ_FPAR01000014.1, from coordinate 50,991 downwards.
TAAATGGCTATTACTTTTTGTTAAAAACTGCTTAAGTGCGAGTGCTTGAGCTTCGTATAATGGTTCAAATAAAGCACTGTCAACGAGCACAATGTTTGGTGGGGTATCTTCATGGCTATTAATGTAGGCACTTATAGACAGGTAATCGCAGATCGTGCTGACCTTAGCCCCCCAGCGAGTTAATTGTTTTTTGGCAATAGTGGTATTGAGTAAGCAATCATCAATAACCCAAATACGCTTATTTTTAATTGCTTGATATGCTTCGTGCTCTTGAACTAATTGAGGGATTATCTTTATAAAAAAGGAAAATGTACTGCCTTTATTTGGTGTACTGCTCACATTCACTTCGCCACCCATGAGCTCACAAAGCTGCTTTACAATAGCAAGACCCAGGCCTGTGCCACCATATTGGCGTGTGGTTGATGTGTCTGCTTGAGTAAATGAGTCAAATAAATGGGGCTGTTTCTCTGCGCTGATTCCTATACCTGAGTCAGCGATTGCACATTCTAAAACTGTGGCGTCAAGTGTGTGGGCAATTTTAGCGGTTATCAATATTTCACCGTTTTGGGTGAATTTAACGGCATTACCAATTAAGTTACTTAAAATTTGACGTAATCTATTCGGATCGCTAATAAATTCACTGCTGGTGATATGTGTTGCATCCAAAATTAACGTGGTGTTATTTTGCTCGGCTTTTAATGCAAATGACTCAACCACTTCACCCAGTAAGCGAGGTAAATTAAATTGAATATTTTCAATGTCTAACTTGCCAGCCTCTATTTTAGAAAAGTCTAAAATATCATTAATAATTCCTAACAATGACTCTGCAGATGATTGTGCAAGTTTAATATGATGCTTTTGTTGTTGATCTAATTGGGTTGCTTTAACAATATTAAGCATTCCCAACACCCCATTCATGGGTGTGCGAATTTCATGGCTCATACTGGCTAAAAACTCACTTTTTGCAATCACAGCTTGTTCTGCGGCTTCTTTTGCCTTGACTAGTTGTGCCTCTGTTTCTATACGTTGTTGGCTAGAGTAAAGGCTGCCAATTAAAGCCCCTACAGCAATTAAAAAGCTTTCTTCATTATGGCTCCATGTTCTAACTATATCTTGCTCAGCACAAACTATTCCAATAGAGCCACTGCTTGCAGGAATAAGAACACACAGCATCGCCTTTACTGAAAGCGGTTGAAGGTAGCTTTCTTTGATGGGGGCTAAGTAGGGATGTTGTTGAGCATTATCAACACAAAATATCGCTTTTCGTTCTATTGCGGTAAAAAAGTCAGGAATAGTTTCTTGCAGCCACGGAATATTATTTTCGCTACCTGAACGATTAAAACTCGCAAATTGAATTAGCTGGGTTCTTTGTTGATTAAACAATTTTATACTGGCGCAGTTTACATCAAGGGCTTGGCAAATAGACTGCGTGATTAATTCTTTAGATTGGCTTAGTTTGCCATTTAATATTTCATCACTCACCGTTAAGGAGGCCAAGGTTTCGTTAAAACGAGCAATTTTACGATTTTCTAATTCTACTTTTTTACGGGCATCAATATTTTGTAATGAACCAAATATTCTTACACAACGGCCATTTTTATGTTCAGCTTCACCGTGAACAAGTGCCCATACAGGCTGACCATTTGCATTGATCACTTCAAGCTCAGTTTCGTAACTTTCACCTTCTTTAAAATAGTTTAAATTTTCTGACCATTTTGGTTGCTCATCTAATGGGTATTCAAATATTTTTTTAGTCATATCTGACCAAAACACGTGTTTTTTTTCTAAGTTAAACGACCATGCACCGACTTGTGCTAAATTACTCATCACCTCAAGCATTCTTTCGCTTTCTTGTTCACGGTTGAGTATTTTTAGATAAAACAAAAAGGCAGAAATGAGCAAGCCTAACACGGTTAAAATAATGAACCGTAAAGGCCAAATCGAAGAACTCACTGGTTGCCAGCCTTGCTTGGGTATAACATAAAGCTGCCAAACACCTCCTTGAAAGTTTAAAGTAAATTCTAGAGGGTCTTGATCAGTAATAGAGGGGTCACCGAAAAAAACTCACCTTGCTTACCTAATCCATTACGTCCTTGTATTGCTATATTATAATTTTGCTGTAGTTCAATAATCCCCGAGTTTTCATAAACTTTTTCTATATCGAGTACCACTGAGAGCAATCCCCAAAAGGCGTTATTTTCTGGCAAGTATACTGGTACGCGCGCAATCAAGGCTTCGCTGCCTTGGACAAGCTGAAGTGGACCTGCCATCACGATCGTATTCGTGTCTCTTGCTTTAATGGCATCTTTGCGCTGTGCTTTATTTTCCAAAAAATTAAGACCTATCGCTTTTTCGTTACCTTTAAGCGGATGGGTCATTTTTATTACCATGTCTGGCGCCGCGCCAATGTTACGTAGCTCATTTGAGGTTTCAAAAAGTGGGGCTGCAATTTGTTCAAAGCGATTTTGATCTAAGTTTGGCTCAGCGGCAACAGCAATAGCTAAGCCACGAATGAGTTGAATATTAGACACTAATACAGCTTCAAGTTGTGCTCTATAGGTACTTACCTGCGACAGAGTGCGTAATCGATAAGCATCTTTCTCACGGTGATAATTGACGTGATCAAGCACCAAGCTGATAGTGATTATCAACACCAGCGATAATAAAAAAGTCAGCTTAGCGTTATTAATTCGGGTGCGTTTGTTTTTGCGCTGCGGGGACATAGAATGTAATTAAGTTGTTAATCAAGACAGGCTAACTATAGTCAATTTATCGAAGAAATAAAAATGGCGCAGTTAAAAATGCGCCATTTTATTTTTATAATTAGTAGTTTAGGTGTGGTTATGAGTCGCTAACTTCGCGCGCCCAATGCTGTTGCTTTGCAACGTGTAATTTGCGGTAACCATCAAGAAGTGCTGCATGCTTTTTAAAGCCCTCAAGCGATAAGCCTGGGAAAGTTAAGCCGTTAAATAATTTACGACCTTCAGCAATTTCAATAGCAAGCGTGACATTGTCGCTACCAAACATTAAACCTAATGCATCTTGATAACTTGCATATTCGCGCTCGTCATCATATTTAATTTCAAGGATTGCTTTTAAGCAACGAAAGTGACGCATCGCTTCGTCGTTTACTTGGCCGGTATGCAAAATCCAATCAACCCAGTCAATAGCTTCTTCATTACCCGCCGCTAAGCATAAATGTGCTTTAAGCTCACCAATGCGTAGTGTGTGCCAAGGTGTATCGGCGTCGGTTGCTAAGCCAATGAATTCAGCTGCGCGAATAATATCGCTGTGGCCTGCTTCTTCGAGGTTGTCGTAAATTTCCATCCATTGTTCGCTATCGTACTGATCAAGCGATAAGAAGTCTTCACGGAATTTAGCGCCTTCATTATTGTTGCGCCAAATTAACTCATCTACTGGATAAATGTCTGACATACCAGGAACTAAAATACGACATGCATACACGTTTAAGTGGGTGTAATCCATAATATATATATCGTGACCCATGCTATGAATTAAATCAGTACAGAAGTTGTATTCTTGCTCAGTTGAACCACTAAAGTCCCAATGTACAAATTCAAAATCTGCTTCAGAGCGGAAAAAGTCATGTGAAATTAAACCGCTTGAATCAATAAAGTGCAGTTCAATGTTCTCAGGAGTAGCGACTTCGTCGTTATCAAATGTAGCAGGTTGGAATACGTCTAGTTGATCTAGGCGACGACCTTGCAGTAATTCAGTAACGGTACGCTCTAGCGCTACTTCAAATGAAGGGTGGGCACCAAAAGAAGCAAATACTGACCCATCAACAGGGTTTATAAGCGTGACACTCATTACTGGGTATTTACCGCCTAGTGATGCATCCGCAATGCGTAAATGGAAGCCATGGCTACGCAGCTCTTCACAAGCTTCATGAATTTTAGGGTATTGTTTTACCACCTCTTCAGGCACGATTGGCAAGCTGATACCTTCGGCAATAATGCGGTTTTTAATAGCGCGCTCAAATACTTCAGATAATCCCTGAACACGGGCTTCAAATTTAGTATTACCGGCACTCATACCATTAGAAACAAAAATATTACCAATCACATTCACCGGAATGTAAATGTCTTGGTTGTCGCGCTGACGAGTGTACGGTACAGAACAAATACCACGTTCGAAATTGCCAGAGTTAAAGTCATAAAGGTGTGATGCGGTTAATTCACGCTCTGGGTCAAAATAATCCCATAAGCTTTCATTCATAATACCCTGTGGTATTTCATCGTTTTCAACTTTAAACCATTTCTCGTTTGGATAATGAGTAAAGTCATCATTGGCAAATTCTTCGCCTAAGTAAAAATCAGCAAAAAAGTAGTTACAGCTTAAACGCTCAAAATATTCACCTAGCGCAGAGGCGATAGAGGCTTTATCAGTGGCACCTTTACCATTAGTAAACATCACACCGCAGTCGCTATCTTTTATATGAACTGAATAACAGTTTGCTACAGGGTTAAGCCACAGCGCTTCTTCAATATTAATATTTAGCGCTTTTAGCTTGTTTTGCATGGTAGAGATAGACGATTCTAAATCGCGGTCTTTACCTTTAATAAATGTTTTTTCAGTCATTTTGATCTCAACTAGGTCTGCACAATACATGGACTGTGTATTATCGTGGATTTTGATGTTTATTTCACCCTTTACCCGCTTTTCGTAGCGTTTTTAATAGAACGAATATGAATATATGCTAATAATAGTTTATTGAAATAGTTAAAGGGTATGTTTATGTTTAAAGTAATCAAACGGTTGCTATTGGTTGTTGTGGTTTTAGCGCTCGCCAGTACTGCAATTGTTTACGGCGTTTTGACCTTAAGTTTGCCAGCTCTTGACGGTAAAGGCCGAAGCGATGCAGTAACACAGCCCGTTAAGGTCGCTCGTGATACGCTTGGCCAAGCCGTTATTACTGCAACTACTCGTCATGACGCTGCCTATGGCTTAGGGTATGCTCATGGGCAAGACCGCTTTTTTCAAATGGATTTATTACGTCGTAATGCGGCCGGTGAGCTAAGCGAACTATTTGGTGAAGCCGCGCTTAGGCTTGATAAAAAAATGCGTTTTCACCAATTACGTAAACGCAGCCAAGCTATTTTAAAAACCCTCCCGAAGGCCGACAAACAGCTGCTACGCAGTTATGCCCAAGGTGTAAATGAAGGCCTTGCACAAGTAGGGTACCCCAGTTTTGAATATTTACTCACGGGGGCTGAGCAAAAGCCTTGGCAAAGTGAAGACAGTTTATTAGTTATTTTTAGCATGTACCTTGATTTACAGTCATCTACATTTGAGCGCGACCAAGCTTTAATTCAAATAGAGCAGCAGTACGGGGCTGAAATGGTAAGTTTTTTAACTCAGCCTAGCCAATATCAAGCCGCATTGGATGGCAGTCAGCTCGCTCTTTTGAATAACCCAATCCCCGAGCTTTTATCGCAACCAATCACCGCGATTAAACCCATTACTGCTAACTTAGAAGTGGGTAGTAATAATTGGGCGGTCACCTCAAATTTAACCAACACTCAGGCTGCGATGCTCTCTGATGATATGCATTTATCAATGGCTGTGCCGGTTATTTGGTATCGAGCCCAATTAAACTATTCATTAAATAATAAACCCATGCAGGTAACGGGTGTCTCGCTTCCGGGAGCGCCGGCGATTGTAGTAGGCACAAATAACAACGTTGCATGGGGGTTTACCAACGGGTATTTAGATACCGCCGATTGGATTGCGCTTAATAGCGATAGCAAAATGTGGCAAGTAGATGAGCCTATTGCATTACCCAGTGGCAAAGTAGAAAGTTACTCTCTTACGCTCAGTGAATACGGTCCGGTAAAATACATTAATGAAAAGCCTTACGCACTGAGCTGGGCTGCACATCAACCATACGCCGTTAATATGCAGCTATTACAGCTTGAGCAAGCACAGAGTGTTGATGATGCGCTTGATATTGCAAGTGACGTAGGCATCCCTGTGCAAAACCTGCTGGTGGTCGATGACCAAGGAAATGCAGCATGGAAAAATATGGGCGGCATACCTGCGCGAACAACACCCAGTGAATTAGCCGTAAAAGAAGAAGATTACTCCGCGCTTTGGGAGCAAAACGAAATCGATCGACCTTTTATTAAAAATCCTGAAAACGGGCGATTGTGGACAGGTAATTCTCGAGTGGTATCTGCTGATGATAACGTCCGTTTTGGTAATGGCGGCTATGCGCTTGGAGCCCGTGCAACGCAAATTCGCGATAGGTTATTTGAAAAACAACGCTTTAATGAAAGTGATTTTTATCAGTTGCAGTTAGATAACCAAGCACGATTTTTAATGCCTTGGCATGCCTTATTGCTTGAGCAGTTAAAAAAGCAGCCCACGCGCTATAAAGATCATATAAATGCCCTCGAAAACTGGCAGCAATGCGCTTGCCCGCAATCAATAGGGTATACCTTAGTAAAGACGTATCGTGATGAACTGATAAATATTTTATTTAGCAGTATTGAGACAACACTCAACCAGCAAGATGGCACATTAAAATATGTGAAACGTGATTTAGAGCCTGCTGTTTGGCAGTTAATAAAGGCTCAGCCAACAAGTTGGGTTAATCCGCAGTTTACTAATTGGGAGCAGCAATTACAGGGTGCCTTTGAGCAAACACTCACGCAGTTAACATCAAGGTTTGGTAATAACATAAAAAACTGGCAGTGGGGAAAAGTAAACGAATTAGCGATTGAGCACCCGTTTGCTAAACAAATGCCCATACTAAGTAAGTTACTTAACATGCCAATAGCCCCCGGATTTGGTGACAGTTATATGCCAGCGGTGCAAAAACGTAGTTTTGGCGCATCACAGCGTTTTATTGTTCAGCCTGGGCACTTAAAGAATGCTATTTTAACGATTCCGGGTGGGCAATCAGGGCACCCACTTTCTGAGTTTTACCGAGCTGGTTTTGATGAATATGTAAAAGGCAAGCACACGCCATTATTACCGCAAGCATTAATGCATCAAATTGAAATTGCACCAATGAACGACTAGCCTTGGATGCAAAGTGAGCTAAATAAGTAGTAATAACGTTTTATAACCCAGATAAAGCAATTATAGGAAAACAAAAATGAAAAAATTACTACCGGCATTAATCACCAGTTTACTGTTAAGCAATTATGCATTTGCGGATGAAAACCCTGTTACGGCTACACAATTAAGTGAACATGTTTACGTGTTATTTGGTCAAGGCGGTAACATTGCCGCAAGCGTGGGGGATGATGGCATTTATATTATTGACGATCAGTTTGCCAAGCTTTCCGATGATATAAAAAAAACCATTAGCGAATTAAAGCCAGGCAGTGCGGAGTTTGTAATTAATACCCATCATCATGGTGACCATACTGGTGGTAACGAGAACTTTGCCAAAGCGGGCGCACATGTGATTGCTCACGACAATGTGCACAAACGCTTAAAAGAAAAACATGGTGAGGGTTCTGATTACTTACCGCGTATTAGTTTTGGCCATGATTTAAAACTGCACTTTAACAATGAGCATGCGCATGTTGTGCACTACTCAAATGCACACACAGATGGCGACTCGGTTATCTTTTTTAGTAACGACAACATAGTGCACATGGGCGATATATATTTTAACTTTGGAAGCTTACCTTTTGTTGATGTAGATAGTGGCGGTAGTGTTGATGGTGTTTTAGCGGCGGTTGATGATGTGATCAAACAAATTGATGAAAAAACAACCGTTATTCCAGGGCATGGCCCGATAAGCGACCGTTCAGGGCTAATGACGTATCGTAAGCTGGTACAAAAAGCGAAAGATGTTATGCTTAATGCTATGCAAAACGATGCCAGTTTAGAGCAAGTCCTCAAAGCCGATCCATTATCAGAACTTGGCCTTGAATATGCAAACTGGTTACCAAAAGAGCGTGTAACCACCCTTTTTTATCGCAGTTTAAAGTAGCGCCTAGCGCGAACCATAACGCATAAACCTAATTAAGCTGAGCATTTGTTCAGCTTTTTTGATTTTTACGTGCCTAAAGGAGTTGTATATGTCGGCAGAAAAAACCCATCTTGAAATTTGTAATTTAAGCAGAGAACAATACCCACAAATTAAAACCTTGATGGACGAAGCGTACCCTGATTTAGGCGGCGCATGGCCAAGCCATACAATTTTTAGACTTATAGATCAGTTCCCTGAAGGGCAAATTGGTATTGTTGATGATGGCGTGCTGGTGGGTTTAGCGCTGAGTGTACAAGTGGATTATGCACGTTTTTCAAACCCGCACACCTATGAAGATATTGCTGATGGCCATGACCGTGTATTTAGTGATACCACCGGTGACGCGCTATATGGTTTAGATGTTGCTATTAGTGAGCAGTACCGAGGCATGCGATTAGGGCGTCGTCTTTATGATGCCCGTAAAGAATTATGTCGCCAATATAACTTACGCGCTATTTTAGCGGGTGGCCGCATTCCGCGTTATTACAATCACAGCGACGATATGACGCCAATGGAATACATTGCCAAGGTGGATCAAAAAGAGATATACGATCCTATATTGAGCTTTCAATTAGCTAACGATTTTCAGGTAAAGCGTTTACTTAAAAAGTACCTTCCAGAGGATCAAGAATCAGTAGGTTATGCCACGTTACTTGAGTGGAATAACATTATGTTTGAGCCAACCGATACCGTTATTGAGTCGACTAAATCAATCGTACGTGTTGGGGCTGTGCAGTGGCAAATGCGCTGTGTTGAGTCGGTTGAAGAAATGCTTAAGCAAGTTGAATATTTTGTTGATACGGTGTCTGATTATAAAAGCGACTTTATTTTATTTCCGGAGTTCTTTAACGCGCCACTGATGGGGTTAACTGAGCAAAGTAATCAAACCGAAGCCATTCGTTATTTAGCTGAATACACTGAGACTTTTAAAAACGCGATGTCGCGTATGGCAATTGAGTACAACGCGAATATTATCACCGGCTCTATGCCGCTTGCCGAGGGGGATAAAATCTATAACGTGAGTTACCTGTGCCACCGCAGTGGCAAAATAGATGAGCAACGTAAAATTCATATCACCCCGCATGAGCATAATGATTGGGTGATTCAAGGCGGTGATAAAATAGCGGTATTTGAAACCGATGCCGGTCGCGTAGGGATTCAAATTTGTTACGATGTAGAGTTTCCAGAGTTGTCGCGTATTTTAGCAACCCAAGGTCTTGATATTTTATTTGTACCATTTTGGACCGACACCAAAAATAGTTATTTACGTGTTCGCCACTGTGCGCAAGCGCGGGCTATTGAAAACGAGTGTTATGTGGTTATCGCAGGTTCGGTGGGTAATTTACCCGAAGTAGAAAGTTTAGATGTACAGTACTCGCAATCTGCTGTTCTTACACCGTCTGACTTTTCATTTCCACACGATGCCACACTAAATGAGGCCACCACCAACACCGAAATGCTATTATTTAGCGACTTAGATATGGACAAGTTAAAAATACTTCACAGTGAAGGTACCGTGCGTAACTTAAAAGACCGCCGCAGTGATTTATATGAAGTGATATTGAAAAAGAGAGATGTTTAATGGCGTGGATGTACTTAATAATTGCAGGGTTACTTGAAATTGGTTGGCCAATAGGCCTAAAAATTTCACAAAACCCAGATACCCGTTGGCAAGGCATTGCAATTGCAATCGCGTTTATGGTCGCAAGTGGCTTCATGCTTTGGTTAGCGCAAAAGCAAATCTCTATGGGGACTTCTTATGCGGTATGGACGGGGATTGGCGCAGCAGGTACGTTTTTAGTTGGTATATTATTTTATGGTGATGCAGCCACTTTTGGCCGTATTGCTGGTGTATTAATGATTATTTGTGGTGTCATCACCTTAAAAATTAGTCATTAATTGTTAGATTAAAAAACAAGCGCAGATTTATACCTGCGCTTTTTTTAACTACTTGGCAGCATAACCAATATGGCAGCCACTGCAATCAGCACTAGCCCCGCACTGTCTTGGCGCTTTAGCGGCTGCTTTAGCCATAAAATAGAGATTAACATGGTAAAAAATACTTCTATTTGACCGAGCGTTTTTACATAGGCGACATGCTGTAAGCTCATGGCACTAAACCAGCCGACGGAACCTAAGCAGCTAAATACACTCACTGCACTTGTCATTTTCTTATATTGATACATCATTTTAAAGGTATGGCGCTCTTTTAAAGCAATGTATATACATAACATCAATGTTTGTAAGCTAATAATCAGTAACAAAACCCACGCGGGTGCATAAGGAAAAGCAATACCCGAGCTTAAACTCGCTTCGCGGATCCATGACGATGACAACGCAAACGAAGTACCGCAAGCAAGCCCTGTTAAGGCGGTTTTTAAGCTAAAATGTTTCACATTCGCAATGCCGCTTAATAGCAATACAGCGAGTGCGCCAATAAATACACCAATCCAACCTAAAAATGAAAGCGCCGAACCAAAAAATAGTAATCCTAATATCGCCGCCATTAGCGCTTCGCTTTTAGCAAGGCCCGCGCCTACTGCAAAATTGTTCATTTTAAACAACTTCACCATGAGCCCTGTGGCAATAATTTGCACTATGCTGGCTCCAATAATATAGCTAATAAATAAAGGATTAAATGAAGGGAGAGGCGCATCTTGGTAATAATAAAGCGCATATAAATACAGCCCTGCAATAGGGCTTGCGACAATAAAGCGGGCTAGAGTAACGCCAGCAACGCTGACATGAGCGCTTAATTTGCTTTGCAGCGCATTACGCCATGACTGCATAAATGCGGCAAAAATAGTGAGTAAAATCCAAATCATCTTAAACAACATACAAAAAAGTGGAGAGCTAATTTAGCAGTACTCTGGCATTAAAGCGACCATCAAAAAGGCATAATGAATATTCATCACCTGCGACAATTTGCCACAGTGACGCACTGCTTAAATCGGCTATAGTGTGAGGGATGTTACTGCTAGCCGCCAGAGCTCAGGTTATTTATATTTGGCGGCTTTTTTCTATTTGCTGTGTTATTTTGGGTCATAAATAATAACTCGAGAATTATAATGACGATTTTATTGGTTTGCGCCTTAATTGCAGTGATCATGCCTTATGTTGCGAGAATCCCAGCTATTATAGAAATGAATAAGCTCGGTGGTTACGATAATAAACATCCACGGCAACAACAAACACAACTTACAGGACTCGGAGCACGGGCGCTGGCTGCTCATCAAAACTGTTTTGAATCGTTAGCGGTTTTTGCCGTTGCTTTGGCTGCTGTATTAGGCACAAACAATGTTAATGCCGTAACCGAAACTTTAGCGATGACGCATATTGTAGCGCGTATTTTATTTTGTGCTTTTTATTATTTAAACCTCGATATTATTCGCTCGATCACTTGGCTGGTGGGAATAGGCACCGCTATTGGCATGATCGCCGTCAGTTTATAACGAGAATAAGCAAAAACCACAAAGCAAGCAGCCTAAAAGGGTGCTTGCTTTATAGTCTTAAACACTTATTCCCATTAATGCGATATGTTAACCCGCTCTATTAAATCACTTTTTGTAACTGTACTGTTGAGTGCAAAATCAAGTTGTATTAGTACGTTCTGTTGTCCCATTGATGAAGGCGTATATTGCCATTGCATCAGTGCTCTTTTTGCTTCTTTGTTAAAGACTGCTTCTGGTTCAGCTTTTACAACAGTAATGTTAGCTGTTTTACCTGCTGGAGTTATGTCGTATTTTAATACCACTGAACCGCTGATGCCTTGCTCCGCCGCTTGTTTTGGGTAAAGCGGTTCGATTCGCATTACGGGAGCAATAGATGTTTCTTTTTTAGCTGATGCTTCAGGTTGCTTTGCTACTGCTAAGCCACTGAGCAAGCTCGCAGCGATAAGTAACACGCTTCCTTTTGCTAGGCGCGAATGTGCGCCGTTATGTTTGATATTAGTAAGTCGTTGTAACATGGTTTTTTTATCTCCGTAGTGTGAATAAGCCATCAGACCCGCTGGCGCATTGGCAGCGCAGTTTATTAAGGCTTTGCTGTATAAAATTTGTTGCTGTGTGGTTTTATTGCTTAGTACCCGTTCATCACAAGTTAGCTCCTGCAAACGTCTACAGCTTGCGTAAGCCATCCAAGCCAGAGGGTTAAACCACAATAAAATTGTAGCCAGTAATAGCACCACATTTATAAGGTTGTCTTTGCGCTTTATATGCACGTTTTCGTGCTCTAGAATAAGCGCTAGAGTAGCATTATCAAACTGAGTATTATAATTGTGCGGCAATACCAGTTTGCTATTAAAAACACCAATGACCATGGGCGTAGCCACCTGAGCGCTGGTATAAGTTTTTACTCCTATTGTTACTTGCTTAAAATGGGCTAACTCAGTGAGCTGTAGGCCTTTAACAAATCGGGTATGGGTAACAACAGCGGCAATTAATAGGACCGTGGTAATAATGACATACAGTAGCGCCCAACTAACACTTAAGCCGTTTGTAAGTGCTTGATTAGGCGTAATTAAATGGTAACTAATGCCGCTATTTTGCAGTGGCTTAATTGCACTAGGTAAATTAGCCAACAGAACTGATACAGGTATTAACCAAGCTAATTTATACACAAAGCGTGAGCCAAGGGCTTTTAAGCCAAAGCGCTCAAGTAAAACAAACCCTGCAAACAACAGACTTAATAATAGCTGCTGTTCAATGAGCCAATTAAATCCTATTTGAATCGCCATGCTAACTCCTTACTTTTGATTCTTTTCCCAGTCATCAATAACTTTTTTAAGCTCGTTTATATCTTGCTGAGAGAGTTGCTCCGATTTAGCGAAGCCACTTACCAAAGGAGCAATACGACCACTAAAAAAGCGCTCTATGAAGTTCTTACTCTCTTTTAAAGTATAATCAGCACGGGCAATACATGGCGTATAAATATATTGGCGGCCGTCTTTTTCAAAGCTAAGCGCGCCTTTTTTTACTAAACGACCCAATAAGGTTTTAATGGTTTTTTCGTGCCATTGTTTATCGTCACTTAAACGCTCAATAATTTGGCTGGCTGTGGCGGGGTAGTTAATCCAGAGTGCATCCAGCACTTCAAATTCTGCTTTTGATAATTCGATCATTTTATTGCCTACAAGTGTAATCTTTCATTTAAGACTACACTTGTAATCTATTTTTGCAAGTTTATTTTTTGTTTTTTAATCACGCTAAAGGGAGGGGATTAGTGTGAGCTTATTGGCTTAAAATATCGTTTTTGTTAATTTTTATAAAGTGGTTTTCTGGGAGGTTTAAATTATCTAATAGTAATTCACTGATCTGTACGCGGTATAAATCAATGACTGTGTAGCCACAGTAATGCGCCATTTTACGTATTTGCCTGTTGAGCCCTTGTTTTAAAACAATACTAAATTGATTACTCGCTATTTTAACTACTTCACAAGGTCGTGTTATTTGCTTATCAACGGGGACGCCTGCTGCCATTTTTTCACAAAAATGCGCGTCTAATGGTTTATTCACAGTGACTAAGTAGCGTTTGGGTTGATGAAAGTCTGGATGAATCAGTTGATTACAAAAGTCTCCGTCGTTGGTCAAGATAATTAAACCACGAGAATCTTTATCAAGGCGGCCAATAGGGTAAACACGGGTAAGTTGAGGCAGGTGATGGATAAGGCTGCTGGGGTCGTGATGATTGAGTTTACAGTCAATCCCTACCGGTTTGTGGTAGGCAAAGTACATTAAATCGGCTGGGCCTTTAATGGCGTGACCATTAACGATAACACGGTCGTTTTCGTCCACATGATCAATATGATTAGCGGGGCGATTATTAACGATGACAACGCCTTCATCAATCAAGCGCGACGCTTGTTTTCGTGAGCAAATACCGGCATGAGCAATGTATTTAGCGAGTCGAATTTTTGTATCCATAATGCAGTGTAATTAAAAAATATTGATCGCGATTATAGCAAAGCTGCGTATTGATTACTTGGACAGTTAATTTAACAGTAGGTAGGTTACTATGGGTATTCAATTTTCAGAACTAAAAAAGCATCAGCCATTACAAAAAGTGGTTGTTCATTCACTGGAAATGGCCTTGTACCAAGTGTCTGTTGTCATTAATAATGTTGAATACTATGTACAAGAAAGTAATGGTGAATTTGTGAAGGCACTAAGCCCATTACATATTCAAAAACGCTTTGAAGATATCGCCTATGCACAAATGATGCTAAGGCACACCAGTGCTTATGATGAAATGTGTGGTCAACCAGAAAAAATTTCCAGTAATATGCTCGAAGTGCCCTTTGGGCAAAACAACCTGTTTTAATATCAGGTATTTGCTAATATAGGTTTATTTGGAATCATCCAATGTACCTATTACACCCCGATAATTCTGAGCAATTAAATCAAGCACTGCGCGCGCACATGCTTGAGTTTAATGCTCAGCACTTCGACGCACAGCGTCAACCTCTTGGCTTTAAATATCTCGATAAACAAGGTGAGTTAGTTGCAGGCATAAGCGGTCATGTGTTTGGTAACTGGTTGCTAATAAGCTGGTTATGGTGCGATGAATCGGTACGAGGCAATGGCTTGGCTGATTCGTTATTAATGTCATTAGAACACGCGGCAATTGAACAAGGCGCTGCTCAGGCTCAGCTTGACACCTTAGATTTTCAAGCCAAGCCTTTTTATGAAAAACGGGGTTACCAAGTTAAATATCAACTTGATAATTACCCACTTAATGGCACTCGTTACTTTATGGAAAAACCGCTAATAGGGGCTAAATAACGCTGATTGGAGCGTTATTTTTTTGCTGTTAATGGCGTACCATCAAAGGTAATACCTAAAAATGGGGTGGCTTCAGGCGCTAACATAAAGGTGCGAATATTCATGTGATCGTCTGCATCTGGGTTGTTTAGTACATCTTCGCGATAAAATGCCCCAAAACAATCTAATGTATTTTGCTTACTAAGACCATTGAGCTTAGCAAACGCAAAAATTTTGCATGAACCGTTATTCTCACTCGCAGAGCTCAATAACCCATGGTTACTAAAGCTGCATGCTGTAAAAGTATAATGCTCATCAATAACGGCCATAGTATCAGCAAAACCAATGCTTTTAGGCTCATTCGCGAGCGTTGTTAAGTAGTTTGTAAGCGTCATACGCTGTCCTTGTTATTATAAGATATTGTTAAGTAATTACCCCTAACCTATCTTATGATTGATTTATATTCAATTGAGCCAATAAAACAAGCATAGTTTATTTACCAATTAAGTGGGTTAACGCATGAATGTTGGTTATTTCAATATCAGCAAGTCCTTTGTAGCCATAGGCTTGTGCTTGATTATTTAACCACACAGACTGGCAGCCAGCGTTATTAGCACCTTGCACATCGCTATCAAGGCTGTCACCTATGTGTAAAATTTCACTGTTGTTAATACGCAAATGTGTTGCAGCTTGATCAAATAAGGTCGTATGTGGTTTAGCTTTACCGTGCAAGCCAGCTTGCAGCACCAGTTCAAACTTATCTTTTAAATTAAAACGCTCAACCTCTACATTACCGTTAGTAATGGCAATTAATTTGTAGTGCTGGCTTAGTTTATCGAGCAATGTTAGTACGTCTTCGCTCACTTCAATATTACTGCGCGCATCAGCAAATGCTTGATAAGCACTGTGTGCATGATGCTCTACTTCATCGTCTTTAAAACCAAGCTCAGACAAAACTAAGCGTAGGGTATGTTTACGCCACTGAGTGACGTTATCAATGAGTTCAGGTTGGTGTTGAACAACTCGCTCACGGCATTGTTGCCAAAACTGTGGCCCCTGTTTTTTATAGCCTGGCAGCGCATTTAAATAATCAATTTGCGCCTGAACGGCTGCGGTTATGATTGGGCGGTTGTCGTATAAGGTGTCGTCTAAGTCAAAGCTTAGTACAGAAAAAGGAGAAATTGCGCGATTAAATCGGATCATGGTTATTACCCTAATCGGTTCGTTTTTTAGCACGTGGATGGGTGTTGTCGTACACCTTAGCCAAGTGTTGAAAATCTAAATGAGTATAAACTTGGGTTGCAGATAAACTACTGTGGCCTAATAGCTCCTGTACTGCTCGTAAATCGCCAGACGATTCTAAAATATGCGACGCAAATGAGTGGCGTAATTTATGCGGATGCACTTGTGAGCTTATACCTTGTTTAATGCCCCATTCTTGCATTCGCAAACGGACTTGGCGCACAGAGATACGGTTTTTTTTACTACTTAAAAATACCGCGTGTTCGTCTGCGCCCATAAATAGCGGCCGAACCGCGAGCCATTTCTTTAATGCCTCAAGGGCCTTAGAGCCAACCGGTATTAGGCGTTCTTTTGCACCTTTACCACGTACCAGTATTTCACCATTACGGGCGTTTATATCCTGCATGTTAGCACCAACTAACTCGCTAATGCGCAGACCTGATGAATACATGAGTTCCATCATGGCTTTATCTCGAATGGCAAGTGGATCGTCATCGGGTATTTCGAGTAAACGTGCCATTTGGTCAACATCAAGATTTTTAGGTAAAGGCTTGGCAAATTTAGGGCCTTTTATCCCTTGCGCGGGGTTATGGTAATGCGGTTGCTCAGTAATATTTTTTGCTTTTAAAAACTTATATAAACTTCGAATGCAGCTTAGCTTTAAGCTGATTGTTCTGCCGCTCAGTTGCTTAGCGCGCAGCTCCATGCTGTAACGGCGAATGTGCTCACTTTGTACGGCAAACCAATTGTCGCATAGCTTATTAAAATACAAGGCGGCAAAACCTAATTGGCTAACATATTGATTGACGGTGTGCGCTGAATACTGGCGTTCAAATTTTAAGTAATCACTAAATAATGTAATGGGTGTACGCCAGCTATCGCTTAAGTCGCTAATATTTGGCGTGTTGTCGCTCATGCCAGTTCCAGTAACCGTATTTGTAATGAGCGTACAAAATCTAACACAAATAAGTTATCTTGTGAGGGCTCAAAGTGGTTCTCATCGTGGCTGCCAAAAGCCAAAATTGCGTAGGGGTTAGTGGGTTCGCCAATTAAATACAGGGCGGTCGATTGGGTATCATCGTTAAAGAGTAAGTCGCGCTCTTGCTGATTTACCCGCCCTAAATAATGATTACTATCTGACAATCTGTGCTTTACTAAGCCCTCAAACGCGCTGTCGTATCTTACGAGTTTGCACTCATTAATAGTCGGGCTCATGCAAATAATGTTGCGTAAGTTACTTGCCAAAGTATTAAAGTCGTAATTGCTCCAAAGCTGACGATGGCATTGACTGAACAAGCGGTACACGAGTTCATTTTGCGTGGCATGCTTGGTCATCGTCTCGATTTGATGTTTTAACTGAGTATTATGTTCACGTAGTTGACGTTGCTGAATATGTACTAACGAAGTCGCCCCCTGAACTTGCTGTTGTAACTCAAGTTGCGCTAATAGCGCAGGTTGATTTATTAAAAAATCAGGGTGCTGTTGTAAGTAATCTATTACTTGCTGTTTAGTTAATTCACTCATAGTGCAACTTGCCCATCAAATACATGTTCAGCGGGGCCTGTCATACGCACTGGGTGGCCTTCGCCACTCCAGCGAACTTGTAAGCTACCGCCTGGTAAATCAACTTGCACTGTGCTGGTGAGCTTGTTTTGAATAAAGCCAATCACCATAGCGGCACACGCTCCGGTACCACAAGCAAGTGTTTCGCTTACACCACGTTCCCACACTCTGAGTTTAATGTGTTCTTGAGAAATAACCTGCATAAAGCCAATATTTGCGCGCTGTGGAAAACGTTCATGATTTTCAAGCAACGGGCCAAGGGTACTCACTTGTGCCGTTTCAATGTCGTCTACTTCCATGACGCAATGCGGGTTACCCATAGAAACAGCACCACTAAAAACGGTATGTTCTTCTGCACGAATAATATAAGTCAGCTCACGTTTGGTTGCTTTAAGCGGGATTTTACTCGGCTCAAAATTAGGGTGTCCCATGTTAACCGTTACTTGGCCGTCTTTTTCAATATACAGGGTGAGGTTACCAGATTTAGTTGAAACGCTAATTTTATGTTTATTGGTTAAGCCTTTCATGCGCACAAAGCGGGCAAAGCAACGGGCGCCGTTACCACATTGTTCTACTTCGTGGCCGTCGGCATTAAAAATCCGATAGTGAAAATCGAGATCGGGTGAGTAAGGGGCTTCAACCATCAGTAATTGGTCAAACCCAATGCCGAAATGGCGATCGGCCAGCTTTTTGATTTGATCACGGGATAAAAAAACGTTTTGTGTAATATTATCAATCACAACAAAGTCGTTACCTAAGCCGTGCATTTTGGAAAAATTAACTAACATAGCGCTCTAATTCGGTTTTGCTCTGCGCTAATCATGCCACAGAGCAGCTAGGTAACAAAAACGTTTATGGTAAAATTTTCTCACCTTGGTACAGGCTCTCGATGGTTTCGCGTTCGCGAATAAGATGATGTTGCTCACCATCTACCATTATTTCGGCAACCCGTGGGCGTGAGTTATAATTTGAACTCATTGTAAAGCCGTATGCTCCAGCGCTACGCAGCACTAATAAGTCACCTTGTTTGAGTGCTAGAGGGCGGTCTTTACCTAAAAAGTCACCGGTTTCACACACCGGCCCAACTACATCATAGTTGTGGGTAGGTGTTTCGTCATCACGCACCGATACAGGAATAACTTTTTGCCACGCTTGATAAAGTGATGGGCGCAACATGTCGTTCATACCCGCATCAACAATCGCAAAGTACTTGTCTTGATTTTGCTTAATAAACTCAACCTGAGTCACTAAAATCCCAGCGTTGGCGGCAATAGCTCGCCCTGGTTCAAAAATCAGTTCAAGGTGGCGATAATTAGTAAGGCGCTGTGTTACTTGTGCTGCATACTCACTCGGGTGGGGAGGCTGTTCGTCGTTGTAGGTTACGCCAAGGCCTCCACCAATATCTAAATGGCTTAATTCAATACCTGTATTTTTTAACTCATCAATTAATGCCAGTAGTTTATCAAGCGCCTCTAAAAACGGTTTGGTTTGTGTCAGCTGTGAGCCAATGTGACAATCAACCCCAACTATATTTAAGCCAGGTAACGACGCAGCATGTTGATACACACTTAACGCGGTTTCGATACCAATGCCAAATTTGTTTTCTTTTAGGCCAGTAGAAATATACGGGTGTGTTTTAGCATCAATATCAGGATTAACACGAATAGAAATTGGCGCGTCTAGATTAAGCTCACACGCTACTTCTGAAATGCGCTCAAGCTCTGAGATTGATTCAACATTAAAGCATTTAATACCTAACTCTAACGCATAAGCAATTTCGTCAGCGGTTTTAGCAACCCCAGAAAACACCACTTTATTAGCTGCGCCTCCCGCTTTGATGACCCGCGCGAGCTCGCCTTTTGAAACAATGTCAAAACCCGCACCAAGTCGCGCCAGTATATTTAATACTGCAATATTTGAATTTGCTTTAACGGCGTAGCACACTAGGCTTTTATGATCTTGGGCTGCATTGGCAAACGCTAAATAATGGCGTTCAAACGTCGCTCTTGAATACACATAACACGGTGTACCATAGTGCTGTGCAATCGTTGCTACGCTGACATCTTCAGCAAATAGTTGGTTGTTTTTATAATTAAAAAAATCCATTTACTGCTCCTGTTTTTGCTCAATAGGTGTTTGCTTGTTGGGGGTGTCTGTTGGCTGATTTTGTTCAGTAGGCTGCTCTGGCAAGTACAGCGGGCCGCTTTGACCACAGCCAGCTAACGCACACAACAAAACGGTGCTGATTAATAGTTGTTTTAATTGTAAGGTATATGTCGCTTTCATTAGATTAATACGGTTGCTGGCTTTATAATCGCAGAGTAACAGAATATCTAAAAAATGCAGCTATTCGCGGATGATTTTATTCCTGTTACACTAGCTGTACAAACATGCACCCATTATTTAGGCGTCTTGCCTGCAAAGGAAATTAACGATGACTGATCACGAATATCACCAGTTAGCAGAAGCTCTTATGTTCACAATTGAAGAACAAGTTGATGATTGTGAAGCAGATTTAGATTATGAATCGGCTCAAGGTATTTTAGAAATTATTTTTCCAGATCGCAGTAAAATTGTGATTAATAAGCAAGCACCGTTGCATCAAGTGTGGGTGGCAACAAAATTTAATGGTCACCATTTTGAAATGCGTGATGGTCAATGGATTGATAACCGCTCAGGCGCAGAGTTTTGGAGTTTCATCAATGAAGCGTCAACACGTCAAGCGGGTCAAGAAATTAAGTGGCAATCATCGCTATGAGTTTAGAGTTTGTTCAATACCCAGCTCAGGGGATGCATAAAGCCACGGTTATTTGGCTACATGGTTTGGGTGATTCAGGTGATGGTTTTGCCCCAGTAGCGCCACAGCTCGATTTACCCAGTGAACTAGGTGTGCGTTTTATCTTTCCGCATGCGCCAATGCAGGCTGTTACTATCAACGGCGGTATGCAGATGCGCTCATGGTATGACATTAAATCGATGGATTTAGACAAACGTGCAGATGAACTAGGGGTTAGGGAGTCTGCAGAAAAAGTTGAGCAATTAATAACGCAAGAAATTGCTAACGGCATACCGGCGAACAAAATTATTTTAGCGGGATTTTCACAAGGTGGCGTCATATCGCTACATTTAGCCCCGCGTTTAGAGCAAAAGCTTGCTGGCGTTATGGCGCTATCAACCTATATGTGTGTGCCACATAAATTGGCTGATGAAGCAAAGCAAACACAGCTAAATATATTTATGGCTCATGGGAGCCAAGATGACGTTGTACCGCATAGCGCGGGTAGAAGTGCGTTTGAAGTATTATCAACGCATAACATGGATGTGAGTTGGCAAGAATACCCTATGGGGCATCAGGTTTGTACACAAGAGTTACAAGCTGTGCGCCAATGGTTAATTTCTCGCTTAAGTTAGTTTAGGAGCCGCTGAGGGTCAAAATGAGTCAAAAAATAGTAATAACAGCAAATGTAAAACGTGAACCACAGGTTAGCGAACCCAGCGTGAGCTATGAGTGGCATTGGCGTCGGATTGTGAGTATTTCTATGTTGGTGATTATGACCTCTGCAGCGGTTATTTACGGCCTGTCTAGCGCTGTGAATGCTGATCAAGGGGCGCCGCATCCTAATGAGCAGCTCGATTCTACTGAGCAACAAACAGCAATTGTGTCGTTAAGCGATGATACTGCAGCATCAGCAGAGAGTGAAAACGCAACAGATGCTGATGAGGAGCTGCTGAGCAGTGTCGCAATTGCAGCACCTAAAATCCTTTCCCCAGATGAGCAAAAACCAGCTCCTATTACCGAACAAGTAACATCAGAGCCTGAAGTTCAACAAAGTATTATTGAGCAAGAAGTAGAGCCAACGATCACTGCTGAGCCTGAAGAAGCAGCCATGGCTGCAACAGATAACCAAACGCCTGAAACCGAAACGGCCAGTGAAAAACCGGCTGAGCAAAAAGTATTTGCTGAATCAGCACAAGTTGCGAGTGTGGCCATTGGTGCCAAAATAGATACAGCTACTATTAGCCGCGCCGTATTGACGCGCAGTGTGAGTAATCGTGAACCAACCAATGTATTTGCCGCCGATGTGCGTTTAAGCCAATTTGAAGAATCATTGTCATTTTTTAGTGAGCTTAAAAACTTACAAGGTCAGCAGGTAAAGCATATTTGGTTATTTGAAGGCGAAGTGATGGCGGAAGTGTCGCTCAAAGTTACTTCTCCGCGCTACCGAACTTACTCAACTAAAAATATTATGGATTCCCAGTTAGGGAATTGGCGCGTTGATGTGGTTGATGAGCGAGGTTTACTCATTGCGCAAAAAGAATTTAGAATTTTAGCTGATTAAATCGCCCTCAGATAGAACAGGTTTTAATCCTGGAAGGTCAACAGACCCCAGTAATTATTAATGGATATTTTATGACTGAAAAAACAAAGTTAGTTCGCATTGCTACTCGTAAAAGTGCATTGGCACTGTGGCAGGCTGAATTTGTAAAAGCGCAGCTAGAGCATTTTCACGATGACGTGCATGTAGAGCTGGTGCCTATGTCGACTCAAGGTGACATTATTTTAGATACACCACTGGCTAAAATTGGTGGTAAAGGCTTATTTGTAAAAGAACTAGAACAAGCCATGCTTGATGGGCGAGCAGACATTGCAGTGCATTCAATGAAAGACGTGCCAGTCGAATTTCCAGATGATTTAGAGTTACACGTTATTTGTGAGCGTGAAGACCCGCGTGACGCGTTTGTCTCAAATAATTTTGCCAATATTGATGCGTTACCGCAAGGCGCCATTGTTGGCACCTCAAGTTTACGTCGCCAATGCCAAATCAGAGCGTTGCGTCCAGATTTAGAAATTCGTGACTTACGTGGCAATGTAAATACACGTTTAGCAAAGCTTGATAGTGGTCAATACGATGCGATTATACTCGCAGCGGCTGGGCTAATTCGTTTAGAAATGGGTGAACGTATTCGTGACTTTATTGAGCCAGAAGTGTCGTTACCTGCTAATGGTCAAGGTGCTGTCGGTATTGAATGCCGTATAAATGATGAAGTTACTAAAGCCTTATTAGCTCCGCTGGAGCACAGTGAAACTCGTATTCGTGTTAATGCCGAGCGCGCAATGAACCGCCACTTAGAAGGGGGCTGCCAAGTTCCGATTGGTGCTTATGCATTGGTTGATGGTGAGCAAGTACATTTACGTGGTTTAGTTGGGGCGATTGATGGCAGCGAAATTTTACGCGATGAAATTAGTGGGCATGTTGATGATGCGGAAAAATTAGGAGTTGAGCTGGCTAAAAAACTCTTAGCACAAGGCGCAGATAAAATCCTTGCTGACGTATATCGAGACGCATAATGAAACACATCTTGATAACTCGGCCCGAAGGAAAAGGCGCAGCCCTTGCACAGCAACTTGAGCAAGCGGGTTATCAAGCGTCTTTATGTCCTGTTCTAAAAATAACGTATTTAACCCCAACCAGCGTTGAGCTAAGCCCGTTGGTTAATGCCGACAAAATTATTTTTGTTTCGCAAGATGCAGTACATGCACTGAGTGCGCTTAAGCCTGCAATTAACACCAAAGCGCAGTTTTATGGTGTTGGCCAACAAACAGCCGACACCATTTATGAAGTATTTGGTGTACGTGCTGCTTTGCCAAAACAACATGACTCTGAGGGGTTGCTGGCGCTTAAGTCATTGGCTGAGGTTGATGGCAGTAATATCGTGTTGGTTAAAGGCATTGGTGGGCGGCCTGAGATAGCAAAAACCTTAAAACAACGCGGTGCTTTTTTAAATAATTGTGTGGTGTATCAGCGTGAGCCGGTAGCGCAACAACCCGCTGACTGGATAGACCACTGGCAAAGCCAGAATGTACACGGTATAGTCATTACTAGTAATGCCGCCGTTGATGCCATTTTTAATACCCTTACCGCGGCGCAACTAACATGGTTACAACAGTGCGAATTTTATGTTGCCAGTGAGCGTATTGGCGATTATTTACAACAGCAAAAAATAAATTCGACACATATACATACTGCGGCAGGGGCTAGCGACCACGCTATGTTTGCCTGCATTAATCAGCAAGGTAGCAAAATGAGTGAACAGTCAGCGACGTCAAAAGTAGAAAAAGCAGCAGCGCAACCAATAGCCAATAACACGTCTAATACCGCTAAAAACGACACTGCAAAAGCCAATAATCAAACGCAAAATAATACCCATAAAGTGAGTAAGGTGGGCAGTTTAGCGTTGGTGATTTCGTTACTTGTTGCTAGTGGCGTGGGTTATGAGTTTTATCAAAAGCTCAATGCCGGTAAAGTGCAAAATTTAGCGGTTAATGCATTAACAGAGAAAAATAAGATATTGCAGCAAGAGCTGCAAGCGCTTAAGTCTGAGCAACTCAGTCTACAGCAAGCGTTACAAAAGAGCGAAGAGCAAATTGCTATGGCGCTTAATGAAAACTCTGTAAAAAATCAGCAAGCATTAAAAGCAGCACTGCAAAAAGTGCAGCAAAGTGGTAACACATTAAACCCACAAGAAGTGACTAGCTTACAACGCATGGCTGAATTTAAATTGTGGGCTGAACAAGATTACCAAGGCACAAGTGCAGTGCTTAAACGTTTAGATTCACTTTTAAGCGACCACCCAGGCACGCTTGAGTTGCGCCAAGCAATTATACAAGACATACAAACGCTCGATAGCATTAAACCCGTTGCAACAGAGGCGATTTACTTACAGTTAAATAGTGTAAAAGATCGTATCGATAACTTGGTATTTAATGCGGTTAATTTGCCAGAAGAAGCGTCAGTAACTGACGAAAACGCGCTCTCTGAAAATATGAGTGATTGGCAGCAAAACATCCGAAATAGCTGGAATAAAATAGTTGATAGCTTTATTACAATTCGCCATCACGAAGGGGTATTAATAGAGCCGCTATTAACTGATAGAGAGCGCCACCTGATTAATCAGCGCATAAAGCTCAATATTACTCAGGCGCAAGATGCGCTAATGAGCAAGCAAGCCAGCATCTATTTTAGCGCCTTAAACGACACAAAACGTTTGGTTAATGAATACTTTAAGCAAGATGATAATGCCACAAAAGTGGTACTACAAACTTTAGTAAACCTTGAAAAAGAGCCGCTTAACTTTAACCCTGAGGTGACATTGCAAAGTACTGAGCAAGTTAAGGAGTGGGCACAATGATAGGGTTGATCATTTTTATTGTCGCTATTGTATTGGTATTAGCGATCACTCCTTTCGTGTTAGATGAAAAAGGCTATGTGCTGATTTCATTTAATAACACCACCATAGAAGGTACGATTGTTTCGTTTTGTATTATGGCGGCACTGAGCGCAGCGGCTTTGTATTTAACTTATAAACTCGTACGCTACTGTTTATCTATTTACAGAAATACCAAACATGGATTTTTTGCTCGCAGCCAAGAGCGCAAGCATGCAGCTATAGAGCAAGCACTGTGGAGCTTGATTAATGACGATTACGCGCAAGTGGAAAGCGCGTTATCAAGTAACAGTGTGCCAGCTAAATTTTTAGACATACGTTTGGCGTTACTAGCAAAAGCTGCACTGGCAAATAATCAACCCGATAAAGCGCTGGAATACTTGTTTGAAATAAGCCCTGAGCAGCAACTAAAAGTGGCTAAACTATGGTTAGCCAGTGGCGACAGCAGTGTTATTGAACCGCAAATACGGATGGCGGCTGAATCTAAAAAAGCCACGGTACTTGAGCTTAAACTGTACACTGAAGTGTTGGTGCAACAGCAGCACTTTAAAATATTAGAAGACTTTTTACCGCGCTTATTACGTAAAGATGCATTGAGCGATAAGCAGTGGCAGCAGGTGTTTTTAGCTTATTTTGCTGCTCAAGCAAGTGATCAGCTAACCAGTAAGTACCAGCAATTAGGTAAGAAATTGCAAGCACATGCGCACACTGCGTACTTAACTCAAATGGCAAAAACAGGGCAGTTGGCGAGTATTGAAAACGAGTTAATTAAAATGCTCAAACACGCTAAGCACCACACTGAACTTGCCGACATTTTACGTGAAGCTGCGCCAAGTAATGCTTACAAGCTGCAATCAAGCATTCAAGAACGGTTGAAAAAAGATGAGCACAATAACGCGTTATTATTAGCATTGGCGTGTTTAGCGAATGCCCAAGGTGATTATGATTTAGCTGCACGAGTATTCGACAAAGCGCTTAATAGTGATAACAAATCACAGTATCGACAACAAGCTATACTAAGCTATAAACACAGCGCACAATTAGATAAGGCGCTTGTGCTCTATCAATAATGGATTATATTTTATAAATCAATAATTAAAAGCGCAGGAGCGAAGGCTATGAAAAATGTGTTTACACTCTCTTTTAGTCTTGCATGCGCTTATTTTTTTACCGGTTATCTTAGTAATTTATTACTCGCAGTAGACGGTTATGCCGTGGCTTCTTGGCCACCTGCAGGCATTGCACTAGCCAGTTTTTTATTATGGCGCCATCGCGCTTACTTAGGCATTATTGCTGGTTCTTTACTGATTAATTTAATTCATTTAGACCATGTTACAGATATTTTAAACTGGCAAATTTTGTTACATGCAGTGGGCCTCAGCGGCGCTGCTTTTTTGCAAGCATGGCTTGGCGCGCAAATAATTACAAAAGTAATAAAAGCCCCTCTAGACCTTTCATCGATAAAATTGAGTATTCAAAGCTTAGTAATTGCAGGTCCTGTCTGTTGTGTTATAGGCGCCATTGCTGGTACGAGCTTATTAGTATTTAACCAGATCATCCCTGCTGCGAATGCGCTGGATAATTTTATTACTTGGTGGATAGGTGACAGCATTGGCGTATTAATTTTTACCCCATTACTATTAGCTGTATTTCACTATTCTGAGATGCGCCATCGACTACAAGTTATTGTTCCTGCATTACTTATTTATGCGATTATTAGTATTAGTTTTTATGGTGCAGCGAGTGTAAAAAAACAAAAAGACACTCAAAAACAAGAAACGAAAGTGCTTGCGACTCAAAGCGCTATAAATCAAAAGTTAGATGAGATCATTGCGCATCTATCTTTATTAAGTGGTTTTTTAGCAAATAGTGAAGACGTTAGTTTTAGTGAGTTTACGCAGTTTACAGCTAAACAATTAAGCTACAGTGAAGAAATACTTGCTTTTAAATGGGTTCCTGCGATTACTGATGATTCTCGTGCCGAGTATCAATCATGGATTGAGCAAGTTGATAGCGAAAACCCGTTTATCAAACAAAAATCAGCGAATGGGCAATGGCAAAAAGCCCCCTATCGAGAGCTCTATTACCCCGTAAAATATATAAACCCACTTAGGGGAATGAAAGATATTGTTGGGTTTGATTTAGGTTCAAACGAGCAAGTACGCACAGCACTCACTAAATCTAAAGTACTTAATGAATTGGTGATCAGTGAACCGACAGCACTGATACCGAATAACGATGGATTAAGTGTACTCTTTATGTATCCCGTTTTTGGAAATGTGGTAACAGAAGGCGATTTTAAAGGATTTGTTGTTGCCGTGGTTAGCTTAGCTAAACTTTCTAAGTCGCTGTCGTTTGACTCTAATGAGCGTATTGCGATTAGTTTTTTTGATATTAATAATGCTGAAAAACAGCAGGCACTTTATATTGCAGAGCATCATTCTATGGTGTTACTAAAAAAATATCAGTTGTTAATTGGTCAGCGAATGTGGCGCGTTGAGCTGCATCAACCCGTTTTAAAATCATCGTGGTTCATATACTGGCTAGCGCAAATAGTGGGTATGTTATTTGTGTGGTTGTTGATTATATTTTTGATCTCTGTGACGGCTACCAATATTCGGATTCGCGAACAAGTGGCAAAGCAAACACTCACGCTACGCCAAGAAAAACAAAAGGCCGATGAAGCCAGTGCTATAAAAAGTCAGTTTTTAGCCAACATGAGTCATGAAATACGCACGCCAATAAATGGCATAAAGGGTATGCACTATCTAGCGCTACAACAACAGGATTGGCAGCAAGCAAAAGGCTATATAGAGCAAGCTGATGGTGCTCTAAGTGTATTATTAAGAGTGTTAAACGATGTACTCGACTTTTCTAAAATGGAAGCCGGTAAACTTGAGTTAATGCAAGAGCCTGTGAACCTCAAGCAATTAGCCGAGGACATCGTCGGTTTAATGCAATTTGAGGTGGAGAGTAAATCGCTTTCTTTAAAATTAGAGTATGACAGCGATGCGCATTTAATTCTCAATACCGATCCTATTCGTTTAAAGCAAATTCTGCTTAATTTATTAAATAATGCAGTAAAATTTACCGCAAAGGGCTGTATTACGTTAAAGATTTGGCAATCATCAAAAATGACATATTTTAGTGTTAACGATACCGGGATTGGCATTAGCTCTGCAGCTCAAAAACAGCTTTTTAAACCCTTTTCTCAAGCAGATAGCTCAACGTCACGTCAGTACGGTGGTACTGGTTTAGGTTTGAGTATTTGTAAAAAATTGGTCGAATTGATGGGAGGGGCTATTGATTTAAAAAGCAGTGAGGGGCATGGATCTACGTTTACTTTTAGCTTACCAGTTCATTCATCGCTGCCAAAAGCCAAATACAGTGCTGATGCTTTATCAAAAATTGATGTCAGTAATATTTCTTTAGAAAAATATCAATTACTTATAGTGGAAGACAACCCATTAAACCAACATGTTGTAAGTGCTATTTTAGAAACTAAACACGGTATTGCTGATATCGCAAATGATGGCTTAGAAGCGATTGCGATGCTTAGCGAAAAAAACTACGACCTAGTATTAATGGATATTCAAATGCCTAATATGGATGGTTTACAAGCAACAAAAGTGATTCGTAATGAGTTAGGTTTTTTTGATTTACCTATTATTGGTTTATCCGCCAACGCTCACGAACAAGACGCTCAAAAAGCGATTGCCTCTGGAATGGATAGCTACATGACCAAGCCTATTGAAGCTGATGAGCTATTTAAAACGCTTTGGTATTATTTATCTCGCTTAGATAAGTAACACGTATTTTTGTACAAAAGGCAGACATAAGACCTCCAAGCGCCATTTTAAATATTCTACACTTGAAATATTACTGTACCTGCGTATCATTCGCGCAATTTTAACTCAACCGAGTAGCTACTATGATTAATAGAAAAATACCTTTGCTAGATATTCACCGTCACTTAGATGGGAATGTACGCGCGCAAACCATACTAGAACTTGGTCGTCAGTTTAATATAGCTTTACCAGCAGATAATGTTGAGGCACTTATTCCTCATGTTCAAGTTATTGATCCTGAGCCAAACCTAATGGCTTTTTTACAAAAGCTTGATTGGGGGGTTACGGTACTGGGTGATTACGATGCCTGTAGACGAATTGCAATAGAAAACATTGAAGATGCACAAGCGCAAGGCCTTGATTACGTAGAGCTACGTTTTAGCCCTTACTACATGGCACAAAGCCAAGGTTTACATCCTCAGGGCGTTGTTGAAGCCGTGGTCGATGGTATTAAAAGTGCAACAAAAGATGCTGATATTAAAGCAAACTTAATTGGTATTTTATCTCGTACTTACGGTGTTAAAACCTGTCAACACGAGCTGGATGCTTTACTTGCTTTTAAAAATGATTTGGTCGCGGTTGATTTAGCCGGTGACGAAATTGGTTACCCTGGTGAACTGTTTGTTGATCACTTTAAACAAGTACGCGATGCATATTTAGCGGTTACTGTGCATGCTGGCGAGGCATTGGGTGCTGCCAGTATTTGGCAAGCATTAAACGAGCTTGGCGCAAGCAGAATAGGGCATGGCGTTAAAGCGATTGAAGACTCAACGCTAATGGATTATTTACGTGATAACCGTATTGGTATTGAATCGTGCTTAACCAGTAATATTCAAACCAGCACAGTGAATGATTTAACTAAGCATCCGCTTAAACAGTTTTTAGATCATGGCATTTTGGCTAGCATTAATACCGATGATCCGGCTGTTGAAGGGATTGAAATTGAGTACGAATACGCAACTGCAGCGCCACAAGCTGGTTTATCGCAAGCTGATATGGAAAAAGCGCAAGCCAATGCACTTGAGATTGCGTATTTAAGTGATGCAGATAAACAGGCACTCAAAACCAAAGTCGCACAGCGTTAATCACCTGTACTATAAAAAAATGCCACTGTTTACAGTGGCATTTTTTTTTATATGTGAGTTTGACAGCTAACGTAATTATCATAAAGTGCTTTTAAAATATCGGCACGGCTGATCATGCCAACTACAACGTCACCATCAACCACAGGGTAATTCTTTGGCTTACCGGGTTGCATTTGTTCTGCTAATTCCATGATATTGGTATCACCGCTGACCGTCACAACTTCTGTTTGCATCAACTGCGATACTTTTACCATACCGTCACAAAAATAACTGCTTTGCATTAGGGGTTTAAGTAGCTCTTGCTCAGAGATAAAACCTACTAGCAACTTGTTATCGTCAAATACTGGGGCACCAAGCAATTTAAATTTTTGTAGTTCTGCAATGGCGGTCGTCATTTCTGTATTAGGGGTGATATGAGGCAACTTGTGTTGCATAAAATCTTTTACTTTTGTATTTAGCATTTAGGTTTCTCCCGCTGAATGTTCTATACAAAGTATGGTTTATAGATTGGATTTTAGGAAATTGTTTATGTTGATGAGTTTAATAGGTAATAACAATCATCGCAGCGGTAATGGCGGGCAATAAAAACAATTAAGGCACCCTAAGGTGCCTTAAAAATGATGCATTTGCTGTTATTTTATAAAAGCAAATGCATCCGCGTACATGTTTTCGCGAATGGCACCGTGGCTAATAAAGTCATCGCGCACTATGCCTATCATGTCAAAACGACCTGCCATGTAAATATCGTAAGGTTCAAGCGAGATGATATCGTCCATTACCGCTTTATGCACATAACCAGTATGGCCAGTCCAGCTGTCAGTAGGATTTTCTACCACAGGAATAAATTCGAAGTGCTTATGACTATCTGCCCAAGCTTTCATTTCGCTGTGTGCATACAGCGCAGACTCTTCTTTAACACCCCAATAAAATAGCACTGGGCGCTGACAATTTATTTCAGCAAGGTGATCGGCCATTGATTTTGCGTAAGAGAAGCCTGTGCCGCCAGCAAGTAAAATAATGGGGCGCTCGCACTGCAAACGTAGTTGAGAAACACCTAAGCCCGCTTCAATAGTCACTGTTTGATTATTATTGTGGGCATTACGAAGGTGCTCTAGCGATTGCATAGCATATGAGTCAGCAACTGAAGCACCAATATGTAATTCTAAAGCATCCCTTTGTGAAGGACGGCTTGCAATTGAAAACGCACGTTTATCTTTTTCACCTAAAACCAATTGTAAATATTGGCCAGCTTCAAATGTGACGGGTTGCTGCGGCTTTAAAATAACTTTATGAACAAATTCTGTTAGTGGACTGATAGAAACAACGTCAGCGTGTAATGTTTGCATGTTTTACCTTAAATTAGCGGATACGCACTTTATTTGAGCAATAGTAGCATATCCGCAGGGTGAGTTTATAGCCTAGACCAAAGTCGTTAAAGAATACCTAGGCTATCCCAAAGTTCATCAACGCGATCTTTAGTGGCTTGATCCATAACAATAGGTTCGCCCCACTCACGGGTTGTTTCGCCAGGCCATTTGTTGGTTGCATCCATGCCCATTTTTGAACCAAGGCCAGAGACAGGCGATGCAAAGTCTAAATAGTCTATTGGCGTGTTTTCAATTAACGTGGTGTCGCGTGCAGGATCCATACGGGTAGTAATAGCCCATATTACATCGTTCCAATCTCGGGCGTTAATGTCATCGTCGCAGACAATAACAAATTTAGTGTACATAAACTGTCGTAGGAATGACCAAACCCCCATCATTACGCGCTTGGCGTGCCCGGGGTATTGTTTTTTCATCGTAACCACGGCCATACGGTACGAGCAGCCCTCTGGCGGTAAATAAAAATCAACGATTTCTGGAAACTGTTTTTGTAAAATTGGCACAAATACTTCGTTTAAAGCCACCCCTAAAATAGCTGGCTCATCAGGCGGACGACCCGTAAAGGTACTGTGATAAATAGGGTCTTTACGATGAGTAATATGAGTGACTGTCATAACGGGAAAGTCATCGACTTCATTATAGTAACCCGTATGGTCGCCATAAGGGCCTTCAGGTGCCATTTCACCTGGCATAATATGCCCTTCAAGCACGATTTCTGCGCTGGCCGGTACTTGTAAATCATTCGAAATAGACTTAACCACTTCCGTTTTACTGCCACGCAATAAACCGGCAAAAGCATATTCGCTTAATGTATCGGGGACCGGAGTAACCGCCCCTAAAATTGTGGCAGGATCAGCCCCTAATGCCACTGATACCGGATACGGCTCACCAGGGTGTTCTTTGCACCACTCTTGAAAATCAAGCGCGCCACCACGATGAGATAACCAACGCATAATAATTTTATTTTTGCCAAGTAACTGCTGGCGATAAATCCCTAAATTTTGACGCTTTTTATAAGGCCCTTTGGTAACGGTTAAACCCCAGGTAATTAAAGGCGCAGCATCACCAGGCCAGCAATGCTGAATAGGAAGCTTGGTTAAATCAACATCGTCACCTTGTAAAATAACTTGTTGGCAGGGCGCTTTTTTTACTTCTTTGGCTGGCATATTAAGGACTTGCTTAAATACCGGAATTTGTCCAAGGGCTTCTTTAATGCCTTTCGGTGGCTCTGGCTCTTTTAAAAATGCCAATAACTTACCAACTTCTCGTAATTCACTGACATCTTCTTGGCCCATACCCATTGCTACACGCTTAGGTGTACCAAATAAGTTAGCTAGAACAGGCATGCCATACCCTTTCGGGTTTTCAAATAATAAAGCGGGGCCTTTAGCACGCAGTGTGCGATCGGCAATTTCGGTCATCTCAAGATACGGGTCGATTTCTTGGCTGATGCGTTTTAATTCGCCTCGTTTTTCAAGTAAATCGATAAAATCGCGTAGATCTTTGTATTTCATTGTGGGCCGTTACTTAGCAAAAAGTTAAAAGTATTATACCCAGTTCATGCAAGCCAAGTCATTACTTGCACTTAAAACTTAAAGCGCTCTACCGCACCTTTTAAAGAGTGTGCAAGTTGGTTAACATCTTCACTTTCGCTTGCTAGGGTCGTCGCATTGTCGGCATTTAAGGTGGCATGATCGGTTACCTTAGCCATTATTTGTTGTATATCAGTGCTGTTTGCAAGTTGTTCATGCGATGCATGGGCAATGTCTTTGCTCATTGCATTGACCGATACTAACGTGCTTTTGATACGCTCAACGGCTGCATTTAGTTCAGTACTGTTTTCAACACAATGTTTGGCTTGTTGTTGACCATCATTTATTTCAGCTTGGGTAGTCTGAGTATGTTGTTGTAGTGTGTTGATCATGGTGGTTATTTCGCTAGTGGAGCTTTGTGTTCGTGCTGCAAGCGAACGCACTTCATCGGCCACTACGGCAAATCCTCGACCATGTTCACCGGCTCTTGCTGCTTCAATGGCCGCATTAAGCGCTAGCAAATTGGTTTGCTCTGCAATACTGCTAATCGTATCAACAATCGCGCCAATCAGTTGGGTGTATTGTGCAAGCTCTTCGGTGCTGCTAACTGCTTTATCTAGGCGGCTTAAAAGAGATTCAATACTTTGGCTATTGTTGTTTGCAATGTCATTGACATCATTTGCAAACTGCGAGGCATTCGTTATTTCATTTGAGGTACTCTGCGCTTGTTCGTAAACGGCTTGTGAGCTTTGTAGCATACGTTGCGCTAATGAGGTTGCTTGTGCGCTGCGTTCCAGCTGTTGCTTAGCAACGATGGTCATTTGTTGCCCTTTTTCACTGGTTTGAATGGCTGAATTATCGAGTTCGTAGGCGTCGTTACTGATCCCTTTTATTAGGTGAGTTAAATCATCACAAAGCTTATTGGTATTATGCAGCAGGGTACCAAATTCGTCTTTACTTAGAGGATTACTACGCTGTGAAAAGTCACCTGAGGCTATGCGTGCGAGTTCTTTATTCACCTTTTTAAGTGGTTTTAGCATGGCGTTAGTAGTAAACACTGAAATAATAACCAGCAAAACAATTAAAACAAAAGCAATAATAATAACTAAGCTAGAGCCGGTATTGATTGCTGACTTAGCGCTCTCTTGCAGGGAGTCAAAGCGCGTGTCTGCAAGTTTATTAAGCTCAATTAGCTGATTTTCTATAATGATAAAAGCATGTTGAAAACTTTCAAACCGCTGATCAACCTTGTCTTTGCTATTGAGTACAGTGTTCTGCAATGCATACAGCCCATCAGGGTTATTTAATAGGCTGCTTAAATCGTTAAACGCCGCTATTAACTCATTGGCGTTGAGCTTATTTGCAATAGGAGAGGCTTGTTGCTCTAAATAACTAAGATTAGATTGAATATTATCGAGTAAAAAAGAAGTGTCCTGTTGGTGGGCATTGATATCTTCAGAGGTGGTTACTTGCCCGATGCCTTTGACATTATTGTTTAGAGTAAATAATAAATCATCAATTCGAGTCGCTGTGCCAAAGACTGCATTTAAAAGCGATTGCTGGTTGCCTGCTACGTTTATAAGCTCTATATCAAGTAATTGGTTACTCAGATCGCGAAGCTGTTCATTAAAGGTAACTGTCAGTGCTGCGGCGGTACTTTGCGCCTTAAAGCGTTGCTCTTTTGCTGCCAGCATGTCGTTGCTTATTGTATTTAGCTCAGTGAAGTCATTATGAATAGTAACAAGTAATGTTTGCATACTTTGTTGCTTGGCAACTTGCGCTTTTAGCGTCTCTAATTTATTAAAAAACTGTGTTTGCTCTGCGTGTGCTTGCTTTTTATTTTGCAGTAGTAAATCAAGTTTAGTTTGGCTGTAAGCAATGGCGTTAAATTTAGTAATTGAAAGTAGCGATAAACGCAGGTCTTTACTCGCTTGCTGTACCGGAACCGCTAACGTTTCTATGCGCGAGTTAGTGGTACTGATTTGATGGAGTGACCAGTAAAAAAATATGCAGCTGGTAAGCATTAACAGGCCAATAGCTGAAAAGGCTAAAATTATTTTATGTTTTATAGCGATAGAATGCATAACTTTATCAACAATATTAAGACTTTTGTTAGTGTAGCAAGTTTTTTAATATGTTGTTAGTTAATGGTTAATTGCTTATGCATTGATATTTTTTACCGTCAATTATTAGCATAGCTTGCTCGCCCTTACTCCAAAACAGTACCTTGGTATTAATATATTTGCTACCAGAAGCACTCACCTCATGAGTTAATAAATAATCATGCTTATTAAAGCGGAGCGTCGCCTGTTTGTTGCTAATAATATCTAGCTGTGCAGCGGTGTTATCGCACATGTAGTTAGTTGTAATGGGTTGCTCATTGCAT
Organism: Pseudoalteromonas sp. DSM 26666; assembly: GCF_900116475.1. Classification (NCBI taxonomy): domain Bacteria; kingdom Pseudomonadati; phylum Pseudomonadota; class Gammaproteobacteria; order Alteromonadales; family Pseudoalteromonadaceae; genus Pseudoalteromonas; species Pseudoalteromonas sp. DSM 26666. The sequence goes on along the minus strand of NZ_FPAR01000014.1, from coordinate 15,954 downwards.
GCAACCAGCGCTATTAAAGCAATAGTAATGGCGTAGTGTTTCATTAGGCTGTGTTTTACTTATTTAGTCGCTTGGTTAATTAAGAGCTTAGCAAAGCTAAATTAACCGTTGGTGAAAATAAGGCTTTACGTTATGTTTAAGCTCTTATTTTTAGCTAGGGAATATCATGGCTGGCACTAACCTCTTAACATTACTTGATGATATAACGACCTTACTTGATGATATTGCGACCATGAGTAAAGTTGCGACTAAAAAAACGGCAGGCGTACTAGGAGATGACTTGGCGCTCAATGCGCAGCAAGTTACAGGGGTCACTGCCGATAGAGAGCTGCCGGTAGTATGGGCGGTGGCAAAAGGGTCGTTTTTAAATAAAGCGATATTAGTCCCTGCTGCGTTATTAATTAGTGTGTGGTTGCCTTGGCTAATTACGCCACTTTTGATGATGGGTGGTTTATTTTTATGTTTTGAAGGCGCTGAAAAAGTATTTGCTCGCTTTTTACCTCACCATGAGGAAACGATAGATGATGATGAAAAGTTAGATTTAGTTGAATATGAAAGGCAAAAAGTAAAAGGTGCTATTCGTACTGATTTTATTCTTTCTGCTGAAATTATTGTAATTACCTTAGGGACTGTGGCTGGGGCTACGTTAATGAATCAAGCACTGGTGCTAAGTGTTATTGCCATCATCATGACAATTGGTGTTTATGGACTGGTAGCTGGAATTGTAAAACTTGATGATGCAGGATTGTATTTACTTAACCAATCAAAGCTCTCTGCGAATAAATTTAAAGAATTACTGGGTAAAGGCCTACTTGCAGCAGCTCCCCGACTTATGCAGTTTTTAGCCTTTGCAGGTACAATCGCCATGTTTTTAGTTGGGGGTGGAATTTTAGTGCATGGTGTTGAGTTACTGCATCATACGCAGATTGATATCACACATTACGCCCAGTCAACTTTAGGTGGGGTAGGTGAGATGCTAGCCCCTTTAGTATTTGATGGCTTACTTGGTGTGGTTGCGGGTTTGGTTATTGTTATTATGCATGTAACCTATACTAAGCTCTTTAAAACCCATAGTAGCGCGGCGTAATCGCGCTACTTTACATTATTCACATTGTGCACTTTTACATAATTGCTCAAGCTCGTGTTTAGCTTTGCTATTACCTTGAGCAATGGCTTTTTTATACCAATAAATAGCTTGTGGGGCGTTTTTCTCTGTGCCTTGCCCGTCGCGATACATTTGCGCCAGATTTAGTTGCCCCCATTGAGAACCTGTTTGCGCTGCAAGAGTAAAGCTTTCTAGCGCTTCATCGTATTGCCCATCTTTGTGGTACATAATTCCTTGTTGATTATTTTTATCGAGCTTTACTCCTTTATATAAAGGTTTTGGCTGTGGCGGAAACATCACAAATCCACCATATAAACTATTTGCATAGGGGCGCAGCACGTCGAATATAATGTCATCCTTGTATAAGCGTTTTATTTCATTACGAGGTAGGGTGATGGTTTTAGACGAAAAGTAATCTCTTTGCACTAATAAACTGGCACGCATTGCTGTGGTTATAGCGCTGCTGCGCTTATAGCTGTAATTACTCACCTGAAACGTTATAAATTGCTGATCAAAGCTCAGCACTTGCGCTACTTTTAAATTAGTCAGTGTCCACGGTTCATGAGTGAATTTATCGGCCTTTACTAAATAGGTATCGTAGGCTTTGGGGTTGGTTAAATAACTTTGTTTTAGCGCCTCAGCATTAAGGTGTTTTTGGTAAAAAAATAACAATACCCACAGCAATAAAACTAACCCAATACAGTATTTGGGTAGGCTTAGCTTTTCGAACAGGGGTAACTTTTTAATGCTTGTAGGCTCACAATGTCCACATTGATAGCACTCGCGTTTATAGCTCAACTTTATCGGAAATATAGGAAGAATAGTAAAGCGCAAAAAGCGGCTTTGGTTAACTAAGTGATAGCTGTTACTTTTGCAATTAGGGCAGCACTGTACTTGTGTAAAATGAGGAAAAGACTGACTGGTATTGAAAAGCAGCATGAAAATACGCTCCCTGTTTTAATTCTCTTTAAGTTAAAACAATGAGCGTATTAGTTAAAGCAGCAAACTGTAAGTAATTATGTCTGTTACTCTTTAGTGCGTGCTTTTGGTTTAATAGTCGTTTTAGCGTCGGCGGCCATTAACGCAAATACAGCATAAGCAGCGGTGTTTTGACGAAGTTTAGCGGGGGTTACTTTATCAAGGGTGTCATCCGCTGTATGGTGGTAATCAAAGTAGTCAGTACCATCTTGTGCCAGTTCAAAAATAGGTGCAGAAACTGCATTTTTAAATGGGATGAGATCGGGTCCGCCTTTAGCTTCATTTTGGCCAATGTATTCAATATTTAATGGCGCAAGCTCTTTGGCAATCGCGCGCACTACTGGCAGTGAAGCTGCGTTTACATTTGATTCAAAGCCATAAACTACATCAGCACCAAAGTCAGACTCTGCAGCAGCCACAATGTTATTAAGCTCATTTTTATGCTTTGCAAAATACGCTTTTGCGCCCCAAAGGCCGAGTTCTTCAGCTGCAAAAAGCACAACGCGAATACTGCGCTTAGGACGTTTTACATCACTAATATGCTTTGCTGCTGCCATGGTTAAGGCAACGCCAGCGCCATCATCCAGAGCGCCAGTACCTAAATCCCACGAATCTAAGTGTCCACCAATAAGTACATATTGCTCAGGGTTTTCAGTACCATTAAATTGGCCAATGACGTTATAACCAGTGCCCTCGCCTAGGTTTTCGGTTTGTACATTAATATTAACCGACACGTCTTTGTTTAATGCGACTAATCGTGCTATTTGGTCAGCATCAGGATTGGCAATAGTCACGTTAGGTATTTTAGTTACCCCTTCTTTATAATAGCTACCGCCGGTATGTGCAAAGCGATGGTGGCCAGTGCTAACTGAGCGCATCATATAGGCAACGGCGCCTTTTTTAGCCGCTTCAATTGCTCCGGTAGCACGGGCTTTTACCGCGGGGCCATAACCATTGCCGTCAATATCACGGTTCATACGGTAATTAATATAAGCAATTTTACCTTTTAAGCTATTCGCCGGTGCAGCTTTTAATTCGTCAAGGGTTTCGAATAAGACGACAGGTGCGCTGATCCCCTCTTTGGGTGTACTAATGCTGTTACCCAGTGCTGTTAAATGCAGAGGTTGCTCGCTTGGAGTGAGTATTTTTCCGCTTTCGCTATAGCGACGCCATTCAGGGAAGGTTGCTTCTTCTAACCAGACTTTATCAAAGCCCAATTCATCAAACTTTGCTTTTGCCCAAGCAACGGCTTTCTTATCGTTTTCGGTGCCTGGTAGGCGCGGGCCTATTTCAGTGGTGAGTGATTCTAGTAATTGATAGCTTAAATCACTTTTAAGGGCGGTGGTGCGCACCTCATCTACTTGTTGTAGCTGTTTTGCAGTGAATTCACTGTTGTTGGCGCTTACCGTCATGCTGGTGGTAAATAGGAGTGCTGTGAGCAATCGTTTCATATTCAGAGAGCCTTTGTAATGATTAACACCATTAAAGCATGTAACAAACAGGATAAAAAATAGATGAGATGAGTAGGCTATTCAGTGGGTTCAAAAGTCAGTTCAAAAAAAAGCCCACCTCAAATTGAGGTGGGCTATGGGTTTTTAAAGTTTGTATTTAAAAGCTAAATTGCGCTGCTAAACGCACGTTTGTGCCTTCACCTACCGTCACGTTATTTAATCCACCACCGGCTAGGTAGTTTTTATCGAATAAGTTTTCAATGTTTAAACGCAGGTTAATATCTGTATTACTTACCTTAAGTGCGTATGTTGCGCCAACATCAACACGGGTATATCCCTGTTTTGTTACTGTATTGGCATTATCGGCAAAACGTTCACCTTCATAAAAAGCGCCGGCATTAAAAGCAATGGCGTCGTTGAGTTCATAACGGGTCCAAAGTGAGGCAGACCACTTTGGTGCATCGGTTGGGCGCTTACCTTCTAATTCTTCATCTCGTTCATAGTTAGCATCTAAATACATGGTTGATGCCATAACAAATAAACGATCGGTAGCAGCACCTTGTGCAGAAAGTTCAAAGCCTTTATGGCGTTGTTCACCTGCTTGCGTGGTTATGCTGGTTATATCACCAATAGGGTTAATCAGATTTTCGCTCACTAAGGTGCCTGTTTTACTAATATCAAATAGGGCGCCGCTGAGCATTAATCGATCATCAAACAGTTGCCATTTAACCCCAACTTCTCGTTGCTCAGAGGTAATGGCATCGAGTTTCATGCCATTATTAACATCATTTTCATTTTCTAATGTTTCGTTTTGCGGCTCAAACCCTTCCGAGTAACTTGCATATACGGTTGCTGAGGCATTTGGATGGTAAAGTACGCCGACCTTAGGTACGAACGATTCGTTATTGCTGTTTTCTTTATTTTGTTTATCGTAACGACCACCTAGTGATAGTTGCCATTTAGGCGAGAACGAAATCAAATCTTGGATATAAATCCCGTAGTAGTCGTAGGCAGATGAGCTAACAGTATCATCTGATTTGTAACTTATATTAGGGCGATTAGGCTCATTTTGACCGGCAGAAAAATTAATCGTATCAGCAGAGGTGCGTAATTGGCCATAGTAATAATCCAGTGAGTTAACGCCTACAAGTAATTGATGATGCACACCCACGGTTTCAAATTCGCCAATAAAGTCGATAAAAGCAGTTTTAAACTGCCAATCATCAAAGCGATCGTAAGGGCGTGACTGATAACTATCGCCTTCGATAAAGTCACTTGGCTTACGTGGTGCTGACTCAAAACGCTGGCGCTCAAATGTTTGTTCATTGTAGCCAAGTTTTACTTGCCAGTTATCGGCTAAAAATACATTAAAATCAATGCCCATGTTTTCAACGGTGATGTCGGTAAAGGCCCAAGACATGTCACGAATTGTTTTATCGTTACCAATGATATTGGCATCATTATCGATCCAAGCACCCGTATCTAGACCTGCTTCGTCATCGGTACGGTCATAGTGAACACGTACTAAGGCATTATCGCTAATATCGTAATCAACCACTAATGCACCTAAAAAACGATCGCGTTCGCGGTTATCACCGTTTTGATACTCACGCCAATATTCAACATCTTGTTTTACTAATACGCCACGGGCACGTAAATCTTCAGCTTCAGTCAATGCGCCGCCAGCATCAAGCATAAAGCGAGTTGAGCCATGTTGATCGACATCGGCACTGGCATTAAATAACGTTTGTGCGGTTGGCTTTTTGGTCACCATATTTACTAAGCCGCCAGGGCCCGATTGGCCGTACAAAATACTCGATGGTCCTTTAATTACTTCAACTTGCTCTAAAATTTCAATGGGTTGTTGATAGTGCGACCAATGCTGGTGGCCATCACGCAGGTAGCCGGTTGATGAACTTAACTCAAAACCACGTAAGTTAAATACTTCACGATTACGTTGCTTAGATCCTGGCGTTAAACTCGCATCGTTACTTAGTACTTCACCTAAGGTGGTTGCTAGTTGCTCATTTACAATTGTATCTGTAATAACAGTGACTGATTGTGCGGTATCGAGTAATGAGGTTGAGGTTCTCATTGCACCACTGGCATTATCTACTTTGTAGTCGTTGAAGTAACTGCCTTTTACTTCAATGCGCTCTATATTTGCGGTGTTGGCGAATACATTTGCAGAGGTACTGGCTAAAAGTGCGATAAAAAGTGGGTTAAGTTTCATTAGTAGCTTCCGGCTTAGAGTTATTAGAATAGTAAAACGCCGCAGATCTTAATGAAAATAACTATCATTTGCAATATCTTTATTTGCACTTTTTATCGTGCGTTGTTAATGGTTGCTAATTGTTAAATCTGCTATTATTAGCCGCATATTTATTGAGACTTTTCTCAAGTTATTTTTTTGCTATGGAATTTACTGTGACTGCAACTGCTTTTTCATCGTTGGCCTTACCTTCTGGGTTAGTTGATAATTTATCAACACTCGGCTACACCCAAATGACTCCTGTACAGGCACAAAGCCTGCCTCCTGTTTTAAGTGGTAAAGATATTATTGCCCAAGCTAAAACAGGCTCAGGTAAAACAGCGGCATTTAGTCTGGGCGTTTTAGCCAAGCTGAATGTTAAGCGCTTTCGTATTCAGTCGTTAGTGCTGTGCCCAACCCGTGAGCTTGCAGAGCAGGTAGCGGTTGAAATGCGTAAATTAGCACGCGGTATTCATAATATTAAAATTTTAACTTTGTGTGGCGGGGTATCAATTGGTCCTCAAATTGGCTCACTTGAACATGGTGCGCATATTATTGTAGGTACACCAGGGCGAGTTGACGACCATATTCGTAAAGGTACATTGCGCTTAGATGATGTTGAAACGCTGGTACTTGATGAAGCCGACCAAATGCTTGATATGGGTTTTCAAGACACCCTCGATGCCATAATTGAGTGTATTCCAACAAATCGTCAAACATTGTTATTTAGCGCGACTTTTCCAAAATCAATCGAAGCCATTGCAAAGCGTGTTCTGAGCAACCCTGAAATGATTAAAGTAGAAGAGCAGCAAGAAAAAAGCACTATCAAGCAATACTTCTATAAAATGGATAATAATAAGCAACGTTATCCAACCCTTAAATTACTATTACTTAAATTTACCCCACAAAGTTGTGTGGTGTTTTGTAATACCAAGGTAGAAACACAGCAAGTATGTGATGATTTAGCCGATGAAGGCTTCAGCGCCGTTGCATTGCATGGAGATTTAGAGCAGCGTGACCGTGAGCGTACACTGATTCATTTTGCCAATAAGAGTGCGTCTATTTTAGTGGCAACCGATGTAGCAGCACGCGGCTTAGATATTGATGATATGGACATGGTAATTAACTATCACTTAGCGCATGATCCACAAACGCATGTTCACCGTGTAGGGCGTACCGGGCGAGCGGGCAAAAAAGGCATTGCGTGTTCTATTTACGGTGATGCTGAGCAATTTAAAGTAGCGCAAATTGGTGACCACTATGAGCGTGATTTTACCCCTGAGCCAATGCCATCATATAACCTACTTGATAAGCCTCCATACAAACCTGAAATGGTGACATTGATGATAGATGCGGGTAAAAAGCAAAAAGTGCGCGCGGGTGATATCTTAGGGGCATTAACAGGTAAAGATGGTATAGCAGGGCGCCAAGTGGGTAAAATTAATGTACTTGATAACGTGGCTTTTGTCGCGGTAGAGCGTAACTCATCTAAACCCGCGTTACGTAAATTAACCGAAGGCAATATTAAAGGGCGTAAAATCCGTGCTCGTCGCCTGACGCGCTAGTTTTACGTTTTAAGATGAGCAGCTCGCCTTGAGTTGCTCATATTCCATTTTTAATTGTTTAAACACTTCATTATCACCCCCTTGTTTGTCTGGATGATGCTGAACGGCTAGTTGTCGCCAACGCTTTTGTAATGTGTTTAAGGTAATTGGTTGTACTAATTGCCAGCGAGCGATTAATTGCTGATGTTGCTGAGCACTTAAAGGCGCTTCATGTTGTTTAGGCTTACTGAAACGTTGCCAAAAGCTATCTAATAATGCGTTAATTTCTGCTGTTGATGTTTCAAAGTTTTGCCAGTTTAAGTAGTAGTCACGCAGCGGATCGTTTGGGTGAAGTTGGTTTTGGCGAGGGTCGCTCACCAGTTCAATGTGTAAACTTTTAATCAGTAGCTGCTGTTTTGGCATAACTTGCTGCTGTAACTGATAAAGTGCATTCATAATTAAAAAATTACGTTTAAATAAATCACGCCCAGGATCAGCTGCTAAGGTATCAAGTAACCCACGTTCTTTTAGTTCCGATGCTAAAGTATGAACCATCCACACTTTATTATTGATTAATAGTTCAAAAATCTCATCTATCAGTGGGTTAAGCATTGTTTACAATCTATTAATTGGTGTATCTTGAACAAATTATCATACACCTAAGTAACATTAAACCCCAAGGAGTGGGCGTGAATGCCTATTTTATATTGGTCTAAATTAGATGTTTATATATTGTTTGGGTGTCATTTTATTATGGCTAGCAAGGATTAAAGGATATTTTTATGCTGACTCGGTTAAAGCGCATCTGCTTTATTGGTCTTTTGGTTGTACTGAGTGGTGCATCAAACGACGCTTTATCCAATGAGCAGACAAGTTTGTTTGAGCAGTTCGATCTTGAGCAAACATGGACTGAAAAGCACCGCCTTGCAATAGACATATTAGCTAACCCTGATCTTCCAAATTTACAACGCGTGACCATTTACAGTGACTTAGCGGAGCTGGCGTTTACACAGAGTGATTTAGCTAATGCACTAAAGTATTTTAAATTACTAGAGGCGAATAGCACCCTTAAAGAACAGCCAAAACTTTATTTTCGTGCAATTAAAATGCAAGGCGTGGTGCTTTATTATCAAGGGTTAGTGCAACAAGCGGTCGTTGATTATAATCGCGCGTTAAACATTGCCATTACCCTTAAAAGCCCGATTAAACAGGCTAACTTACTCAGTAATATTGGGCTCGCTTACTTTGATATGTATAACATGGAGCTAGCCCTCGATTATTATCAGCAAGCCAAAGTCATTTATGAAAAAGAGGGGAGCGCACAAGATAAAGCCGATATATTACATAATATCGCCGGTATTTATATTCGTCTCTCTCGGTATGAGTCCGCGCTTGAGATGTATCGTGAGGTTTTAAAAGTTTTTCAAGAGCTTGGTGATGACGATGGCGTTGCACAGGTATACGGTAACATGGGTGTGGCGTACACTGAATCGAGGCAGTACCAGTTAGCGTTGCATTACAACCAATTAGCTTTGCGCTACTATCAAAGTGTTAATAACGCCTTTCAGCTTTCGACTAAGCACACCAATTTAGCCACAATTAATCTTAAATTAAATAAATTTGATGTCGCGTTATATCATGCTAATGCAGGGCAACAGTTTGCACTTGAGGCTGATAATAAGTCGTTACTAGCGGCTGCCTTACACGTGTTATCGACTGTTCAATTTGTGCAAGGCGATACAGAAAATGCCAAAGAAACCTCAGAGCGTTCAATTACGCTTGCCAAAGAGTATAATAATGGCATGCGCATAAAAGACGGTTTGGGGGTTGAGGCGCTGATCCATGCTAGCTTAGGGGATTATGAAAAAGCGTTAAATTTGCATCAACAGTATGTTGATTATCAGCGCAGTGTTAATACCGAAGAAGCCTCAAAAGCGGTCAGTCAATTTCAAATTCAGTTTGAATCAAATCAGCTAAACCAAGAAATTAAACAATTAAAACAGCAACAATACTTACAAGAATTACAAATAGCTAAACGTTCACAGCTGACGTTCTTATTGGTGATTGTTGCCATATTGATTTTAATTACAGTAATTGCTGTTTATAAACGCCGAACAGAAAAACAAGCGAAGTTAAAGCTGAGTGAGCAAGTTGAACAGCGCACCAAAGAGCTGCAAAGTGTGGCGCAAGAACTGCGTGAAGCTAACGAGGTTAAAAGCCAGTTTTTAGCGAATATAAGCCATGAAATTAGAACGCCATTAACCGCTATTTTGGCGCAAACAGATGATCTTATTAGTGGTCAGTATAAGGCTGAGCAATTACAAGATGAGCTTAGGGTAATACAACGACAAAGTGAGCATTTAAGAAGCCTGATTAATGATGTGCTTGATTTAAGTAAAATCGAAGCAAACAGGCTAGAACTTAACATTAGCTGTTTTGATATGGTGCAATTGATCAACGATGTTCATGCTATGTTTTCTCCACAAACTAAAGCGAAAGGCTTGTCACTGATATTAGAGAGTCAGTTAGGTGATACCTATTTTACGCGGCTAGATTTAACTCGAGTAAAACAAATACTTATTAATTTATGCGCCAATGCCATTAAGTTTACTCATAAGGGGCACGTAACAATTGCTGTTAGCAAAACGGATCAAGGGCTGCTCTTTTGTATTCAAGATACCGGAATTGGTATGAGCTCCTCACAGCTTAAGCTTATTTTTGAATGCTTTAGCCAAGCCGATAACAGTATTAGTCGACGTTTTGGTGGCACAGGACTAGGTTTGAGCTTGTCGCAGCAATTGGCAGCGATGATGGGTGGCTATATTAGCGTGCAGAGTGAGTTTAAAAAGGGCAGTGAGTTTTCGTTCTATTTGCCCTGTATACAAGTTGAAGAGCAAGTTTGCCACGATGATATGCAGGCTAAATCGGCTGCAGGGCATAGGTTGTTATCCGGTAAGGTGGTGCTTGCTGAGGATCACAGTGATAACCGCAAACTGATCAGTCGTTATTTACACTCCCTAGGACTTGAAGTGATTGCCGTTGAAAATGGTGAGCAAGCCGTAGAGCAAAGTTTAAAACTGTATCCGGATTTGGTGCTTTTAGATATTCAAATGCCCGTTATGGATGGTATTTCTGCGTTTGAACTACTCAAACAATGTGGCTATGAGCAGCCTATTTTAGCGTTAACGGCCAATGCCATGAGCCACGAGATTGACCACTACTTATCACTTGGTTTTAGCGATTATTTAGCAAAACCAATAGACAAAGAATCTTTTTACACTGTTTTAGCTAAATACTTAAGCTCAGCAAATGAGGATTCATCGACAGAAAGTATCCATGTAGATATGAGTGATTTAGTAGCGAGTTTTAAACAAAGCCTGATTACAGAAAGTGAGCTAATTGAACAGCATTTTAAAGTTGGAGATTATAAATCGCTGCAAAAAGATAGCCACCGAGTTTTAGGTGCGGCACAAATGTTTGAGTTTAAAGAAATAGCATTAGTGGCAAAAGCACTAGATGATGAATTACTTCAGTCACAAATTAACACTCAAAAGTTAACAACATTAGTAAATGACTTGCTGGTACTGCTTAAGCAATACGGATAAGCTGATTTACTCTAAAAATAAAAAAGACACCATCTGGTGTCTTTTTTATTTAAAAATGTTTATTTCACCAGCGTTCAGATTACTGACGTTTCATCGAATCAAAAAACTCATCGTTGGTTTTACTCATTGATAGTTTATCGATTAAAAATTCCATGGCATCAATTTCTGACATGTCATGGACTATCTTACGTAAAATCCACAGCTTTTGGAGCTCATCAGGCTTAGTAAGTAATTCTTCACGACGCGTACCAGAACGGTTAAAGTCGATAGCTGGGAATACACGTTTTTCCGCAATTTTACGGTTAAGGTGTAGTTCCATGTTACCCGTACCCTTAAACTCTTCGTAGATAACTTCATCCATTTTAGAGCCGGTATCAATAAGCGCAGTCGCAATAATTGTTAAGCTACCGCCTTCTTCAACGTTACGTGCAGCACCAAAGAAACGTTTAGGCTTATGTAATGCATTAGCATCTACACCACCGGTCAATACTTTACCTGATGATGGAATAACGGTGTTGTAAGCACGTGCTAAACGTGTGATTGAATCAAGTAAAATCACCACGTCTTTTTTGTGCTCAACTAAGCGCTTTGCTTTTTCGATAACCATTTCAGCAACCTGTACATGGCGAGATGCTGGTTCATCGAATGTTGATGCAATAACTTCACCTTTTACTAGGCGTTGCATCTCAGTCACTTCTTCCGGACGTTCATCAATAAGTAAAACCATTAATGTAACATCAGGGTGATTATGTGTGATTGATTGCGCAATATTTTGTAGCAACATGGTTTTACCCGCTTTTGGCGGTGCCACTAATAAACCACGTTGGCCGCGGCCAATGGGTGACGCTAAATCAAGAACTCGTGCGGTAATATCTTCTTTACTGCCGTTACCACGTTCCATACGAAAACGTTCGTTTGCATGTAGTGGTGTCAGGTTTTCAAAAAGTATTTTAGTGCGAGAGTTTTCAGGTTTATCAAAATTAACTTCGTTTACTTTAAGTAAAGCAAAGTAACGCTCACCATCTTTCGGCGGACGAATAAGACCTGAAATAGAGTCGCCAGTACGCATACTAAAACGGCGAATTTGGCTTGGAGATACATAAATATCATCTGGGCCAGCTAAGTAAGAAGCTTCTGATGATCTTAAAAAGCCAAAACCATCTTGCAAAATTTCTAATACACCACCGCCGAAGATATTCTCTCCGCCTTTGGCATGGGATTTAAGAATAGCAAAAATAATGTCTTGCTTTCTTAAGCGGGCTACGTTTTCGAGCCCCATGGACTCAGCTAAGTTTACAAGCTCTTTTATAGACTTGTCTTTTAATTCGCGTAAATGCATATTGGTGGGTTCTTTATTACAGTTGTCATACTCAAAATCGCTTTATTAGATCGTTGAGTGAGGTTTGTTGAATATAACTAAGGATTAGTTGGCTTTATAAACTAGCAGGTCATTACTGCAGCGTCCAGTACTTCTGTAAAATAAATAATAAAAAAAGGGCTGAGCGCCCTTTTTTTATAAATTTACACTTAGATGTTGTTTTCTAAAAACTCAACTAATTGTGTTTTTGATAGTGCGCCTACTTTAGTTGCAGCCACTTGACCATCTTTGAAAAGTAGTAGTGTAGGAATACCACGAATACCAAATTTAGGTGGAGTACCTGCGTTTTGGTCAATGTTTAATTTAGTAATCGTTACACGGCCATCAAATTCCTCAACAACTTCGCTTAGAATTGGGGCGATCATTTTACACGGTCCGCACCATTCAGCCCAAAAGTCTACTAGTACAGGTTTGTCTGATTGTAATACGTCAGCTTCAAAGCTATCGTCGGTAATTTGGATTATTTTCTCGCTCATTGCGCTCTCCGGTTTAGTTAGGCGAAATATTTAGTGCGTATTTAAACACTCTTGTTTCTTATTGCAAGTTTAAACGTTATGCTTAAACGCTATGACTAAGACACATTTGACCGATAAAAAGTTTTCAGACTTTGCTATTGCACCGGAAGTGGTTGCCGGGTTAACCGAAAGTGGGTTTGAATATTGCACACCCATTCAAGCTAAATGCCTACCGTTTATTTGTGAAGGGCGCGATATTGCGGGCCAAGCACAAACAGGTACAGGCAAAACGTTGGCGTTTTTAACCGCCACATGCCACCGGTTATTACAATCTAGCAAAGCACCTAGTAAACATCCAAGAGCCCTGATCATGGCCCCAACTCGGGAGCTTGCGATTCAGATACACAAAGATGCAAAAATTTTAGCGCCGCACTGTAATCTTAACTTAGGTTTAGTATATGGTGGCGAAGATTACGAAAAACAACGTGCACAACTAGAAAAAGGCGTTGATATTTTAATTGGTACTACAGGTCGCCTAATAGATCTGTACAAGCAAGGCTGTTACACCCTTAATGAAATTGAGGTAGTCGTGCTAGATGAAGCCGATCGTATGTTCGATTTAGGCTTTATTAAAGATATCCGTTATATGTTCCGTCGTATGCCGGATACATCAGAACGTTTAAACTTATTATTCTCTGCCACACTGTCGTATCGTGTACAAGAGCTTGCATTTGAACACATGACAAACCCAGAGCATGTGCAAATAGAACCCGATGTAAAAACGGGTAAGCGTATTCAAGAAGAGCTATTTCATCCTTCACAAGAAGATAAAATTAAGCTGTTGTTAACCTTGATTGAAGAAGAATGGCCTGAGAAAGCCATTGTTTTTGCAAATACCAAACACAGCTGTGAAACTGTGTATGCATGGTTAAAAGCAGATGGACATCGAGTGGGTATGCTCACCGGTGATGTAAACCAAAAGAAACGTCAATCAATACTCGCGCAATTTAGTAAAGGCGAGCTAGACTTTTTAGTGGCTACCGATGTTGCTGCGCGTGGTTTACATATTCCAGAAGTAAGTCATGTATTTAACTTTGACTTACCTGATGATTGCGAAGATTACGTTCACCGTATTGGTCGTACAGCTCGTGCAGGCGCTTCGGGTCATGCAATTAGCTTTGCGTGTGAGCAGTATGCTTATAACCTTCATGAAATTGAAGAGTACATCGAGCACAGCATCCCTTTATCGCATTACGATAAAAGTGCATTGCTAGATGATTTGACCAAGCCGACTATTCACAGAAAACGTAATTTTTCTACCGGTCCACGTAATCGTAGTAATAACAACGGACGTCGCCCAAATAATGGTTACCAAAAAGGACGGTCTTAACCGACCGTTAGTTTGATAGTATTCGTAACTAGAGGTTTTTGAACGGTGGGGCAACTTAAACCGCAAAAAAATGTATATGCAGTCATTGATTTGGGCTCAAATAGCTTTCATATGCTTATTGCCAAATCAGTGGCGGGTGGCTTGCAAACAATAGGTCGCGTCAAACGCAAAGTAAGACTCGCCGCTGGGCTTGATGATAATAATCTATTGAGCTTAGAGGCTATGCAACGAGGCTGGGAGTGTTTGGCCTTGTTTGCGGAACGTTTGCAAGATATTCCCAAGAAAAACATCACCATTGTTGCCACTGCAACACTTCGTTTAGCAACCAACGCCGACGACTTTAAATTACGTGCTGAAAAAATATTAGGCCATAAAGTTAATGTTATTAGTGGTGAGCTAGAAGCGCGAACTATTTACAAAGGAGTTGCGCACACTTCTTCATGTGCGGGCAAACAGCTAGTTATTGATATTGGTGGTGCGAGTACTGAAGTGGTGATTGGCCAAGGCTTTGAAGCACGTCACTATAAAAGTCTTAATATAGGGTGTGTTACTTACCTTGAACGCTACTTTAAAGATTGCCAGTTAAATGAAGCAAACTTTAATACTGCTATTAAAGCCGCGCGTACTGTTATTGATGAAATAGCGCCTGAGTATAAAACGGCTGGTTGGCAACTTGCCTCTGGTGCGTCAGGGACCGTACAAGCTATTCAAGAAATCATGGTGGCACAAAATTTAAATGAAATGCTCACCCTTGAAAAGCTATACACCATTAAACAACAATCTATTGCTTATGAGACTATAGCTGAACTCGACTTGCCAGGGTTAAGTGAAGAGCGACGTTTAGTGTTTGTATCTGGGCTGGCTATCTTAATTGCACTGTTTGAGTCACTAGAAATAGAACAAATGGGATTGGCGGGTGGCGCACTTCGTGAAGGTGTTTTATATAGCATGCTACCGGAACTGCATAATAACGACATTCGTCAACGTACGATTGATGGTTTTATGAATCGTTATCATGTGGATCAAAAGCAAGCATCGCGAGTATCCGGCTTAGCTTTACAATTAGCTAGCGAGGTTAATCACTATTGGCCGATAGAAGCATTAAGTGGATTACCGCTTTTAAATGCGGTGGCGCAACTTCATGAGATTGGTTTATTAATAGAGTACAAGCAATACCACAAACATACCGCTTACATTTTAGAAAATACCGATATGCCAGGTTTTTCGCAATCAGAACACAAAGTGATCGTTGCGATTGCCAACAGCCATCGTTCAGACCTTCAAAAAGGATGTTTAGATCATTTAGGTGCGCACAGTAACGTTGCAACGTATATCGTTCGACTATTACGTGTTGCCGTTATTTTATCTATGCGCCGCCAAGATGATGTCTTGCCTAACTTTAAGATAACAGCTGAAAATGAAGAGTTAGCTATTCAATTTGAAAACGATTGGTTAAAAAACCACCCATTAATGGCAAGTGAGCTAAATCAAGAGATTAAGTATCAGAAAAAATGTGGTTGGAAACTTAAAGTAAACTAGTTAAACCGCTCTTTACCACAGTTTTTAGTGGTTAAAATGAGCGTTTAGTTGTAATTTTGTTCGAACAGTCATTTATTTCAAGTTTTCTTCAAAAAAGGGTTGATCTGTTTTCGGATCTCCCTATAATGCGACCCCACTGAGACGGCAGAGCGCAACGCTTAGCGAGGCACGAGCTACTCAGTGAGTTGAGTAAAACTTAGTTTCGAAAACTTTCAAGTTTAACAAAATTAAGTGTTGACAAAAAAATAGGAAAGCGTA